>CAZDCH010000001.1:0-14942 GCA_964503915.1 uncultured Thermoplasmatales archaeon
ACTTTTGAAATATATTTGCTATCATATTACTCATTTTTTGCATATTTGTTGTTGTTAAAACAAAGCCCAATCCATCCTTATTTTTCTCTGTTTCTTCATTTAGCATAAACTTATGGGCCAGCGGATGTCCAAAAGATCCTGCACCAGCGATAAATATGAGTTTATTATCATGCTCAACATCTAGCCAACTTTTTATCTCTAAGGCAATTCTTCTTACCAACAGATTGTTTAACCTAGAATACTTATCCTTGTAAGTTAATACGCTGCCTCCTATTTTTAGTATCTTTATTATTTCCAACATAATGGATCACTCTCCAAATAATTTCCAGTTAAATGATAAGCAATTGCCCTGCAACCATAACATCTCCAATTCTCTACGCATGTTCTACACTTTCCAAGTATGTTTTTATTAATATTCCTAAATATCTTTAATTTTTCGTAATTTATTGAGAAATCTTTCCTAGTAACGAAGCCAACTTTGATAGGCAAATTAGAACAAGGATAAATAGTACCGAATCTATCTATAAAAAGACTACAATACATTTTTATACAACCGATTTCTCCGACAAAAGGGATTTTACATTCCTTTCCCTCCATTTTAGCAATTTCCGAAAAGACTTTTTTACACATTTCTGGTGTCGGTAATAATTTTTTAATATCTCCTCTAGCAGGAACATACCTCGAAATATAATGTGGTACACCTAATTTTTTGCAAAACCTATGTAAATCTGGCAATTCTTTATAATTCATTGCGGTTAGCGTTGAATGTACTGTTACTTCATGAACATTATCTTGAGTATGTACTACCAAATCAACAAAATTATACGGCATTTTAGAAATGCCGCACATTAAAGATTGCAGTTCATCATTGATACAATCTCTCTTGAGGCAAATATTAAACTGAGAAAAATCGTATTTTTTAAATACCTTCTTTAAAAAACTACCATTGGAAAAGAACGAAAAATTTATATCATCTCTTTTTTCAATGATAGCCATTAACTCATCAAAATGTTTATATAAAAATGGTTCTCCACCAGTTAGTGTGATGTTACTGACGTTATTTTCAGCACAAAAATCTATTATATTTTTTAATGTTAGTATATCTAAATGGGTTACTTGAGTCCTATCCACATAGCAATACATACAATTAAAATTACACTGGTTCGTTAATTCTATATCAATATTTTCTATAAATGCAATATTTTGAAACCTTCTCAAACCAAAAGATTGTAGACCAGGTGTTGTCATTGGATTCCTCCTAATCCCAAGGAAGGTAACTTACATCATCTTCTAACTTTTGCAAAAGTTTATTGAGAGAGTTGATATCTCCTCGATTTCTGATTTCCCTTGCGATTTTTACTGTTAGTTCTGCAATTTCTTTTTCTGTAGAACTTGAATAGAAAGGCATGGCATTTTCGATTTTCTTTAATAAACTTTCTAGATTTTCATTTTCGGAATAAGTTATTTCTAAAATTTTTAAGGTTTTTTTTGCTAATTTTATATATTCATCCTCTTTCATCGTATCACTATTTTTAGTATTTATAAAAAATTTTTTGTTGTTATCTCATTTAATACCTGTTTTTATTAAGTTTTTTTATTAATTGGATTATCGAACATTACACCTTTTCTTTCCTTTATCCTTAATTCTCTTTAAATCTGGGATAGAAAATAAAAAAATCCACTTTTACACTAATATTACTATAGATTATTAAGATTAAGATTATTATTAATTTATCTTTTAATTTCTTGGATTATATCTTTAATAGTTTGGATTAATTTTTTAATATCATCTTCTTTTGTTTGAGAATTTACTTGTATTAAAAATGTTATGTTTATAGATATTCTTGATATATCTTCCTCGCTTTTTGCCTTTTCCTCCTTTCTAGCCATTTCAACAATTTCTTTTTCTGCCTCTTTTGTTGGCTTTGAAACTTTAAGCTTTACTTGATTATCCTCTCCTATTTCTATAATCTCTGCATATTTTAACCACTCCACCAATTTCTTCACTGCTTTCTTATCCTTTTTTGGATCCGCAGCAGATTCTTTGCCTAATTCAGATATAAAAGTGTTTATATCACATTCCTTTTTTATATTTAGTAGTTTAAAAGCCAATTTTCCAAACCATGTGTTAATTAGGATATTTCTTAATATTTTTTTAGCTTCCTTTTCATTACCCAAATTTAAGTTATTAACGAATTCGATAGCTTCTTGATTAGGCAAATATTTACCCCACTTTTCTTTATTAATGATATTTATTGATTCGAGAAAGGTAAGTTCCGATGAAATGGCGCTCGGTGATAATCCTATTTTGATATCTTTATAACTAACTGGTTGATCACCTTTATCGCTAAATTCCACAACACCTTTCAGAATATCTATTTCATTTTCAAACTTTATTCTTTTTTCGGGTAGTGGGTATTTCCTTTTAGTTCTTTTCTTTGCCATCATTTTTATATTCTTTTGTGACAATTTATCACCTCTCAAAATTTTAACTGACTTTCAATAGCATAATAATATAAACTTTTTATACATAACAATACCTGAATAACATAACTAAGGGCTAATTCTTCGCTTAATTCCCATTTTTTCATCTCTTCTTTATCTTTACCGTGATGTGCTATATTTCGGAATGCTGCGAGTCCTTCAAAGACATCTCTGTCAAGAAAAACTTGCAAACCCTTTAAAATGGGGACGTGTTTACTTGCCAAAACATTATTTTTCCTTAATTCCTCCGCAATTTGGTAAATTCCATTTTTTCTGCTGACATCAATTTCTTTATCATGAGCAAGTTTTCTCAAAAAATCTTCCAATGCTTCACCAGCAGACTGTACCGCTTCCCTCGGATCTTTCACTATGTTTAATATTGACCTTAATAAGGATTCATATTCCTCATTTGATAAGTAATTTTCTGCCGCCCCTAGAATCTTTTTAATCCATATTTTAGCTTTTATCTCGTTATTCAGAGAATCGAATAAATCTTCTATTATCGAGGGCTTTAAAGATTTTATATATTCTGAAAGCTCAAAATTTTTACCTTTAAATATACCAGCAAAACTTCCCCAATTCCGGAATGTCCGTATTACATCCTCTGATTTCCTTCTTATTTCAAAAATACTTAAAACCTTTTTAATAGCTTTATTAGGGTCATCGCCTTTTTCTAAAAAGAATATGAACTCCAAAAACGGCTTATAAGATTGCAGCGCTTTTCTAAATAATTGTTTCTGACTCTCTAAATTAGAATTTGCTATCTTATCAGAGATTTTATCTAATTCTAGTTGTTTAAATGCTCCGATAGCATTTTGAACAGTACTTTCTGATACTCCTAGTGCTTTTGCCACGGATTTTTTATCTAACTCTTTACCTTCTTTTTTAAATTTTTCATACAGTTCCGCAACCTCAATAATCCACTTAGCGTCCACTGGATAAATTTTAAATTCCATTTTCAACACCCAATCTCTTTTCTAAAAGTTTAATATCTGGTAGAAAAATACGTCCATCAGAGAGCTTCATATCTATAAATAATTTAAGATGCTCGTTCATTAGTTCTATGACATCATTTAAGTTGTCTTCATTTTTGCAAAGATCGATAAGGTCAGAAACAGCTTTTTTTATTTCATCAAAATTTTTACTAGCATATATTATGCCAACTCTTTTTCCTATAGTGTAATAATCAATTGATATTATCCTGTGGGGTATTTTCGGTTTAATTTGTTCTTTCGTCTTGATCTCGATAGTCTTCAGTCTATATTTGCCATCTTCACTTTCAATGATCTCTGCTTCTTTTAGCCAATTTAAGAATTTCTTGGTAAATGTGTTGATTGTTGTGTCCTCTCTCCATTTTCCTCCAAAATGGTGTTTAAGTATTGTACCTAGCTCTTGAAAGTTGAAGCTTCTATCTTTCAAAAGACTTATTATTTTGCTATATGGGCTCTCAAGCAGAATATCTCTCCATATTTCTTTTCTACGATGCTCATTTAATGGGTCGATCAACTTGTTTCCTTTTGTCGTTAGTATAAATTTTCCTGGTGATAATCTTTCAATAATCCCTAGCTCCACACAAACTGATAATTCAGCTCCGAGTCGATTTTCTTTTGTATTAAGTCTGCTTGATAAGCTATGTAAATCTGCTTCTTCATTACCGATTTCACGTAAAATTTTTAGCATTTTACCAAATGAAAGATAAGGGGATGGTAATTTCCTATCTTTTTTTAGGGGGCGTTCGCCTTTTCTCAAAATACCTCTCTCATATATCCCATACCCTGCAAATCCCAAAATACTTGCACATGCAGACCCGTAGGCTCGATAAGTTGCAGGGTTTCTCCACGTTTTGTTGTATTTGAATGCTAGTTCTTTACCAATTTCTTCGCTAGAGATGGAACCCTTCCTCTCTAACAACCCTCTAATAAACATAAATAAATCTATTTCATCTATAATGTTTTTTAAAATTTCTCGAGCTTTCTTATAGTCTTCGGTTACCAGAGCAACTCTAAACCTACGGCCCATTTCTGATAGAGATATTTTTTTCTCTTTTTTGTCATATTTAACTAATCTAAGGAATGCAAGGGTTGGTAAAGCATTTCCAACACTACTTCTTCCGAATTTATTTATTAATTCATCTATACTACACGACTCTTTCGGCATTTCTATAATAAACTTTTTTATTTGGTCTATTCTTATATACGGTATCGTTGTCATTCATATCACCTATTTCATAATAACATAAGAATGTAAAATATTTAAATGTTTTGATATTGAGGTGAAAATAAAATGATTATTTTAAGTAAGACCGTAAATTAGAATAATATTTTGGAATGTGTGAGATTATGGGATGTAATGCAACTGGAGTAAATTGGATGGTATTAGCATGATATATAAAATTAAAGAAATTCGAGAAAAATCTCACATCATAGTCGACAATTTCCAGACTGCTGTACGATGACTCTAACCTCGATAAAATTAGAAGGCTATTTTGAGTATTTTTAATTGTTAGATAGTTACAAACGTTACCTTGAGTAAAAGGATCTGCACTATATCTCTAACACCCCTCATCTCTACATAATCTTATAATTTCGGCGTTTTTTAATCTATCTGGTATCTCATTGATCCAATGTTCATGATCTTTAAAAGGACCTAAAACAAGTAACATGTCATCACTCTCTTCGTCTCTTATGATAATCATATGGTCTTTATTGTAATTTACAGGGTCCTCCTCCGCTTTTCTAAATATATCAATCCCACCTATCTCTTCTCCTTTATCTGTTTTAATTGCATTAGTAGAACCGCTTATATATACGGAGTGTAACTTTTCTTTAGGGATATTCTTCATCCAATCTGGTAAGGTATCCATATCAATTTTATATGGTATCCATGGTCTCCCCTTTTTTAATACTTCATCAAACTCTCTTTCTTTCATATATTTTGGTCTCAATTTCTTCGACATATGGGTTTTCATATGCTAATAATTTTTAAAATTTGCTTTTTAAATCAGGCAATCTTCTAATCTTCTTGGATAGGTATGTAATAGTGCTGCACTCTCTTTGAAAATTTTACCAGTAAATTTGTGTCAGAATCCCGGCGCCCGCATAAATATGCATTATATTGAATATGCTCCAACTACTGACGGATGGGAGCTTGCTCTATATAGATATGCTGGAGATAGGGCTTCTATTTTATTGTGTCATGGGTTTGCGTGTAATAGATATAACTTAGATTTTGAAGATAGTAAATATAGTTTGGCAAAATACTTGGCAAATAAAGGACTTGATGTATGGGTTCTTGAGTTAAGAGGACATGGAAAAAGTAGAAAAAAAGGAATTAAAAAATGGTTTAATTGGTGTTTTGATACATATGTAAATCATGATGCTCCAGATGCCATTAATTACATTAAAAAAAGATTAGCAAAGGAAGGAATGGATACAAAGATTTTTTGGATTGGGCATAGCATGGGAGGAATGATTGCTTATGCATATGGAAGTACTGAAAATGGAAGAAAAAATCTGAAAGGCGTTATTACAATTGCATCACCAGTAAAATTTTCTGGTTTATTTAAAAATCTCCAAAAAGAAGGCTATGAATGGCTTATTAATTTGGTCAAGATAAGATGTCCACATAGGTTAAATCAACCATTTTTTACGCCTCTTTACATTAATATGAAATGGAGCAGAGAAATTATAGAAAAATTTTTTGTAAACAGAAATAATATAGACAATAAAGTATTGCAAAAATTTTGGGAAATTGGTATAGAAATAATTTCATGTAAAAAACTCTATCAATTTGCTTTTATGCTTGAAATGAGCGATTTTTGCAAGTTTCCAAAGTACCCAAGATTTTGCAAAATTTTCTCTTGGTTTTGTCCTGAAAGTTATATTAAAAATTTTAAGAATTTTATTGCCCCATTGCTTGTAATTGCTGGCAATGGAGATAAAGTTGCAATAAAAGAAGATGTATTTAAAATCAAAGAAATGGTTGGAAGCAAAGATATAACATTAAAGATGTTTTCAAAAGAAAATTCGACAGCTGATTATGGGCATCTTGATTTAGTATTGGGTATAAATTCAGAAAAAGAAATATTTAGAGAAATATACAATTGGATTGAAGAGAGACTATAAATGAAAAATATTTTTATTTTTATATTCCATTAAAAATAGATGCAAATAAAAGGGGTAGAAATTAAGGACGCAATTCCTTTAATTATTTTTTCTATGGGATATGTAGCTTTGATTTCATGGCTTACAATATATTTTAGCAAAAGCATTCCATCAATAAATGCTGAATACATATTTTCTTTGTCATTGCTCCCCTTAGTTATAATAATTGTTGTTTTGTGGAGATATAAAATTAATATAAAATTACCAAAATGGGAAATATATCTTTCTCCAGTAGAAGATGTAATGGAGAAAGCATATATAATAAATGAAGAGAAAACTGGGAGAGATGCTGAAGAATTAATGGAAAAAAACCAAATAGATTTCCTTAATGTTGTAGATGAAAATGGAAAATTTGTAGGCATATTTACAAAGGGCGATGCGCTTATAGCTAGAAGAAAAAGGAAGATTGGGAAAAAATTGAAAGAATTAATGACTCCAAAAGAGAAAGTAACAAGTTCTTTTAGAGGAGAAAAATTGATAGATGCTATTCATAAAATAGGAAAAAGTAAGCATTCAAAATTGCCAGTTTTAGATGGAGAAAATGTAATTGGGATTATAGATAGTGTAAAGATTTTAAAATATGCTTAAGAATTTATGAATTAAATAAATTTTAAAAAAGGATAATAGATTAAGATTGATGCCTTGTGGAAGGAAAAGAAAAAGGCAAAAGTTAAAGAAACATAAATTAAGAAAAAGAAGGAAAAAAATGAGGCACAAAAAATAATGCGAGGGGCCGGATTTGAACCGGCGACGGCCTACGCCAGCAGATCTTGAGTCTGCCGCCTTAACCTGGCTTGGCTACCCTCGCTATATAATATTATTTTTTAAAATTATTTAATTTTTATTGTATTTCATAGTATTGTTTTATTTTTTTATTTTATTTTTTATTTTTTTATTGTTATTGTTACAACATTCTAAAAGTTAATAATTTAAATCGAAATTGTATTCATATCATGCTTGAAAATTTAGAGCCAAAAATTGTATGGAAATATTTTGAAGAAATTTGTAAAATACCTAGATGTTCAAAACATGAAGAGAAAATTGCTGAATATATAGTTGAGATAGCTAAAAAAAATGGTCTAGAATGTTACAAAGATGAAGTTGGAAATGTTGTTGTTAGAAAAAAAGCAAATGGATATGAAAATGCACCAATGATCACACTCCAATGCCATATGGACATGGTTTGTGAAAAGAACAAAGATGTTGAACACGATTTTAGTAAAGATGCTATTGTGCCATACATTGATGGAGAATGGGTTAAGGCAAGAGGAACTACTTTAGGAGCAGATAATGGCATTGGATTGGCAATGTGTCTCGCACTGATGGAATTAAATTTTAAGCATGGCCCATTAGAATTTTTATTTACAGTAGATGAAGAAACGGGATTAACAGGAGCTTTTGGATTGAAGAAAGAATTTATAAAAGGAGAAATTTTAATAAATCTAGATAGCGAGGATTTTGGTATAATATATATTGGGTGTGCTGGAGGAGGAAATTCAACAATAAAATTACCTCTAAGATATGAAAATTTATCAGGAGAAGGGATTAGAATACATATTAAGGGATTGAAAGGAGGCCATTCAGGCATAGAAATTGATAAAGGTAGAGCGAATTCAATAAAGCTGCTTTCAAGACTTCTTTATAATATAAATGCGAGGATTAGTAAAATCGAAGGAGGAGATAAGCATAATGCTATTCCTAGAGAAGCATTTGCTGAAATTTTAACAGACAGAACGAAAAAGGAAGAAATTGTAAACAAAATAAAAGAAATGGAAAAAATTTTTAAAAATGAATATTCAAAAACTGAGCCAAATTTAAAAATAGAAATAGAAGATTGTAAAATAGAAAAGATTTTTGATGAAGAAACAAATAGAAAGGTAATTTCCTTACTTATGGCTTTGCCCCATGGAGTTTTAGCAATGAGTCAAGAAGTAAAGGATTTGGTAGAAACATCTACAAATTTAGCTACAGTTAGAACAAATAATGAACTTGTAATAGTAATGAGTTCGAGAAGTTCCATCAATTCTGCTTTGGAGGGAGTAATGCAAAGTATTAGATGTATAGCAGAATTAGCTGATGCAAGCATTGAAGAAGGAAGTAAATATCCAGGATGGAAACCAAATTTAGAATCAAGGATTTTAAAGATTGCTGCAGAAGCATTTAAAGAATTATATGGAAAAGAACCAGAAAAAAAGGCAATACATGCAGGACTTGAAACTGGAGTTATTGGAGAAATTGCAGGAATAAAAGAAATTATATCTATTGGGCCACAAATTGAACATCCACATAGTCCAGATGAAAAAGTAAACATAAGAAGTGTTGAAAAATTTTGGAAATATTTGTTATATTTAATAGAAAAAGTTGCAATGGAATGGCCTACTTAAGCTTTACTGTTTTTTGCCCTTTATATTTTCCTTCATAATATTTTGAAGGTTTAGATAATAGCTTTTCAAATACAATTTGACAAAACCTTTCTCCTTCCTTAATCTTTATTTCTTGATAACTATTAAAACAAGAAATTGTTAAACATCCTTCAAATCCAGCATCCACTTTTCCAAATGAAGATAAAATTCCTTTCCTTGCATAACTAGAGCGAAGCCAAAGTTGAGCAGTTATATTTTTTAGCTTTATATATTCCTTAGTTGATATTGCAAACCATTTCAATGGTTTTATTACTGCTTCTTTTAATATTTCACCATTTATATATATCTCTCCAATAGTTAAATCATAACCATTTGGTGTTAGATTCTTAACATTAAATGGCTTAATTGATATTTCTCCCTTCAAAATTGCTTCCTTTATATCCTTATCAGACAAAATCATTCCAGCAATTCAACATTTTTTGCCCTTGGTCCTTTATCAGTTTCAACCAAATCAAACCTTACTCTTTGCCCCACTTTAAGGCTTACATAACCTTCTTTTTTCACATCAGAATAGTGAACAAAAACATCCTTTTGTCCATCTACTCCGATGAAACCGTACCCCTTCTTATTTACCCATTTTTTTACCGTTCCTTCCATATTTTTCCCCTTTAAACATCTCATTGTAGTATAAAAAGGTTTGGGATGGGCCCGGTGGGATTTTCTGGTATAGCCATTCGAACCCACGACCTGCAGCTCCGAAGGCTGCCGCCTTATCCACTAGGCTACGGGCCCTTAATCCTAATATCTATGAGTTTTTTGTTTTTGCCCTTAGTTTAGTTATTATTGTTTTTTATTATTGTTTTTATTTTTTAATTTTACATAACATTTTTTTAATTATTTTATTTTATAAATAGAAATGAGTATTGAAGAAGAAATAAGGAAGCTAGAAGAGGAAATAAAGAATACGCCATACAATAAAGCAACAGAACATCATATAGGAAAATTAAAAGCAAAACTTGCAAGACTTAAGGAAGAAAGTAGGAAAAGCAAGGCAATGAAAGGTTATGGCTTTTTTATTAAAAAGGCAGGAGATGCAAGTGTTGCTATCATTGGTCCTCCATCTGTAGGTAAATCCACCTTGTTAAATAAATTGACAAATGCAAAAAGCAAAGTTGGGGAATATGGTTTTACAACAACAAAAGTAATTCCAGGAATGATGGAATATGAAGGATGTAAAATACAGCTAATTGATTTGCCAGGCATCATATATGGTGCTTCTCTTGGCAGAGGAAAAGGAAGAGAAATTATTGCTATGGCTAGAGTTGTTGATTTAATTTTAATAGTTGTAGATGTTTTTACAGTAGATGAAATAGAATACATAAAAAGAGAATTGTGGAATGCAGGTATAAGAATAGACAAAAAGAAGCCAGATATTATAATAAAGAAAAAAGATAGAGGGGGAATAAATATTGAATTTGCAAAAAATTGCAAGCTTAGTTATAAAGTAGCTAAAGCTATTGCATCAGAATATATGAATAATGCAGATATAATAATAAGAGATGATATAACAGATGAGGATTTGATAGATGCAATTTTAGGAAATAGAGTTTATTTGCCCACTCTGACTGTAATAAATAAAATAGATATTATGGATATAAAAGGCATTGACGGAATTTATATATCTGCAAAAAAAGGTTATGGTTTAGAAGAATTAAAGAAAAAAATTTTTGAAAAGTTAGAATTAATAAGAGTTTATTTAAAACCAAATGAAAAACCAAATGAAAAAATTGAAGATAAGCCAATGGTTTTGAAGAAAGGAGCTAAAATAAAAGATGTTTGTATTAGATTGCATAAAGATTTTTTAAAAAATTTTAAATATGCAATAATTGATGGCCCTTCTGCAGATTTCCCGAAGCAAAGAGTAGGAATAAACCATGAATTAAAAGATGGAGATGTTGTAACAATTATTGCTCGCTAATAAGTTTTATATCCCTTGTAATTGTTTCATCTCCTATTTTTATGTTTAAGATGGTTTCATATTTATATACAACTGTTACATTTTCTTCTACAGTTGAATAGTTTACTATAAGCTTGTATTTAGATGGATATAAAGTTATTGAATAATTTCCATTCTCATCAGAAGAAGTCGAGGTATTCCTTGCACTTTTATCTAAAGCTTTTATTACTTTAAATTCAATTGGAACATTTGGCATGGTTTCATTTTCATCTAATTTCCCATTTCCATTTTTATCGTGCCATACTTTTCCTTTCACTTCTACTTTTGACAGAGTCATTGAAACGTTTTGCCATATAGTTTTATTGGGCTCAATTGTAATACCTATTCTCCTTGTACTATATCCATTTTTACTAACTGTTAGCATGTAATGTTTTGGTAATAATCTCTTTATTTCATATTTTCCATTGCTTCCAGTAGTTATTTTTTTGCCAGCAATTTCAACAGTTGCCTTCAATGGTTCATCAACACTTTTATTATAAATCCCATCTCTATCTTTATCCCAAAATACTATTCCTTTTATTCCTCCCTTTTCAATATTTATTATACCAATATTTCTTTTCCATGATCTTATGCGAGTTGCTTCTTCTTCAGTTATAGGAGCAAATTTTCCAGTCTTATTAAAAACAATTTCTTTTATCAATGCATCTCCAGAATAAATTGCAAGAGTTATATTTCCAGCAGGTGCAATTACTTTGAAATGACCATTTTCATCAGTTTTTACTCTATCATGAGGTATTTTTTCCAAAGTTCTATTTAATATCCTATCGCCATATTCAATTTCCAATTTTTGTTTAAAGTCATCCTTTACAACAACCCACATGTCTTTTAATGGCTCACCATCGCTTTGCAAAATTCCCTCTATTTCAGCTCCTTCATAATATTTTGCAATAACAACTGCAGGCATTCTAAAACAAATTACGCCTCTATGGAAATAAAGAGATTTATTTAAATTGTAAGGGGATAAATATTCAATAACAAAATGTTTCAAATTGGCTGTAGGGTTATATAAATAATTTCCTTTTCCAAAAGGATCTGTTGGATTATCTGTCCAAAAAGGCAATAACATCCAATATCCATATTTACTAATATTCTCAAATAAATATTTTGGAACAGTTTCTCCTAGATATACTCTATAAACCATGCTATCATAAAACTTATCTTTTCTTTGTGTGTATGTATCAAAGCCGCCATACAACTCTTCTATTCTATCTGATGTCATAGTATTTATAATATTTATATACTCGTCTTGAGTAAATCTCTGTCCAGTCTTCTTTGCAACATACCATAATTTGAAATAATCATCTTCTGGTATCCTGTAAATTTTGTCTTTCTTTTCATAACCAAATATTCCTTTATCTGCTAAAAATGTAAACACGCTAAAGATATTCATATCATAGCCTTCAACACCATAATATCTTATACTTTTTCCAGTAATATTTTGTATTTCTCTATAAAACATTGTAATATTTTCATCATCTAGCTTTGTAATTAGCTTTACAGCATCATGATATCTTGCATTTTCAGGCCTTACTCTATAAGTTTTCCCTCCATATTCCTCTCCAATAATTTTTCCAACGCTTGTATTTTCATATTTTTCTGGATTTTCTATTATTTTTATGAAAGAATTGGCGTCATTTTTCAAATATTTATATATGACTTCTTTCGTTTTTAAGCTAATTTCTCCTTTTTTTACAAATTCGCCTTCAAGCAATCTTGTAATCAATACTGCCACTGCTTCTTGCTCATTTTCTGATGTATGGAAATTTGCAGCTGGAGGTATTCCTTCTTGGAAATTATCTGCAACAGTTGGATTTTTTGCTACAGCTACACAATAGAAACCATAGTCCCACCATGCAATAAATGCTGGCTTGCTATCGTTATATTTAGAAGTTTGGTTTCTAAGCCAAGCAAAAGCATCAGTCCAATATTTTTCAGTATGTAATCCTAAACCAAATGCACCTAATTTTTTGCTTTTAAACACGTTTTTCATTCCTTCGGGCAAAGAAGCATCAAATGCCATCCATCCATTTGGAAGGATAATGAAAAAGGCGATCATAAAGGCACCTGCAACGTGCTTCATTTTTAAACCTTTTTTTATACCATACCATCCACCTCCAACGCTTTTAACTGTTTTAAGCATTGACTTAAAATCTATTTTATTTACAATTAGCCATAAAGTAGCTCCTCCTAATATTGCTATTAAAGGAACCAAATCATTCAAAAATCTTCCAGCAACAGAAGTTAACCAAAATTCAACTAAAAACCATATAATAACCAGCATATATTCATTTTTTAATTTTTTATAAAATTTATATAAAAGTAAAAGAAAGCCAAGCCATCCAAGCCAATATAATGCTGGGCCAAAGAACATTACCGTTCTACTAAAATCAAAAGTAGATGCTTCTGCTATTGTTAAAGCTACTTTACTTCCATATATTCCTTTTCCAAATATTATTTCTGAAATTTTTGTTATTGGTTTCAAATATGGATTTGTAGTACCTCTTATAAAATATAAAAATGAAAGAATAACTCCACCAATAATTCCCAATGAAGGCAATGAAATAACCCAAGGAATATTCTTTTTCCCAATCCACAGATAAATTATGCTGAATATTGCAATTGCAATTGGAATAAACAATTGTAATGACAAGCTAAATCCTAGTCTTGTCCACAAAATTGGAAATGAAAGTAAATAACCAGTAAATAATGATATTAAAATAGTTCTAACAATCTTTACATTTATTCTTTTCGTAAATATATCTATAATCATTTGAACAAATCCATATAGGCCAACCAATGCATATATGTATTGAGAAGCTACCCAAGTCATTGTTATTGCAGAAATTGTAACTCCTGCAAAACAAGCAAATGCGATAGATTTTATTTTATCTTTTTCTTTTAAGCTCATTATTAAAAACATTATTGTTGTTGTAATAAGCAGTAATACAAAAGAATCGTGGTCGTACAAGGAGTAAGCAGAGCCATGTCCAGAGCCTAAATGTATTGGAATTAATGCAACAATAAATGAAGCTATTATTCCGGCTTTTCTATTAAATAGCATTCTTCCAATATAATAAACAGGAACAACTAGTAAAGCACCATATAAGGCGGGAAGAAATTGCATTGCATATCCCATTGCATCTGTTGGCGAGATAAAAATTGATAAAATTTTTCCTATGCCAATTGTAATCATAGTAAAGAGGGGTGGCCTTGCTCCAGACCCACCTATTGGATAATTTAGTAGAGGGTCTTTTTCTCCATATTTTCCACCTATATATGGAAAATGCCCAGTTTTCAATGTTTCTTCTAGTAATCTCATGTTATAATATGGGTCTGGACCAGCAAGATAAAACTTTTGAGATAATTCTTTTGCTTCTTCATTTATTGCAATTTTTGATGTAAAATTAAAATATGTATTTAAAAATAAAACAGTTATAAATGCTATTCCTACAAATATTGCATCTATTTTTTTCATCAGGATGCATAAACATTTCAACATATATATTTTGTGGTTTGCCAGATGAAAAATTTTGCGAATGTAAAAAATCTTTACTATTTTGTTCTATCAAAAGCAAAGTATTAGCTTGTTTAAGAGATGATGAACCATTATATAAAGCAAACAATAGAAAATTTCTTGACAATCTTAAATAAATTGCAATCTTAAATAAATAAAAAAAATTTTAAGATAATTTGTTATATAGTAACAAGGTCATGAAAGAAAAAAATATTATTGTTGCACATTCAATAATTAAAAATGTCAAAGATATTGAGAAAAATTTACAGAAAGCTATTTCATGTTATCAAGAAGCATTAAAAGTATACAATATTGAGCAATTTCCAGAATCATATGCTCTTATAAAAAACAATCTCGGATTAGCTTATGTTAAATTAGCATCAATTACAAATACAAAAGAA
>CAZDCH010000001.1:15042-43554 GCA_964503915.1 uncultured Thermoplasmatales archaeon
AATCTAATGAAAGCAATAGAAGCATATAAAGAAGCATTAAAAGTAAGAAAAATTGAAACAAATCCAAATGGATATGCAATAACTCAAAACAATCTCGGAACAGCTTATGTTAAATTAGCATCAATTACAAATACAAAAGAAAATCTAATGAAAGCAATAGAAGCATATAAAGAAGCATTAAAAGTAAGAAAAATTGGCACATTAGAATATTTTTTATTAAAAAAGTCGATAGGAAATGTTTATTACAAATTGTGGGAGATAGAAAGAAAAAATGAGTACATATCAAAAGCAATAGAAGCATATAAAGAATTTCTCAGAATAGGGAAAGAAATTGAAGGGTGTACATATTTACAAAATTTATATGAGCAAATAAAAAATAAAATTGTGAGGGAAAGTAAATGAATCTGCTAATTTATTTAATAAAAGGAAAGAAAGACAATTTTAATAAAATAGAAGAAAAAATAATGGATAAATTCGAAACTATTAAGAAAGCAGAGGAACTGATAAAAAAAGGAATTAAAAGCCAAAATGCTGGGAATTATGAAGAAGCAATTGATTTTTATTTTGAAGCAATAGAAATTTTTAATAAAAAGGAATATCCATATTTATTTGCACTAGTTAAAAGTTATATTGGCTCTTTGTATAAAGAAAAGGGTGAATTAACAAAAGCTATAGATGAATATGAAGAAGCAATCAAGATATATGAAAATTTGGGATATGAAGTTGAAAAAGCAATTATAAAAAGTAAGTTGGGAAATGTATATTATAGTTTTTTTAAATTAACAAAAGAAAAAAAATATTTATACAATGCAATGGATTGTATTGAAGAGGCATTAAAAATTTTGAAAATAGAGGAAAATCCGTTTGAATTTATATCAACAAAAATATCTTTGGGAGATATATATAAAGATTTGGCGGAAATAGAAAAGGAAAAAGAAAATTTATTGAATGCAATTAATGAATATGAAGAAGCTCTTAAAATACTTAAAATTGTAATAAAAGTAAATAAGGAAAAAGAAAATCAATATGCAGATTTAAATGAGAAAATTGGAGAAATATATTTAAGACTTTCAAAAATTGAAGAAGAGAAAGAATATATTAATAAGGCGATTAAAAATTTTAAAAATGCATTAGGAGTATATCATATAGATAATTATCCAGAAAAATATGCCATAATACAAAATAAAATTGGAGAAAGTTATTTATTGCTGATAAAAGAGAAAAATTTAAGGAACATAACACATTATATATTCGAAATGAGAAAAGAGAAGATAAAAAAAACAATTAGGGCGAAGAAAAAGAAGGAAAAAAATGAGGAAAAATATGAAAAAAAATATGAAATTGATGTTGATAGAACAAAGGAAGAAAATCTAACAAATGCAATAAATGCATATAAAGAAGCATTAAAAGTATACAATTTACAAGAATATCCTATGGAATATGCTGTTACACAAAATAATCTTGGGATGGCATATTGCGTTTTGGCTGGCATTACGAAAGAAGAAAGACATTTATATAATGCGATTGAAGCATATAAAGAAGCATTAAAATTTTACAATCTACAAAGTTATCCTATGGAATATGCAACAACAAATACAAATCTTGCTATAGCATATTCTCTTTTATCTGAAATAAGAGATAAGGAAGAAAATCTAACAAATGCAATAAATGCATATAAAGAAGCATTAAAAGTATACAATTTACAAGAATATCCTATGGAATATGCTGAAGTACACAAAGAAATGGGCAAAATATATTTTGACGTGTATGAAATAAATGCTGATGAAGAAAATCTTAATAAGTCAATAAATGCATATAAAGAAGCATTAAAAGTATACAATTTACAGGAATATCCTATGGAATATGCTGAAATACAAACAAATATTGGAATTGCATATAGAACATTAGCCAATTATTATGAAAAAGAAGAAAATCTTAATAAGTCAATAAGTGCTTTTAAAGAAGCATTAAAAGTATACAATTTACAGGAATATCCTATGGAATATGCTATTGTTCAAAATAATTTGGGTATATCATATAGAAATCTTGCATTGATTGTTGATATGTTTGATAATTTCCATAAAGCAATGGAAGCATATCAAGAAGCATTAAAAGTATATACCTTGCAAGAATATCCAAGAGAGTATGCAATGCTTCAAAATAATATTGGAAATATTTATGCAATACTTGCTGGATTAAAAATGAAGACGGGATTCGAAGAAGGTATTCCAATGCTAACTGCTTAATATGATATTCAGAAGAAGAAAATTACTCAAAGAAAAAATAAGTAAGCTTGAAAAGGAAATTGAAGAAAAAAATAATATAATAGCAAAGATAATAGCAGATTTTGAAAGTTATAAACTTATGGCAAAAAAAGAAATTGAAAATGAAAAAGAAAGGATATTGTTAAAATTCATCGAAATTTATGAAAATTTGGAAATAGCTTGTAATGAAATAAAGGATGATGGCTTATTAATGATTCTTGATAAATTTAAAAAATTATTAAAAGAAGAAGGAATAGAAGAAATAGAAACAATTGGCAAAAAATTTGATTATAATTTACATTATGCAATTAAAGTTGAGAATAAGGGAGAAAAGGGAATAATTATTGAAGAAATAAAAAAAGGATATAAGATGAATGGAAAAGTCATCAGACCAGCATATGTAGTTGTATCTGGTGAAATAGATGAGAGTTATAGGGATTGATTTAGGCACAATAAATTCTGAGGCAGCAGTAATAATGGGAGGAAAGCCAATTTTAATTAAAAGTGCGGAAGGTCATCCATATTTTCCATCAGTAGTTGCTTTTACTCAAGATGGTGAGATTTTAGTTGGAGAGATGGCAAAAAGACAAGCTATTCTTAATCCAGAAGGAACTATACAGAGAATAAAGAGAAAAATGGGAACAAATGAAAAAATTGTTGTAAGGGGAAAGGAATACACGCCTGAGCAGCTTTCGGCTTTTATACTTAAAAAGATAAAAAGAGATGCGGAAGAATTTTTGGGAGAGGAGATAAGAGAAGCAGTTATTACTGTGCCAGCTTATTTTGACGATAGACAAAGACAGGCAACAAAAAATGCCGGAAGAATAGCTGGATTTGAAGTTAGGAGAATAATAAATGAACCGACTGCTGCTGCTTTAGCATATGGACTAAATAAGAAAGAAGAAAGCAAAATAGCTGTATATGACTTGGGTGGAGGCACCTTTGATATTACAATAATGGAAGTAGGAGGCGGAGTATTTGAAGTTTTAGCAACAAATGGAAATACTTGCTTAGGTGGATGTGATATGGATGAGGCATTGGTAAATTATGTTATAAATGAATTTGAAGAAAAACATGGAATTAATTTGAGAGAAGATTTGGTAGCTCTGCAACGCCTTTACGAAGCTTCAGAAAAAGCAAAAATAGAGCTTTCATCGATTTTGCAAACTACAATTGAAATTCCTTTTATAACGATGATTAATAATAAGCCAGTTCATTTAAAAGAGGAAATTACAAGAGCAAAATTTGAAGAGTTAATAATGCCAATTGTAGAAAAAACATTGGAGCCTTGTGTACAAGCTTTAGAAGATGCGGATTTAAAGCCAAGTGATATTGACCATGTAATTTTGGTTGGTGGAACAACTAGAATACCTTTAGTTAAAAAATTTGTTGAAAAAATTTTTGGAAAAAAGCCCGAAAGAAATGTAGATCCTATGGAATGCGTTGCTTTTGGAGCAGCTATACAAGCAGGTATAATAAGTGGGGAAATAAAAGAAAATATTGTTTTATTGGATGTAATACCATTAACTTTAAGTGTTGAAACATTGGGCGGAATTGCAACGCCTATCATAGAAAGAAATACAACAATTCCAACTAAAAAAAGCAGGATTTTTACTACAGCAGAGGATAATCAAACAAGTGTTAAAATACATGTTGTTCAAGGGGAAAGGCCATTGGCAAAAGATAATAGAAGTTTGGGAAAGTTTTATTTAACAGGAATTCCTCCTATGCCAAGAGGAATGGCAAAAATTGAAGTGACTTTTGATATAGATAAAAATGGTATTTTGCACGTTTCAGCAAAAGATTTAATGACAGGAAAAGAAAAGAAAATAATTATAGAAGATTCAACAAGATTAAGTGAGGAAGAAATAAAAAGAATGAGAAAAGAAGCTGAGATTTATATGGAGGAAGATAGAAGAAAAAAAGAATTGATAGAAGCAAAAAATAAAGCAGAAAACTTAATATATACTGCAAAAAAAATGTTGAAAGAGAGAAAAAATAAGTTGATGGAAAAAGCGATTGAAAATTTAGAAAAAGCTTTAGATAGTTTGAACATTAAGGAAATAAAAAGAAAAAGTAATGAGCTATCGAAAGTTATGGCTGACGAAATATTGAGAGGGAAAAATGAAGGACTATAAGGATTATTATAGTATATTGGGAATAGAAAGAAATGCTTCAAAAGAAGAAATAAAAAGAGCTTATAAAAAACTTGCATTAAAATATCATCCAGATAGAGGGGGAGATGAAGAAAAATTTAAGGAAATAGCTGAGGCATATGAAATTCTTTCAAATGATAAAAAAAGGAGAGAGTATGATTTAAAATATGGAAAATATGGAAAAAATTACAATGAATTAATAAAATTGGATTTTTCAGATTTGTTTGGATATATAGATAGGGAAAAAAGCTTATTTATGCATTTTTTTGGAATAGAATTTAAAAAAGAAAAGGGAGATAATATTTAAATGCTGTTTAGTTTAATGGTATGACCCTAGCTTAAATATATGCTCCCAAAAAGCTTTTATGATAGAGACCCAGCAATAGTTGCAAAGGAAATACTCGGCTGTATATTAGTTAAGAAGGATATTGAATTATTAGAAGGAAAAATAGTTGAAACTGAAGCATATTATGGGATGAGCGACCCAGCATCAAGAGCTAGAAAAGGAGCAAAAATAATGTGGGAGGATGCTGGCACAGCTTTTATTTATATGGTACATGGAAATTGGTTATTCAACATTATAACCTTATCAAAAGGAGAACCATCTGGTATATTGATAAGGGCTATCGAGCCAATAAAAGGAATTGATTTAATGAAAAAGAGAAGAAAAATTAAAGAAATTGAAAATTTAACCAATGGACCTGGAAAATTAACTAAAGCATTTGGAATTGATAAAAGATATAATGGAATTAAAATTTATAGGAGAAATTCCCCAATATATGTTAGGAAAGGAAGAAAAGGAAATTTTGAAATTGTAGAGAGATTTAGAATAGGCGTAAAAAGAGATTTGCCAATTCCTTTACGATTTTACATAAAAGGAAACAAATTTGTATCAAAATTATAGCTTTAGAACATAAAAAAATCTTATTAAGCTTTTATGAACTCTTACAGGATGTATTTCTTTTATTATAAAATATTTTTCAATATAATCAATGAATTTAAGGGATGGTAATCCCACAACGGCTTTATCTGTATATTCTGCAATTTTTCTTATTGCTTCTTTATATAACTTATCCATTTTATCTGACAAATGAGAAGCTCTTCCATATGGAAAATCAGTAACTACAGCATCTACTTTTATGTCAACATTTCTCATATCTTCATTATACAATTCATAATTTTTTATGCCATAGTATTCTAAATTTCTTTTACAGCCTTCTATTAGTTCTCTTTTTATATCAATACCAATTACTTTTATTCCTAATAAACCAGCTTCTATTAATATTCCCCCAGTTCCACAAAAAGGGTCCAACAAAACTTCATTTTCTTTAATTTCTGATAAGTTTATCATTGCTCTTGCCAGCCTTGGATGCATTGTTGTTGGTATAGAAAATGGTCTTTTACTCCCCCTCCTTTTTTCAAATTGGCTTCTATCTATTTTATAAATCTCTCTACAAAAAAATTTATCCAATATTTTTATTATTATATCAGGCTCTTCTAAATCTACTTTTAAATTTTTCTTTTCAACTAATAGTTTACCAATTTTTTTTCTTACATATAGATTCCCTCCTTCTACTTTAAAGCTTTTATTTTTTTCTCTTAAATTCTTCAATAATTCTTCTTCATTTTTCCCCAATAATTCATTTATGCTGTGTGACATTGCGAGTCTATTAGCAACTTTTTTCAATTTCCTTTTTTCATAAATTTTGGCTATATAAGTTCCATCATGATATAATTCATCAAATTTTATTTTATATGTGTTTAAACATGCTCTAATTTCAGCAATTGGCAATGTTGGATGCTCTCTTGATATCTCAAATATTATTTGCATAAATAGATATGAGTAGAAATTATAAATATTATAGTAAAATTTTCTGCATTAATTTTTTGGAGGGTAAAGATGAAGATGATGAAGAAGAAGATGAAGATGAAGATGGAAAGACTTGCAAGAAAAAATTGTTGGTGGATATACCAAAATATCCTTGTGAATGCTTTGGGATGAAACAGTTTTTGGAAAAGTTATTGCATATAATAATCCTCTTCTTCAACCACCCCTATTTTCAAAGGTTTTGAGGAAGCACCCCCATCTAGTTTTATCATTTAGGAAATGGTAATACATATGGGCAATTATTCCATTTCGTCCTATTCAAAAATTGGCTCTATCAGTTTTTAAAGTTACAATATAATTCCTTTCCCATGCTTTTTTTTTAACAATTCCAATTTCTTTTCTCTTCTTTTCAAATTCTTCTGGAGTATAACATAACACATCTATTGGAATAGCTTCATCAATAATTTCATATATGCTAATGATTCTTTTATGAAAATCCATTCCTTTAAATTTTTTTGATACAATTATTATATCATAATCACTATACTTCAAATTATCTTTTCTTGCTTTTGAGCCAAATAAAATAATTTTCTCAGGCTCTATTTCTTTCTTTATTTTGTCTGTTATATTTTTTAAATTTTTCAACCATTCAAAAAACCTCCTTGTAATATTTATCAATCTCTCACCCTTATTTTTATCATATAGTTCATATGGAGGAGCACCAGCTGCATTTGGAACGAGATATTATAAATTCTGGCGTAATTCTCTCGCTATGTTGATTATTTCTTCTGGCAATTTTAATTCCAAAGCCAATTCATATAGCGTTTTAAATGGCATCCCCTTTTTAACTTGATGTATATTACTTTTAATGCTTTTTCAACCGCCTGCTGGCAAAAAAAGCGCGAGCATAATAATCTCCATCTTTAAAGCAATCCTGCTGTTTTAAAATCTGCCCTACTTTGCTTAAGCCAATGAATATTTAAATAATTTTTATATAAATACGTTAAAATAAAAGCAAGAATACTAAAGAACAAAGAGTAAGGAATTAGAATTAATTGCAGGAGCAATTTATACTTGGAGTAACTACTGGAATCGAAGCCTTTAGAATTGTTTATGTTATAATAGAAGTAAAATTTAGTATAAACATCAAAAATTTTTATTAATTTTCTATTAATTTTTTGGAGGGTAAAGATGAAGATGAAGATGGAAAAGTTGTTAGCTATTTTTGCTGTTACAATTGTAATAGTAGCAAGTTTTAATAGCATTGTATATGGAGATAAAGAAAATAAGTTAGGCGTAAATAGAAGCAATAGAAATATTTTATATGTTGGAGGAACAGGCCCTAACAATTATACTCGTATACAAGATGCAATAGATAATGCAAGCGATGGAGATACGATTTTTGTTTACAGCGGAATATATTATGAAATGTAGTGGTGGATAAGTCCATTACTCTTGTAGGTGAGAGCAACGAAATAACCATTATAGACGGAAACGATTTAGGAGATGTTGTAAAAATAACTGCAGATGGTGTAACAATACAAGAATTTGGAATAAGAAATAGAGGCTATTTTGCGGGCATAAAAGTATGTTATGCAAATAATTTAACAATTTACAATTGCAACATTTATAACAATAATGAGGGTATTTGGCTTGAAGACTCATCGAATAATACCATTTACAACTGCAACATTTTTAACAATCATAATGGCATCCGGCTTGAAGACTCATCGAATAATACCATTTACAACTGCAACATTTATGACAATTGTTATAATGGCATCTTTGCTATTGGTTCATCCAATGATACCATTTACAACTGTAACATTTATGACAACGATCAGGGCATCGATCTTCGATCTTCATCTAATGTTACAATTTACAACTGTAATATTCATAACAATCATTGGTTTAGGGGCATCAAGCTTTGGTATTCATCTAATATTACCATTTATAACTGCAACATTTTTAACAATGATCATGGTGGCGCCTGGCTTTATTATTCATCATACAGCAGCATTTACAATTGCAACATTTATAACAATTATTATGGCATCTGGCTTGAAGATTCATCTAATAATATCATTTATATGAATAATGTCATGGACAATGGCGATAATGTTTATTCTTATAACTCTGATAATACATGGCATTCTCCACAGCCAATAGCATATACATATAATGGAACAACTTATACAAATTATTTGGGAAATTATTGGGATGATTACAATGGTACAGATGAAAATGGAGATGGAATTGGAGATTCTGCATATACAATAGATGAAAATGACTGTGATTACTATCCATTGATGATGGAATATGAAAATTATTTGCCGCGCCCTGACTTATTCATTTCTTCAAATGACATAACTTTCTCTAAGCCATATATAAAAGAAGGAGAAGTTGTAACAATAAATGCAACAGTTCATAACATTGGAAATGTTTCAGCAAACAATGTTGTTGTGAGATTTTTTTGAAAAAGTAAGCGATGAGTGGATCCAAATAGGAAATGACCAAATTATAGCAAATATTCCAGCTGGAGGTAGCGAAATTGCATCGGTAATTTGGATTCCAACATTTGGAGGGGTAAGGAGCATAAAAGTTATTGTTGATCCAGATAATACAATATATGAAGAAAATGAAGATAATAACGAAGCTATTAAAAATGTTGCAGTTCAAAGAATAATAAGAATAGTTCCAGCTGCCTTCTATAACTCAAACACAAAAATTTTGAATATTTTTGCTTGGGCATATAGTAGCTTAACAGGAAACATAACATCTGAAGGAATATATGGTGAAGTTATGACACATTTTGCTATTCTATCTGGATATGGAAGCATAAAAGGATATGTAAAAGATATGATAACAAATGAGCCAATAAGCAATGCAAATATTACAATAATCCATTTTGGATATGGAGAAAAATATTATAATGAAACAGATGAAAATGGATACTATTCTTTTAATTTTATTCCTCCAGGATTTTATGTTATTATAGCATATCATCCAGATTACAAAGCAATAGGAAGAGTAGTTTATTTAAGAAGCGATGAAATTTTATATGTAAATCTATCATTAATAAATGCAAGTGGGGGAGAATTAATTTTATTAATGAAAAAATTGTATTTTGCATTCAATGAAAGCTTAGATAAGCTTGCAAATAAGATGGGAGAAATTACCGAAAGTTTCCCAAAATTAATTGGAGATGAAACAGATGCATGGGATATTTTAAGTTTTGCAGGAGATATTATGACAACGATAATAAGCCCATCTGCAGCAGCTCAAAAACATGCTGCAACTGCAGGTAAAGCATTTTATAAAGCATGGGGTGAGGCAATTAAAAAAGCAATAAAACAAGAAATATGGGAAAAAATTATAGAATTTTCTACACAGCAAGCATTAGATAACATCATTCTATCTATTTTGAATGAAAGCATGCCTACAACTGAAGAACTAAAGCAAAGCCAATTCTATTTAAACTTAGCCCAATCTTTAGAAAATGAATATAATGGGTTTTTTGAATATATACAAAATGCTTCTATAAGCAATGATTTTGATATTGAAAGAACGACAATGGTAATAAATACAGAAGAGCAAGAAATAAAAAAAATGGAGGAGAAAAGAATTATTATAATAAGCTTGGATCCTTCTAATCCATACAGATATTTCTCATTCCCTGCTTCTTATGAAGGATATATGAAAGCAAAGCAAACAATTGAAGATTTGGGATTAACAAAAAATGTTTTAGTCGGTGTGCAGATAGGAGCTTGTGTAGGATCTGTTGTTGCCATTGTAGCAACTAAAGGTGTGGCAACTCCTGCTGTTATTTATATTTTCCAAGGGATATCTACTGCTAAAACTATTACAGAAATTATGGAAATGGCGGCAAAATCGGGTGCTCCCATCATGTTTGTTAATTCCCTTCTTACATGGATAAGAGATAGTGGTACATTGCCTACTATCTATAATGAAACTGCAAATATAATAAAAAAGGGAGCTATTTCATCCTATTATTTGAATAAAAATTATATTTTTGATGCAGATGTTGCAGTAGATATAAATGCAGATTATGTAGATTGGTGGGGAAATAAATGGATATGGGTTCCATGGTTTGCAGCGAAAAAAACAGCAGATGTAACTGTTAAAAATACTGGAAATGTTGCTTCATGGATAAGGATATATTTAGAAGGATTTGAAGATAGGATTAATTTAAGTTCGGGAGCGACTAAATATTATACAATTCCGTTCATAGCAACTCATATTCCAGTTATAGATTTATTTAGAGATAAGTGGATTAAAGCAGATGTTTATTCTGGTGTTTTGCCATATCCTGTTGATCATGATGAAGATAAATATAGAACAACAATGATAAAGTGGTGGTTATGGAGGGATAAAGATGCTGATAATATAACTTTAAAAGCAAGCACTTCTTCAGGCATTTTAACTCTTTCAGATTATATTAATCTGTCTTCTCAAACTATCAAAATAATGGATGTTAATTTAACCATCGAAAATCCAGAAATTGAAATCAATTATACAGTTGGAAATTCTTACCAAGTTGAATTTAGAATGTTTTATCCAAGTATTTCAAATGTTGATTTACATGTATATGATCAAAATGGATATCATGTTGGATATAATTATGCTTCCAACCAAATAGAAATAGGATTTCCAGCTATATATGGTGGAAGATATGTTAATCCTCAAATTATAACTATTCCATGTTCAGCTGGCAAGACATTCAATATAAAAGCAAAGCTTGTTCAAGCAATTTCAGAAAATGAATCATATCATATAACAATATATGCAACTGAAATTCCATATAGACCAGCTGTTTTATCTGCAGAACCACCAGAAATAAAAATTTTAACAAAAGCTAACGAAACAGTTTCAATACCTATTTTCTTTGGAGAAGCTGGAGGACAAAATCCATTATACAATGTAACAGTTTCTATAAGCAATATTACAGGAGAAAATAACTCATTGATAGTTACTTCCCAAAAAACTATAAATATTGGAACAATGCTTGCCAATTCAACAGCTACTACTTCTTTTATTGTTTATATACAAGAAAATGCAAGTGGGAATTATACTGGATATATAACTATTGGAGCAGATAATGCAGAAAATATTACAATAGATGTTATAATTACTGTTGATAAAAAACCTCCATCTATAATACCAAATCCAACAGTATATCCAAATTTGCAACAAGCTGCAAAAACCAATGATACTATAATTTTAAATGTAACAGCAACTGATGATTATGGTATTTTGACTGTTTTAGTAAATGTTTCTTCAATAAGCAGTTATGAACAGATAGAATTAGAAAAAATTGAAAATTCGTCTTATTATAAGGCAGAGTTAGTGATAGATAAAGCGATACCAAGTGGAGAGTACTATTTACCTATTTTAGCTATTGATAAAGCAGGGAATATAAACGATACTGAAGAGATTTTTGTATTAATAGATAATACACCTCCCCAAATAATGGACGTTGTTGCAAATCCAGATAGGCAAGTAATTAATGGAACAGTAAATATTTCCTGCAAAGTTTTGGATAATGTCGGTATAAAGGATGTAAAAATCTATATCAATTTTCCAAATAATTTCACGTTAAACCAAAGTATGGCTAATATTCCTGGAACAAGCATATATTATTACAACTCAACGTATATAATTGCTGGAAATTATACATATTTCATTTGGGCAAATGATACGAGCGGAAATAGTATTTATTCTGATATTTATCAATTTAAAATACTCTCTATTGATTACATTGCCATTACTTTTTCAACAAAAAATGAAATTTTAGATTATAACATTTCTACAAACTTTTCTTTTATTGCTTATTCATCAGCTTTTAACTATACCTATGGCTTTATTGAATTTGTTGAAGCAAGTTGGAGCATAATTAACTATGATTCAAATGCTACAATAAATGCAAGCTATGGAAAATCAATTAAATTTAATTCTGGTATTAATGATGGAATAGCAATACTAAAAGCTGAATATAATGGATTTAATGATACTGTTGTCTTTCAAATTAATTCTTCTATATTTTCTTTCTTCTTTTATAAAGGATGGAATCTAATTACCATTCCATATGAAAATAACTTTACTGCTAAATCTTTGGGCAATGCAATTTCACAATGCAACATTATTGCTAAATGGAATAGTAGCATACAGCAATACCAATCTTATTTAGTTGGAATATCTCCTCCAGAATTTGACTTTGAAATAGAAGATGGCAAAGGATATTTCATTTATTTAAAAAATAATACTATATTTAGCATTAAAAGAAATCCTATTGAAAATGTTTCTATTCCATTGCATATAGGATGGAATTTGATAGGATGGTTTAAAAATGCTACCATGGCAAGCTTACTTGAAATTGAAAATTGCAGCATCATCGCTAAATGGAATGCTAGTATGCAACAATTTCAATCTTATTTAGTTGGAATATCTCCTCCAGAATATGACTTTGTTATAAGGAAAGGAATGGGCATATTTATCTATACAACAAAAGAAAGCATATGGTATTGCTAAAACATTTTGCTCCCTTTTACTATCCCTCTTATTAATACTAGTATAGGAATAATTTCCAATCTTCCCACCCACATATTTAAGATTAACATGAACTTTACAATAGGATTTGCATCTATGCCAGTTATTCCAACACTAAGTCCAACATTTCCTTGAGCAGAACAAACTTCAAAAAATGCATTTTCCAGATTTTCATTAGTAAAATGCAAGACAACTATTGTTCCTATTACTAATAACAATACCCATAAAAATGAAACAATTGCCGCCTCGCTAATTTCTTCAACAGCTTCCTCCCTTCCCAAAACTTTTCCTCCCAATTTATATCCAAATGTGCTTTTTGGTGGCAAAAAAATTCTCCTAATTTTCCATCCAACTCCTTTCGTTAACAAAATCAGCCTAAATAATTTTATTCCGCCCGCTGTTGAGCCAGCAGCCCCTCCAATAATCATTGCAATAGAAATTATAAATTTTGCTTCTCCTGTCCATGCAGATAAATTGGTTGTTGAAAAACCAGTACATGTTAATGCCGAAATAAATTGAAATGCAGAATATTTAAAAGAAGTTCCAAAAGATTTGTATATTCCAGAACTAAAGTTTATGTAAGCAAGCATGAAAGCACCGATAAATATTAGGAAAATAAGTGCTTGAGTTTGTATATCTTTAAAAAATCTTTTTATTTTTCCTCTAAGTAATTCATAATGTGTTGCAAAAGCTATTGCTCCAGCAGCCATTAAAATAACTAAAATAATTTGTATTATTGTTGAATAGCCTGCCATACTATTGTCAGTTATTGAAAATCCTCCAGTAGCTAAGCACGTCATACAATGGTTTACAGCTTCCCAAGGAGACATTCCAGCAATTAAAAGAATAATTATTCCAATGATAGTATATAGCAAGAAAATCCACCAAATTGTCTTTACAGTAGATATTACACTCGGTTTTATTCTTTCTTCTCTTGCTTCAGACCTATATAGAGTGAATGAGCCTGTACCGGGGCGGGCCAATACAACCAAAGTTAAAACAATTACACCAACTCCTCCAATCCATTGAATGAAGCTTCTATAAAACTGTATTGTATGGCTTAGCTGGCTTGGTTTCGATATCATTGTTAATCCAGTTCCAGTCCATCCAGCAATTGATTCAAAAAAAGAAGATAAAAAATCGAGCTTTGTTATATAATGAAAAGGAATAGAAGAAATTATAGATATAATTAGCCATGATATTGCAGCTATTATCATCGCATGTCTAATTCTCGTTTCTCCCTCGCTTTTTCCAATTAATCTAAAAAATCCTCCTACTATTAAATATGTTAATGAAGTTAAACCAATCCATTTTATTGCAAAAAATTCTTTAAAAATTAATGGAACGAAGCTTGCAAATATGGTAATTATTCCTACTGCAATTAAAACAGTGCCTGTATCTCTAAATATTATTTTAATATTATTCATTTTGTTTTTTATTTCTTAAAGAAAAGATCCATTATTTTATCAATTTTATCTTTTCTTGCAAGCAATGTAATTACATCCCCAGCATGAAAAACTGTATCAGGTGCTGGTATTAAAACATCAGAATCCCTTTCTATCACAATAATTGAAACGCCCTTTGGCAATTTTACATCTCCTACAGTTTTACCAGCAATTTTTGAATCAGAAGGAATACTAATCTTGAAAATTTCTGCCCTATTTCCTATACTCATAAAATCTTTTACCATTGGGCGGCGAACAGCTCTATATAAATATTCAGCAGTTATTGCAGAAGGATTTCCAACAATATTTACTCCTTTTTCAATAAACATTGGCTTATTTTCTTCATTATTAACTAATGTTACTAATGATGGAACACCAATTGTTTTTGCTAATGATATAACTAATAAATTTGTTGCATCATCAGCTGTTGCTATCAATGCATCTGCACTATCTGCACCTGCTTCGATCAACGTTTCTTTTTCTGTTGCATCAGCATTTATGACAATTGCATCATATTTCTTCGATATTTCTTCACATTTTTCCTTATTCTTTTCAATAATGACTACATCATCTTTGTTTTTAAGAGCGAGGGCTGCAAGTTTCTCTCCTATTTCCCCCGCCCCTACTATGATTATATACATTTTTATCAGGCAAGATAATCAATATTATTTATTAAATTTTTCATTTCAAATAAAGATTTCGTCCCATACATAAGAATTTTTTCCATATGCAACTCCTTTTACTAAATGGCCTTCGTCTATTCTTATTTTAAATGGAGGGTCATTATCTACATAAAAAAGATGGCCATCAACATAAAATTCTACTTTTTTAGCATTTTCTGTATATGCAACAACCTCTTTATTTTTATAGCTTAAGAAAATACAAAGTTCATCCGCTGGAGGAAGTGGCAAATTGCAAACATAATGCTATAGCTGTTCTTATAATCCACCAATTATAATTAAGTTGTTACCCTCCCTCCCATTTATATACATATCTTGGAATACCATATATTGAAAAACCAAAAAATTCTTTCACTTTTCCATTCAAAAGGGGAGGTATTTCAGATGCATTCCAAAAATTATTACTTTTCCTTTTCCATATTTTATTTCTGCAGCTGAATAATATCCCTTAATATCTGTTTTAATCAATTTATAAGGAATCCATTTCCCTATCCATATCCAATAATGTATTGGAGTAATTTCCATTGGCTCCTCGCTATATATGGCTAATGCCTTTGCTTTCTTCATACCATACAAGCCTGGTCCTCCACATATTCCAACATATCCATTTTTAATAAATTCCTTTATTTCCTTTTTACATGCTGGCAATATTCCAGAAAATATTGTCTACCGCTTGCTCCTATTACTAAAACATCATATTCTTTTAAGCTTCCATTTATTATGTCAATAAAATCTATTCTATTAACCTTCATTTCATATATAGTATTTTTATCTTTCCAAGAAAAATGTAAAGATTTTTCTAATAAAAAAACAGATGGTGATATGGAATCATACAATGCTATTTTTATTTCTTTAAAATCAACTGCAGAAAAATTTGGAAACAAAAGGAATAAGAATAGAAATAAAAATAATTTTATTAATATTTTTTTCATGGAGTCACCCTTTTTAACCTAATATATCCAATCTCTTTATTTACTTTACAAAATATCATTTCTTTTTTTACAGAATGAGCAAGTCTTATTGCCCTACTAATTTCAGCCCATGTAGCTTCGTAATTTTCATCAACAACATGTATTAAATAAGGGGCATGTGTTTTTTTTGGCATTTCATCATATACTCTAAAATGTGAACCAAATTTATAACCAGTTTTTGGTAACAATTTTAATTTCCTTAGGTCAATATAAGCTTTCAACCTCTTTTCAATATCTGGTTGGATTTTTTTTGCATATTCAATAAATTCTTCTATTGAAATTTCGACATCATTTCTTATTATTTTTGCTCCCTTTGTTGCAAGATAAGCTGCCTCCATTAATGATAATTGGACATATTTTCCAAAATCTCTCCCTATAAAATCATCCTTTAATTTATTAGCCAATTTTTCATCCCATACAATGCATCTATCATTTAATAAAATAATCTCTCCTTCATATTCCCTTTCTTCCAATTTTCCTTTCATTCTAAAAAATTTTACAATATAATATGTTATATCTCCTTCTTCATCAACTATTCCTACCAATAATTTTTTTGCTTTTTTAATTAACTCTTCAATCTCTTTTATATTGAATTTTACTCTTTCCGAAAATGCTTTTACATTAAAAGCTGGTTTTTCCGGCGGTTTTTTCCCTCTCTCATATAGATAAAAATCATTATTTATTTTAACAATATATCCTCTTTCTCTTAAATCCCTGTATACAAGATATTTTATTTCAAAATCCTGCATATATTTTAATGAATATTCCATAAATTCATTCAAATTCATTCTTTTTTTATTTAGTAAAATTTCGATTTTTTCTTTTTCAAGTAAATAACACGCTTCTATTAAATTCAATTCAAGTATATTGTTAAATTTTCCATAAAATCCTTTGTTATATATTCTACTTGCCTCTTTTTTATTTCTTATTATTACTTTATCCTTTAATAGCTCTGCAAACATTTTTTAATATAATTCAATATTCCTTCAAAAATTTCTCTCCCGTTTGCTTCTGGCCAATTCAAATTTTGCCATTGGTGAAAAGCTCTTTCCGGATGTGGCATCATTCCTAGAACATTTCCATAATTATTGCATATCCCAGCTATATTTGCATATGAACCATTTGGATTCCAAGGATAGCCCGCTAACCTTCCTTTTATATCTACATATCTAAAAACAACTTGTTTTTCATTTACTTCTTGAGCATATTCCTCGTTTTTAAAAATTAGCTTCCCTTCTATATGAGCAGAAGGAATCAAACAAATTTTACCAATCTCAATATTTTTTGTTATTTTGCAAATACTTTTTTCATGTCTTAATAATGTTTGTCTGCATTCAAATCTATTTGAATCATTTGTTGCTAAGCAGGCTTCCGGCATATCACTTATTCCATTTAATGCTGGCAATATACCCATTTCAATTAAAACTTGAAAACCATTGCATATTCCAATAACAGGGTAACCATTTTCTATAAATTTTTTTAAATCCTTAAATATACTTGCTTTTAAACGAGCTGCAAAAATTGCTCCACCTCTTACATAATCACCGGCTGAAAATCCTCCAGGAATGAATATGCAATCATAATCTTCGATTTTTTTCTTTTTCCTTTCTATTTCCTTTAAATGGATATATTGTGGACTAGCTCCAAGCCTTTTAAAAGCTAAATAGCTCTCATGTTCGCAATTTGTTCCTTCCATTCTTAAAATTGCTATTTTATGTTCCACAGTTGAATTAATTAATGTATAAAAATATTTTTAGGCAGGAAGAGGGAAAGGAAACCAGAAAAATATTTATTTTGCTATTTGAAAGAAATTTTTAATTCCAAAAATCCCCCTCATAGTATATTCAGGATAAACTTTTATTATATCCAATTGCTTGCATAGCATCTTGTATTTTGCTATAATTTCTTCTCCATCAACATATCCTATTTTGATTTAAAGAAAGAAGATTCATTATAATTAAAAAAATAAAATTAAAAATAAATAGCAGCTATTTTAAATTTCATAATTTAAGAAGAAATTTTATTAAAAAATTTTACTTTAATTCAATATATCCACATTTTTTTAACGTTTGAATAAAAATAATGAGGCGTTCTTTCATTTTTTCCTTACCGAATTTTTCTTCTATTTGGAATAATATATCCTCAATACTATTTTTTCCATCCATTTTCTTCCATACAAAAGAACCAATTTCATCTAAATTAACAAAAAAATAATTTGGTCTTTTGAAAATTTTGCATAATAATATGCCAAATTTACTCCTAAATTTTTTTATTTTCAATTTTATTAATCCATCTTCTTCAATCCAATTAACCAGCCTAATTGGCTTAGCTTTAAGGTTCATGATTTTCTAAATTCTCTTAATACAACATATCCAAGCAAGAAAGCAATATATCCCCAAATTAAGATGCTTGGCCAGGCGGGAGCAACTTTAAGTAATCCTAAATTAACATTTCCTATTATTAAAAAAGCTCCAATTACTCCCATTATTGCTTCTCCCGCTATTAATCCAGCTGAAAATAATAAACCAGCTCTATGAGCTTTTTCTTTTGGTTTTATGCCTGTTTTTTTAATTGCCATTTCCCAATCACTTATCTCTTCCTCCTCTTCTGGAGATAATTTTTTCAATTTTTTATCTATTATTGCTCTTACAATGCCTCCTATCAAAATGGGAACACTCAATGTAAATGGCAAATATATTCCTATTGCTACTGGCAATACAGGAATATCCATCAAAATTAATACTAAAGCTAAGAAAGCCCCAGCTATAACAAAAGGCCATACCATTTCTCCCCCAATTACTCCCTTAACTATACCACCCATTAAAAAGGCTTGAGGAGCTGGCAAATCAGTACTTCCTATACCATATGCTTTATCTAAAGCTTGAACAACTATTGCTAAAATTGGAGCAGCAGCAATTACTCCAAACATTTCTGCCAATTGTTGCTTCCATGGAGTCGCTCCTAACATTTGTCCCGCTGCCATTGATTGCAAAACATCTCCAGATATTGCTGCTCCACAACAAACAACAGCCGCCATTCCAATAACAATCATCATTCCTGAAGAGCCAGTTGCTCCAAATGCAAGCATTAATATGCTCACAAAAAGCAAAACAGCTACAGTTACTCCAGATATTGGATTATTTGATGAGCCCAATAATCCAGCCATATATCCAGCTATAGCAGAAGCAACAAAAGTAAGCAATACTAACAAAATAGCCATGAATAAGCTAACTGCATACATTTGGCTAAGCCATGAATAGATTAAAAAAACTGGAATTATAAGAAAACCAATTGCAAGAAAAACCTTCTTTATATTTAAATCCATATCTGTTCTTTTCTTTGTTTCTATTCTACCTCCTCTTATTCCAACAACTGCTTCTTTTACTCCATGAATTAAATTTTCTCTTAATCTCCATATTGTATATAGTCCTCCAACAACCATTGCTCCTACTCCTAAATAGCGAACATACTCCCCCCAAATATACATAAAGCCTTCTAATGGAGAAGCTTCTGGAGGTAATCCAGTAGAAACGATAATAAGAGGAGTAATAATTATCCAGCCAAGCAGACCACCAGCAAAAACATATGCAGCAATTCTTGGCCCAATTATATATCCAACCCCAAGTAAAGCTGGAGATGCAGCAGTTCCAACATAAAAATAACCTTTTGTTGATTTTCCTAAAACATAATATTTTCCTGCTGCAATAACAGTTTCAATTTTTCCTTTAATAACATTTAAAGAAACTTGACAAAACTTTACAAGCCCTGCAAGAAGAGCTCCTACAAGCATCCATATGCTTCCTCCCCCAGTCTTCTCTTCTTTTTCCTCTCCAGTTCCAACTGCAGTATTTATAACAGCAGCCACTGCAATTCCTTCTGGAAATGGCAAATCTGTTTTGACAATTAATGCCCTCCTCAATAAAACCATCCACAATACGCCCAATATACCTCCTATCAAAGCAATTACGGTTGTTTCAATATAATGGATATGATGCCATGCTCCTATAACAACCAATGCAGGAATAGTAAATATTACTCCAGCCGCCAAAGCCTCGCCAGCAGCCGCTCCCATCATTCCAAGCGTAACCTCTAATACAGTTGGCCTAAATGGCTTTAACAAAGCCAAAGCCATTATAGCTCCAGGAATAGCAGCAGATACTGTCATTCCAGCATATAGGCCGAGATAAGCATTTGCAGAGCCCATAATGATTGCAAGAATAACACCAACTAAAATAGCTCTAATAGTAAGCTCTGGAATAATTTTTTCAGGAGGTATTAATGGTTGGAAATCTTCCCTACTCATTTTTCCCTCTCCTAATCATTTTGTCTTTTAAAATTTTTACTCAATTAACTTTTTATACTCATCATCTGTGAGCAATTCTTCTAGTTCGCTTTCATTTTCTATACTCATTTCTACAATCCATCCATCATCATATGGAGAGGAATTTATTAGGCCAGGCTCATCATTTAGCTTTTCATTTACAGAAACAATTTTTCCAGTGAATGGAGCATAAACTTCAGCAACAGATTTTACAGATTCAAGAGTTGCAATTACTTCTCCTTTTTTAAATTCTTCTCCTATTTTTGGCAATTCAACATATACTATATCTGTTAAATTATCTTGAGCATAATCTGTTATACCAATTCTTGCATTTCCATTTAATTTTTTAATCCATTCATGGGATTTAGAGTAAAGCAGATTTTCTCTTATTTCCATGAAAATTGAATGAAAAATAGAATATAATCTTTGTTATTTATTTATTCTTATCTTATATATATTCTTATCTTATATAAAAGATAAGAATTTGAAAATTTAAAAAATGAGAAAAAGGAATTTCCTTGAAAACAAGCAAATTTCTGTGAATTTAGCATAAGCTTTGAGAAATGAGAATTTCTTGACACTGCCCATAAAACAATAAAAACAATCAAATAAAATAAAAATATTTCTTATTATGATATTGGGAATAGATATTGGAGGAAGTTTTATAGATGTTGTTAGCATGAAAAATAAAAAATTTTTTTTCATTTCTTCATTTCCTACTTCATATAAAAATATAGAAAAGTTACATAGGATAGTAAATATAAATAAATATGAAAAAGTTTGTGTAGGAATAGCAGGATGGATAAGAAATGGAAAAATTTTGAATGCTCCAAATTTGCCTTTTAAATTATCTTTTAATTTTAAAAATTATATTTTGGAAAATGATGCAAATTGTTTTGCTTTTGGAGTAAGTAGAATCTTTAATAAAAAAAATTTGTTGGGAATAACTGTTGGAACTGGTATAGGAATGGGAATTATATTAGATGGGAAAATTTATAGAGGAAAAGGAATAGCTGGAGAAATTGGGCATGTTATTGTTGGAGGCAGGGGAAAATGTGTTTGCGGCGGAAAAGGGCATTTAGAATGCTATTTTTCTGGATGGAGCATTAAAAAAAGATATAAGAAAGATGCAAAAGAATTATTTAAAAAAGATGAATTCCCATATGATAGAAATTTTGAAATTTTTTGTAAAGCAATAGCAAATGTAATATTAATCTTTGATATACCATTTATAGCAATAGGAGGTAGAATTGGAGGTAGATTGAAAGAAGAAAAAATAAAAAAAATTTATGAATATCTACCAAAACAATTTAAGCCAGAAATAAGAGTTATAAAAGATGATTTAATGGTAGCAAAAGGTGCTTGTTTGCTTGCAAAGGAAAATCATAGAAGAAGAAATATTATTAAATAGCATTAAATTCATAATTGAATGGCCCGGATGGTGTAGCGGTAACATAGGGGACTGTGGATCCCCTGTCTCGGGTTCAAATCCCGATCCGGGCCTAATTTAATGCTAAAATTTTTAATGAAGAAAATTATAAGCATAATGTTACTCCTAGCAATATTAGATGGATGGGGACATACAAATAAAAAAATAGGAAATGCAGTTTATTATGCTAATACTCCAAATTTCGATACATATATTAGGAAATATCCAAATACAATTTTAAAGGCGAGTGGAGAAGCGGTTGGCTTGCTTTCATGGCAAACTGGTAATTCAGAAGTTGGACATATAAATATAGGAGCCGGAAGAATAGTATATCAAGAATCAATGAGGATATTAAAAGCGATAGAGAATGGAAGTTTTTTTGAAAATGAAACATTAAAAGATGCAATGAAAAAAGCGAGAAAAAGTAGATTGCATTTAATGGGGCTAATAGGAAATGGGGGGGTTCATTCTTTGATGGAGCATTTATATGCATTGCTTGAAATGGCAAGAAATGAAGATGTAAAAGATGTGCAGATACATTGTTTTTTAGATGGCAGAGATACTCCTCCAAAAAGTGCTTTAGAATATATTAAGAATTTGGAGGATAAAATAAAGGAAATAGGTATAGGAAGAATAGCAAGCTTGATAGGAAGATATTATGCAATGGACCGCGACAAAAGATGGGAGCGAACAAAAAAAGCATATAATATGCTTGTTAAAGGAGAGGGAAGAATTGCTAAGACGGCAGAAGAAGGAATAAAAATTGCTTATATGAAAGGAGAGACAGATGAATTTGTTGAGCCTACTTTAATAGAAGGAGGAAAAAAGATAAGAGAGAATGATGTCATTATATTTTTTAATTATAGGCCAGATAGAGCAAGACAACTTACAAAATTATTTATGGATTTTCCAGCTCATTTTGTTACTCTAACCAAATATGATGATACATTTAATGTTCCTTTTGCTTTTGATATAGAAAAAATTAAAAATACATTTGGAGAAATTATTTCAAAGCATGGATTAAAGCAATTAAGAATAGCTGAAACAGAAAAATATGCTCATGTAACATATTTTTTTAATGGAGGGGAAGAAAAGCCATTTAAAGGAGAAGAGAGGTGTTTGATTCAATCGCCAAAAATAGCTACTTATGATTTAAAGCCAGAAATGGCAGCTTATGAAGTTACTAAAGAAGTTATAAAAAGAATTGACTCGAATAAATATGATGTGATTATTTTAAATTATGCAAATCCAGATATGGTTGGTCATACTGGTAACTGGAAAGCTGTTTTAAAGGCATTAGAAGCAGTTGATAATTGTTTAGGGAAAGTAGTTAATAAAATAATTGAAAAAAATGGAATAGCTATAATAACAGCAGACCATGGAAATGCAGAAGAAATGTTTGAAGCTGGGAAAACTGGAATAAAAACATCTCATACATCAAATCCAGTTCCATTTATTTTAATAGGAATGGATGTTAAATTAAAAAAGGGAGTTTTAGGAAATATTGCACCAACAATGCTCGAATTGCTTGATATTGAAAAGCCAAAAGAAATGATTGAAAGCTTGATAAAGTAGGAAATTTTTTAAATATAAAATAATACACTTTTATGAAAAGGCTAGCAATTTTTATGATAATGGCAACTTTTTTAACCATTTTTATGGGCTTTATGGAAGGAAAAGATTTTAAAAGAAATCCTGCTGAAAATGCTTTAGTCACCATTAAATGGACAGATGGTAAGCATAGTTATGAAAAAACTACAAATACAGATATAAATGGATACTATGAATTTAATATACCTCAAGGAGAAGCGAATTTAACAGCTAATTTCTTTATGAAGAGAGGAAATGAATATATATGGATAGAGAATTCAACAGGAAAATTTATTGTTGATGGTATAGAATGGAAAAATATTAGTTTGCCATCTTTTCCAGATGATGCGGTTTTAATAAAAGGATATGTATACGATAATAAAAGCTTAAATGCAATACAAAATGCAAATGTAACTGTTTCTTTTTCTGGAGATTATTTTTATGGAATTAATTTTACTTATAGCGATGAAAACGGATATTTTGAATTGTATGTTCCAGCTTCAAATATATCAGTAATGGCTAATGCTAATGGTTATTATTATAGAATAAAGCCTATTGGCATAGTTGGAGAAGGAGAAACTAGAATTGTAGATATACGTCTTGAACCTCTTGTAGGAATTGTAAAAGGATATATAAAAAATGTAGATGGTACGCCAATTGAAAATGTTTTCGTTACCATATCAAATATTTCATATTATAACTATACATTTACAAGTGAAACTGGTTATTATGAATTTAAAGTTATAGAAGCAAATTATATCCTTTCATTATATACTTTAAATTATTTTATTCCATTTCCTTCTAGTTTCCATGTTGGAATAGGGGAAATAAAATGGCTTAATTATACCTTGCAACCTCTGCCTGCTGATAATGCATGGATAGATGGACATGTTTATGATGAAAATAGATTGCCAATAGCTAATGCAAATGTAAGCGTCATGGGCTCATTTACAGATTTTAGTAGCGGCAAAATTGGCTATTATATAAGGAATGCTACTACAGATATAAATGGATATTATAATATATCTGTCCCAGGAGGAAGTGCAGGATTCCCACCTACACAAATTTCACAAATCAGCTCACTATCAGCAGAAAAAGACGGTTATTTCTCCAATTCTACAATTTTATCTGGCCCCGCTGGAAAAATCGTAGCTGGAGAAACAAAGCATATAAATATTATTCTTGAGATAAAGCCAGAGGAAAATTGTACTGTAAAAGGATATGTTTATGCCCCAGCTATGCCTCCTATAAATCATCCTCCTGTTTTAAGTAATCCTTATCCAGCTAATGGAAGTATTGATGTTCCTTTAATACCAGAAATTTCTATTGAAGTTAATGATCCAGATGGAGATTTAATGGACATTGTCATTAATATAACAAATGCAGATGGTGGCTGGAGGGTAGCAAATTTTCATGGAGGAAATGGAACATATAGTATAGGTATATTGAAAGAATATATTGCAACATATGGAAAAACATATTATTGGAAAGTTTCTGCATTTGATGGCATATATTATACAAATGCAACTTATCATTTCACAACTATTTTGCCATCTATATTATATGTAGGAGGCGTTGGCCCAGGAAATTATACAACCATACAAGATGCAATAAATGCAGCAAACAATGGAATGATAATAAAAGTTTATCCTGGCACATATGATGGTCCTGTCATTATAAATAAGGAAATAAGGCTGATAGGAGATCCTGTCATAGATGGACATGGAGGATATGGAATTTATATCCAAGTAAGTAATGTTAGTGTAGAGAACTTCACTATATATAATTGCTCTACTGGTATATATGCGCATAATGATTCTCTTTCTCTCCAAAACATTACCATAAGAAACTGCACAGTATATGGCAATTCTGTAAATGGTATTGAATTATATTGTTCAGATAGTCTTGTTGAGTTCAATAATGTATATAATAATCGAAATGGTATTGTTTTGAGAGAAGAAGCCGTTAATGTTGTTGTAATTAATAATAATATCTATGAGAATAATGTGTGCGGAATATACCTTATAGGAAATGATAATAGAATAGAATCGAATAGCATTTCAGATTGTGGTTATGGAATCTATATTTTAGCTGAAAATTGCGAGATAATAAATAATACAATAAAAAATTCAACAAATTATGACTTTTATATCAAAGGTTCAAACAATGCATTTATAAACAATACAGTTGGTGTAACAAAATCTTCATTTACCTATGAAGGTAATATATCCATTAAAAATGCTTCTTTGCCAGCTTCATTGCCTTCTCACTGGCAAAGCATAGGAAAGTTTTTGGAAATAAGTAGGTTAGATGCAAATCCAGCATGGATGGATATAAGAATTTATTATGATGATGCAGATGTTGCTGGATTGCTGGAAAATACATTGAAAATATGGAGATACAGCGGAGGATGGCAAGAAGATGGATGGAATGGAAGCCGTTATTTAGATATAGCTAAAAATGTTGTTGGCGTGAATATAACTTCATTTAGCATTTTTGCTCCTCTTGCAATATCTAATCATTTGCCATATGCTACCAATCCAACACCAGCCAATGGAAGCACTGATGTTTCAATAAATCCAACTTTAAGCGTAGTTGTTCATGATGAAGATGGCGATGCCTCAAATGTTTCATTTTATGATGCTTCCAGCGATACTTTAATTGGCTATGTTGATGGTGTTTTGCCAAACAATACAGCAAGCATAGTATGGAATAATTTGGCATATAACACAACATATTACTGGTATGTTATTGTAAATGATAGTTATGGAGAAAATAAAAGCGATATATGGCATTTTACAACAGCAAAACCAACAATAGCATATGTAGATGATGATTACAATGAAAGCACACCAGGATGGAATATTACCCATTTTGCTTCAATACAGGATGCAATTGATAAAATAGAGGAGGAAGGAATGATATATGTATATGAAGGAGTATATGATAGTATAGTTGTAAATAAGATAGTAAGCATATTAGCAATAGGAAAAGCAATTATTGATGGAAAGAAAGGACATGGTATGTTTATAACAAAAAAAGCATATATTGATGGATTTGAAATAAAAAATTGTAGCAGAGCAATCTACATTAATAATGCAAGCTATGTAGAAATAAAAAAATGTCTTATTTATAATAATACTTGTGGAATAGAAATTAACAACTCTTTATATACAATAATTTATGATTGTAATATCTATTCAAATATTCAAGATGCAATTTATGTTGGAAATTCACAATATATAAACATATCATCATGTAAACTGTGTAGCAATGCAATAGGAATGTCTCTAAAGCATGTAAATAATATTTATATAATGAATCAATTAATTAGTAATAATTCCTATCATGGAATTTTAATTGAATGGGGCAACCATATTTATATACAAAATGTAACAGCATATGGACAGAATATAACTGGATATTGTGGAATAGCAGGATTTAATGCAACATTTCTTAACATATCTGATTGCAACTTATATTCAAATTACATTGGTATGGCCTTTGGTAACTGTAGCAATATAACAATAACAAATTGCATTGCTTATGATAATAAATATGCTGGAATATATCCACATATATCACAATTTATGCAAATAACAAATTGCACTTCTTACAATAACGGATATGCTGGAATAGTCCTATACAGATCACAATTTATGCAAATAACAAACTGCATTACTCATCATGATGCCGGAGGAGGAATTGTGCTGGCAGACACAAACAATATAAATATTGGGGATTGTACTTCATATAACTCTTATCATGGAATAGCATTCTATTGGAATAACACCAACAATACAATCTATAACTGCTACTTGTTTAATAATATCTATCACGGAATTTTCATATATAATTCATCTAGCAATAATACAATTTATAACTGTGAAATTTATTCGAATAATTGGGAAGGAATAAAATGCAATGCATCATCAAATAATAATAAAATAATAAATTGTACAATTTATAGTAATGGACGCAATGGCATATTGCTCCTCAACGTTAGCAATTGTATAGTTTCAAATTGTACAGTTTATAATGATAGCTTTTTGATAGATAAATCAAGAAATAATTATATCATAAATAACAATCTAAGTTTAATTATATATGGTAATAAATTAGAACATTTTATTCATGAAATAGTTAATAATACAGTAGATGGTAAACCATTAATTTACATAAAAAATGAGAGCAATTTTGTTTTGTCAGGAAATGCAGGAGAAATAATAGTTGTAAATTGTAGCAATGCTTCTATAGTTGGTGTTAAAATAAGTAATGTAGATATAGGTATAGAAATTGCATATTGTGATAATTTAACTATAAATGATACAAAATTGACAAACAATGGAAAAGCTTTTTATATAACGAAGAGCCATCATAATGTAATAAAAGATAATCATATAGTTAATAATTCGGAGGGTATTTATCTAAATAGTTCATCATATAATCTTATCTATAACAATTTCTTTAGTAATGATTTAAATGCTTATGATGATGGTTACAATATATGGAATATAAGCAAGACATCCGGCAGAAATATTATAGGAGGAAATTGGCTTGGCGGAAATTACTGGCATGATTATGCTGGCAATGATACAGATGGAGATGGATTAGGAGATACTATGTTGCCATACAATTGCTCAGGCAATATTGCCAGTGGTGGGGACTGGCATCCATTGCTTGTGCCAACAAATCATCCGCCTGCTGTGCCATATAATCCAATGCCATCAGATGGAGCTACAGATGTTGAATTGAATATAACATTGCAATGGCAATGCTATGACCCAGATGGAGATGCTTTGAGTTATGACGTGTATTTTGGTTTGTCATCATCTTCGCTGGAAAAGAAAGCAGGCAACATAACATCTGCTTCATACCTCATAAGCAATCTTCAATATTCAACAACTTATTACTGGCGAATAGTTGCATGGGATGAATATGGAGCAAAAAGCACAAGTCCAGTATGGAGCTTTACAACAAAATCACAATATACTCTTACAGTTACAATAAATCCTGCCAATGCTGGAATTGTTTCAATGAATCCACCTGGAGGAATATATGAAGAAAATACTGTAGTTACTCTTACTGCAATAGCGAATGAAGGATATGTATTTAGTTATTGGAGTGGAGATGCTACTGGCAGTAATCCAACTATACAAATTACAATGGATAGCAATAAGAATGTAATTGCAAACTTTGGAGCAATAAATAACCCACCAGAAATTAAAATTATAAAGCCAGCTAATGGAAGCATAGTAAAA
>CAZDCH010000001.1:43654-63253 GCA_964503915.1 uncultured Thermoplasmatales archaeon
ATGGAAATGATACTTTAGTCAAAGTAGAAATTAGAATCGATGGAAAAGAATGGAATGTTGCAACTGGGACAACTTCATGGAGTTATACATGGAATACAACAAAAGTTGCAGATGGATGGCATGCTATTGAAGCGAGAGCATATGATGGAACAGATTATAGTAATATGATAAAAATAATGGTAAATGTGCAAAATGTTAAAAATAACCCACCAGAAATTAAAATTATAAAGCCAGCTAATGGAAGCATAGTAAAAGGAAGCATAATTATAAAAGGAAAAGCATGGGATAAAGATGGAAATGATACTTTAGTCAAAGTAGAAATTAGAATCGATGGAAAAGAATGGAAGGAAGTAGAAGGGAAAATTGAATGGGCTTATAGTTTGGATACAAAACAATTGACAAATGGAAAACACAAAATAGAAGCTCGCTCTTATGATGGAATTGCATATAGCAAAATAATATCTATTGAAATAAGTGTCCAAAATAAAGTTAAGAAATTACCAGCAACATTAATTGCAGCAATTATAATTGCAATTGCAGCTGTAATTGCTACAATATTTTTGTTAATAAGAAAAAAATAATGATAGAAAGAAAATGTATAAATAAAAATAGAAATAAATAGAAAAATCTATATGATTAACCATATTTAAAGTAAAATGCCAATTGCTGAAGAGCTTGCTAAAAAACAGCGCCAAATTTCTATAGCCGAATTTTTTGAAAGGAACAAACAAATTCTTGGCTTTGACAGTTTAACAAGGGCATTAATAACATGTGTTAAGGAAGCCGTTGATAATTCATTAGATGCTTGTGAAGAAGCTGGCATATTGCCAGATATTTTCATAAAAATTGAAGAACATGGAGATGAATATAAAATTATAGTTGAAGATAATGGTCCGGGTATAATAAAAAGCCAAATTCCACATGTTTTTGGCAGATTATTATATGGCTCACGTTTTCATTATTTAAAGCAGTCTAGAGGACAGCAAGGAATTGGAATTTCTGCAGCAGTTTTATATTCGCAATTAACAACAGGAAAGCCAGCTATTATAACATCAAAAATTGGGGAAGGATTTCCTGCTCATAAAATTGAGCTATTTATTGATACAAAGAGAAATTTTCCTAGAATAGTTAGGGAAGAAATGGTTCATTGGAAAAAAAGAAGCGGAACAAAAATTGAATTATTTATAAAAGGAAAATATGTTAAAAATAGGAAACAATCAGTTTATGAATATTTAAAAAGTACTGCAATAGTAAATCCCCATGCTTTCATCAAATTTATAGAGCCAGATGGAAATGAAATAATTTTTGAAAGAGCATCAAACAAATTGCCAAAACAACCAAAAGAAATAAAGCCTCACCCTTATGGTATTGAATTGGGTACATTATTAAAAATGATTAAAGAAACAAAAACTCAAAAATTATCGAGTTTTTTGGCAAAAGAATTTTCTTCTGTTAGTTTGCAAAAAGCGAGAGAAATAGTAAAAATTTCTGGATTAAATGACAAATCTCCTCAAGAAATAAACATTGAAGAAGCAAAAAAATTGTTAGAAGCTTTTAAAAAAGTAAAAATAATTGCTCCTCCTACAGATTGCCTATCTCCCATAGGAGAAGCTTTAATAAAAAAAGGATTAAGAAAAGAAACAATGCAGCTTTCTCCAGAATTTATCTCTACTGATACTCGCCAACCAAGCGTTTTTTCTGGCATCCCTTTTATGGTTGAGACTGGCATAGTATATGGGGGAAATTTGCCAAAAGAAGAAAGAGTTGAAATATTAAGGTTTGCAAATAGAGTTCCTTTGCTATATCAGGAAGGAGATTGTGTTATAACAGAAGCAATAAAAAACATTGATTGGCGGCGCTATGGCTTGGAGCAAAAAGGAGGGAAAGGATTGCCTTATGGACCAGCAATAATATTGGTGCATGTAGCATCAATTAATATTCCATTTACATCAGAATCAAAAGAAGCAATTGCTCATGTTGAAGAGATTGAGAAGGAAATAAGATTGTCATTGCAACAATGTGCAAGAAAAATGAGAGCGCATTTATCAAAAAAAGCAAAAAAAGAAAAGGCAAAAAACAAATTTTTGCTTATATCAAAAATATTGCCAGAATTGGCAAGGAAATCTGCAGAAATTGTTGGCAAGCCCATTCCATCAATAGATGATGTTATAACACAAATAATGAATATTGTTTGGATAGACGATGATATAATAAATAAAGATGGAATAGCAGAAAGTAAAATAAGAATTATAAATTATAAAAGAAAGCCACAAAAATTCATTTTATATGCAGAAATTCCCTCAAAAGAAAAAATAATTGAAGTATTTCCTAAACCAATAGAAATTAAAGAAAAGGTTATAAAATGGGATGTTGATTTAAAGCCAACAGAAAAAGCAGAATTTCATTTTAAGATAGAAGATGAATTTGATGAAAATAATTTATATGTTCTGGGAATAGACCCAATTAATGTTGTTGGAGCTGAAAAATGGGAAGGTGAAGAATGACAGCATTAAAAGAATTGAAAAAAATAGCTGAAAAGATATATGAAGATTTGGCAAAATCAAAAATTCCTTCCATAAAAATACCAGTGAGAGCAAAATCAAATATTATTTTTGATGAAGGATATAGAGTATGGAAATATGGAGAGCAAAAAACAACTCGTTCCGCTGTTTCCTTAGCTGGAGCTTATATGCTTTTACGAACCATTTATACAATAGATTTTATAAAGGAAATGATTGAAAAAAATAAAACATCTACTTTGAGGGAGCTATACTATATATCAGAAGGGTGGGGGGAAGCAAAATTTAATAGCCAAGATGAATCAGATAAGCTTGCAGAAGATTTAGAAATATTAACAAAAAAATTGAGAGAAGATTTTAAGTTAAGGCCTGAAGAAGATGGAGCTCGTATTATGGGAGATATTGTGATAGAAGAAGTAACAAGAAAAGGAGAGAAGCGCAGAATACACTGCCAAGATGATGTTGGAGATACTGGATATGGTATACCTTACAATGTTGAAAAAGAAAAAATAAGGTTTATAGAAGTAAATGCAGATAAAGTTATAGCTGTTGAAACAGGAGGTATGTTTGATAGGCTAGTTGAAAATAGATTCGATGAAAAAAGCAACAGCATATTAGTTCATTTAAAGGGACAGCCAGCAAGGAGCACTAGGCGATTTATAAAAAGATTGAATGAAGAGCTAAATTTGCCAGTAATTGTCTTTACTGATGGAGACCCATGGAGCTATAGGATTTATGCATCTATTGCTTATGGCGCCATTAAAACAGCACACATATCAGAGTATTTAGCAACGCCTTCTGCCCAATTTTTAGGAGTAACTCCTTCAGATATTTTAAATTATGATTTACCTTCCGATGCATTAACTCAAGAAGATATAAATGCTTTAAAAGCTGAGCTTAGCGACCCTCGCTTTCAAGATGATTTTTGGATAAATGAAATAAAACTACAATTAGAAATAAAAAAGAAGGCAGAGCAACAAGCTTTAGCAAAATATGGCTTAGATTATGTAACAGATGTTTATTTGCCAGAAAAGCTTGCAGAAATGGGATATGATGCATGATAAAAACTGCTATCGAGTATTCAGCAATGGCTATAGAAAATATTATTTAAAACAATTATTATATATACGGTGGATTATAATTTATATGTATATCATGTTGGAGAGGATGATGCTAAGAAATGCACAGCAAGGAAATTAGCAAAATTTGGCTTGGTTAAGATAGTTAAAAAAGCAAATTTATTACCTAAAAAAGCAATTTTATTAAATCCATTAGCAAAGAAAGCTTTATCAAAAGAAGATAAGCATATTATAAACATTGTAGCTATTGATTGCTCATGGAAAAATGTTGAAGAATTTTTTAAAAATTTTAAACATAAGTTTTTTTCAAGGAGTCTGCCTTATTTAATAGCTGTTAATCCAACAAATTATGGAAAGCCATTTATGTTAAGTACAGTAGAAGCTTTATCAGCAACATTGTATATATTTGGCGAAGAAGAAAGAGCAAGGAATTTGCTAAGCAAATTCAAATGGGGTCTTAATTTTTTAGAAATAAATGAAATGCCATTAAATGATTATAAAAAAGCTAAAAATAGCAAAGAAATAATTGAAGCAATGAAAGAATATTTGTAAAATTTTAAATTGCCATTTTTTATTTTTGGTATGGAAATTTCATTTCCTTATGGCAAGAAAAAAATTGAAATCGATATTCCTAAAAAAAATTTAATAAAGTTAATAAAAGCTAAGGAAAAAAAAGTAGAAAATGAAGAAGAAATTATTCAAAAAGCTTTAAAAGGAAAAAATTTAAAAAAATTTGAAGGTAAAATTGCAATAGTTGTTGATGATAAAACTAGGCCTTGTCCAACAAAAAAGATATTGCCCCATATTTTAGAAAAATTGAAGGGAGAAATAAAAATAATTTTTGCTACAGGCACCCATACACCAGTAAATGAAAAAGAAGCAGAAGAATTGTTAGGAAAAGAAATTGCTAGCCAGTATGAATGGATAAGCCATAGCCAAGATGCAAGATTTGTTGATTATGGAACAACAAGTTTTGGCACTCCTTTATTCTTCAATGCGGAATTTGTAAATGCTGATGCAAAAATTTTGGTTGGAGATATAGAATACCATTATTTTGCTGGATATGGAGGAGGAAGAAAAAGCGTATTGCCGGGCGTGGCAGCAGAAATTACTATTGAAGCAAATCACAAAATGATGTTCAATGAAAAAGCAAAATTTGGCATACTAGATGGAAATCCTGTACATGAGGATATGGAAGAAGCTGCTAGTATTGTTGGAGTAGATTTCTGTTTCAATGTTGTAATGAATAGTAAGCATGAAATTGTTGGAGCATTTGCTGGGGATTTTAGAAAAGTGCTTAGGGAAGGAGCAAAGCTTGTTGATGAAATGTATAAAGTGGGCATAGAGCAAAAAGTAGATGCTGCAATAATAGCTGCAGATGGTTACCCACATGATATAAACTTATATCAAGCAATGAAAGCTATTCAAACTGTTATAGATGTTGTAAAAGAAGGGAGAACAATTATTTTGATAGCGGAATGTAAGGAAGGGCATGGAAGTAACAAGTTTTATGAAGAAATGAAAAAATATAGGAACAGTGAGGAAATAAAAAAAGAATTGTTGAAGAAATTTATAATGGGAAAGCATAAAGTATATTATATGTTAAAAGCAGCAGAAAAGGTAAAGATATATACAGTAACTGATATGGAAGAAACAGAGCATTTTAAAATGGAAAAAATAGAACCTGAAGAAATTTTAGATAAGATATATAAAAGACATGGCAAAAACGCAAAAATTATTGCATCTCCCCAAGCATCAACAACTTTAGTTAGTTTGGGAAAAATTAAATAAAAATTTTGCTATTTATTACATGAAAGTCATTAGCATATTTGTTGCAATGTTGCTTATTACTGTTTATCCTGTAGGAAATAAATGGAAAGAAACATCATGTACTGTTTTTGAAGATAAAATACATGAAGTAAATAAAATTGGATTAATTGGTTTTGAAGATGCCAAAATTCAAAATTATTATGTTAATGCATTTTGTATGGTTGCTGGATATGGCGCTTTGTGTTTTCAACTTAAATTAAGAAATCTTCCTTTATTCATTAGCTTATTTCCTTTGGGAATTTTTTTACCAGAATTATTTACTCCTATGTGGCTTTTATTAACAGCTGGACCAAGATTCTTTATGGGAGCTAGTTTATCATTTATTCTATTTGGAAATATTGCAACAAGTGGAATTATGGGAAACTGGAGCACTACATTCCTTCTTGCAGATGTTTTAATTCTAGGATTCATTGGTATATGGATAAATGGATTACCAGGTGTATTTTTTGTAGGTATAGCCTCGTATATTCAAATTCCGTTTCCATAACTTAAATATTAAATTATTTATTTGGCTTACAATAGGCTTTAGAGGAAGTATAAAAAATCTTGAAATGTTAAGAATAAGAATTATAGCATAAATCATTAATAAAATTAAAATTTTGAATTTTTATTACTATCATGATCCGGGAAATAGAGATAGAAAAGCCAAAAGAAATAAATTTTATTTTAGGACAGACACATTTCATAAAAAGCGTAGAAGATTTATATGAAGTAATGGCAAATGTTCCAAATGCAAAATTTGGCATAGCATTTTGCGAAGCTTCGGGCAAATGCTTAATAAGATATGACGGAAATGATGAAGAAATGATAAACTTGGCAATAAAAAATGCTGAAAAAATTGCTTGTGGCCATGCTTTTATAATTTTTATGAAAAATTGTTATCCAATAAATGTATTAAATGCAATAAAAAATGTTCCAGAAGTTTGTAGCATATATTGTGCGACAGCTAATCCAACAAAAGTCTTAATTTATGAAACAAAAAATGGAAATGAAATAGGAAGAGCTATAATTGGTATAGTTGATGGATATAAAAGCAAAGGAATAGAAAGTGAAGAGGATATTAAGGAAAGAAAAGAATTCTTGAGAAAGATAGGATATAAAAGATAAAAAAAATAAATTATAATAAAATTAAAAAAATACAAAAAATTTAGTAAAATTATTAATCTTTCCATTATATTCCTATATGCAGGAAAGGTTGCTTGGATTGTATCAGCTTTCGTCAAAACTTATTTTAGCAAATTCATTTAAAGAAATATATGATATATTTGCATCTGCTTTAAAAAAAGTTCTTAAGTTCGATATCTTTGCTTTATTAATTAAGGAAAATGATGAATTGAAAATCGTTAAAACTTTGGGAATATATAAGCCATCATTTCCATTAAAATTAAATGGTGAAAAAGGAATAACTGTAGCATGTGCAAAAGAAAAGAAAACAATATATGTTAAAGATGTTAGTAAGGATTATAGATATATAGAAGCAGCTCCAAATATAAGGAGTGAGGTGGCAATACCTATCTTATATGGAGAGGAATTAATAGGAGTAATAGATGTTGAAAAAGCAGAAGTCGGTGGCTTTAGTAATGAAGATGTTAAGCTTTTGGAAACATTTGCAAATATATTGGCAGCATCTTTTAAAAATGTAGAATTTAAAAATAAATTGGAAGAATCAGAAAGAAAATATAGGAGTATATTTGAAAATGCTGTTGAAGGAATATATAGACTAGATAAAAATTATAGGATAATAGAAGCAAATAAAGCGCTAGCGAAATTTTTTGGCTATAGTCAAGAAGAATTAAAAAAATTGGATTTGAAAAAATTGTATAAAAATCCAGAAGATAGAGAAAAATTTTTTGAATTGCTTAAAAAAAATGGGATTGTTAAAAATTATGAAGTTGAATATGTTAGAAAAGATGGAAAAGTTGTTATAGGGAATGAATTTGCAATAAAAATTAAAGAAGGAAATAATGAATATATAGATGGGATTATACATGATGTTACTCAATTAAAGAAAGCAAAGCAAGAAGCAGAGTTCTACAATGCATTACTCCGTCATGATGTTGCAAACAAATTTCAAGTAATAATTGGATATCTCGAAATGTTACTTGAAGAAGATTTAAGAGAAGAGCATAAAGAATTAGTTGAACTTGCAATGAAATCTGCTTTATCAGCAAGCAGATTAATTGAAAATATTAGGAAATTAGAAGTAATAAAAAAAGAAATGGAAAAAATTGAAATCGATTTAGATAACTTAATAGAAGGAGTAGTAAGGGAATATAGTAAAGATTTAAATGAAATGGGAATTGGCATTGAATTTAAAAAATTTAATAAAAAAGTTTTTGCAACAGAATTCTTGAGAGAAGCAATAGGAAATGTAATATGGAATTCAATTGTACATTCTAAAGGGAATAAAATTAAAATATACTGTAAAGAGAATAAAGAATATATTAAAATATGTATTGAAGATAATGGAATTGGAATTCCAGATGAACTTAAAAAGGAAATATTTAAGATGGGCATAAAAGGAAAGGAAAGTAAAGGAAGTGGATTGGGATTATATTTAGCAAAAAAAATAGTAGAGAAGTTAGGCGGAAAAATAGAAGTAAAAGATAGAGTAAAAGGAGATTATAGCAAAGGAACTTTATTCGAAATATGTATTCCAAAATGATTTTTAATTGTCATACTCATATTGGAGATGCTTTTCTAAAAAATTGTATAAAGTTGCCTATGGATTTAGAAAAACTCTTTGCCCCTCCTTATGGATATAAACATGTAATGCTGAGAAAAGCGAGTAAGGAAAAAATATTGGGGGGGATGAAGAGAGCAATAAAAATAATGGAAGAATGTGGAACCAACATATTTATTGATTTCAGAGAAGGAGGAATAGAAGGAATAAAAATTTTAAAGGAAGCATTAAGCAATAAAAAGTTAATTGCAATAGTTCTAGGAAGACCAAAAAATCTTAAATATGAAGAAAAGGAAATAGAAGAAATATTGGATATGAGTCATGGAATAGGAATAAGCAGTATTTCTGATTGGAAAGAAGAAGAATTGAAGTTGTTAGCAGAACATGTTAAAGAAAGAAAAAAATTATTTGCATTACATGCAAGCGAAAATAAGAGAGAAGATATTGGAAAGATTTTAGATTTAAAGCCAAATTTTGTTATTCATTTGTGCAAAGCTTCTGAAGATGATATAGATGAAGTAGCTAAGAAAAAGATTGGAGTTGTTATTTGTCCTAGAGCAAATTCTTTTTTTAACTTAGAGCCTCCAATAAATTTGTTATTGGAAAAAAAGATAGAAGTAATGCTTGGCACTGATAATGCAATGATAGTTGATCCAGATATAATGAAGGAAATGGAATATTTAATAAAAAAATTTAAAATTGAAAAAGGAAAAGCAATTAAAATGATTTCAAACACTCCTTCAAAATTTTTTGGGGAAATTTTAAAAAACCATCTGCATTCATAAGCGATGAAAGTTAAAGATGTAATGGATAAAAATCCAATTGTTGCAGAAGTGCCTGGAAATAGAGAAGATGTTCTTAGAATTTTTGCAAAATATGAAGTATCTGGTGTTCCAGTAGTAAAAGCTGGAACAAAGAAGTTAGTTGGGGTTGTTACTAGAAATGATATTTTTAAGCATGCAGAAGAAGAGCAGCTAGCATTAATCATGAACGATAATCCAATCATTATTTCACCAGAAGCCGACTTAAAGAAAGCTGCAAAAATATTTTATGAAAAGAGAATACATGGAATACCAGTTGTTAAAAAAGGAGAATTGGTTGGGGTAATTTCTCCAACTGATATATTAAAAATAATTGCAAAAAAAGGAGAGGATGTAGTTGAAAATTATTTATCTCCAATTTTCATTCCAATTTACCAAGAAACTCCCCTACCAGTTGTAATGAAAATTTTCAGACTAACAGATGCATCAGCTTTGCCTGTATTAGATGAGAATGGAGATTTGGCAGGTATAGTTGCAGATGGAGATTTATTTACTTTTTCCCATTTACATGAAACTGTAGCAAAATCTGACATTGGAATAGGAGAAGATGAGGACTTATGGACATGGGAGGGAATAAGAGATATAATGCGTTTATATTATGAAACTGCGAAAATCCAATTGCCGGCGGTTCCAGTAAAAGAAGTTATGGTTAAAGATGTAATAACAGCTTTTAGAAAATCTAAAATATCAGATGTTGCAAAGAAAATGCTAGAAAATGATGTTGATCAACTACCAATATTAGATGAAAAAGACGATGTAATAGGAATGGTTTATGATATTGATTTAATGAAAGCTTTATTGTGATTACATGCCAGATATTTATGAAAAAATAATTTCAATGGCAAAAAGAAGAGGGTTTTTATATCCATCTTATGAAATTTATGGAGGAGAGGCTGGTTTTTATGATTATGGTCCCTTAGGAGTTTTATTGAAAAATAATATTGAAGATAAATGGAGAGAATTTTACTTATTTAAAGAAAAATTTTATGAAATATCAACCCCTATAATAACTCCATATGATATTTTAAAAGCATCAGGACATGTTGATGAATTTATTGATGAAATTGCAACATGTAATAGATGTGGAGCAAGTTTCAAAATAGAGGACTTAAAGGAAAATAGATGCCCAATTTGTAAGGGAGATGTAGAAAAAGGGAAATTAAATTTGATGTTTGAAACTTTCATTGGTGCAAAGAAAAAAGAAAAAGCTTTCCTTCGTCCAGAAACTGCCCAAGGCATTTTTGTAAATTTTCCATTTGTATATGAATTTTTTAGGAAAAAGTTGCCATTTGGAATAATTCAAATTGGCAAGGGATTCAGAAATGAAGTTTCTCCTCGTCAAGGTATAATTAGGCTTCGTGAATTTTCTATGGCTGAAGCGGAAGTATTTTTTGAGCCAGATAATAAGAAGCACCCAAATTTTTGCAAAGTAAAGAATGAAAAGTTGAACCTATTAACCAAAAATGATGAAGAAATTTTAATTGAGGCAGGAAAAGCTGTTGAGAAAAAAATAATAGGAAATGAAGCATTGGCATATTATATTGTTTTAACAAAGAAATTTTTAATTAGTGTTGGGATAGATGAAAATAAAATTAGGTTTAGACAGCATAAAGAAGAAGAACTTGCTCATTATGCAAATGAATGTTGGGATGCAGAGATATATTCAGAAAGATTTGGATGGGTTGAATGCGTTGGAATTGCGGATAGAGCAGCATATGATTTGGAAGCTCATACGAAACATACAGGAATAGATTTGAGAATATTTAGAAAATATGATGAGCCAAAAAAAGTTAAAAAGAAAATAATAAAACCAAAAATAGAAAAAATTGGAAAAAAATATAAGGAAAAAGCTAAGGAAATAATTGAAAAATTAAATAAAATCGAGATAAATGAAGCAAATAAGATATACATAAATGGAGAAGAAATAGATAAAGAATTATATGAAATAGAGGAAATAGAAGAGGTTATTTCGGGAGAAAAGATTTTTCCTCATGTAATTGAACCATCTTATGGAATTGACAGGATTTTCTACTTCATTTTAGAACATAATTATAAGGAAACTAAAAAAGAAGGAGAAAAATATGTTATATTGAGTTTACCAGCAAGCATCGCTCCTATAAAAGCGGGTGTTTTCCCTTTAGTAAATAAAGATGGGTTACCAGAAATTGCAAAAGAAATTGAAGAAAATTTGAGAAGGAATAAAATAGTTGCATTTTATGATGATAGGGGAAGTATAGGAAGAAGATATGCCAGAATGGATGAAATTGGAACCCCTTTTTGTATAACAGTTGATTATCAAACAAAAGAAGATGATACAGTTACAATAAGATTTAGAGATACAACAGAACAAATAAGAATTAATAAAGAAGAAATTGTAAAATGGATAAAAGAAAATATGGAGAAATTTTAAATAATTCAAAAATTTTAATAGCATGAAAAAATCATTTATTATTTCATTTATCTTATTAAATCTTTTTATTCCATTATCTAAATCGGATAAAATAGAAGAAATAATAAGAAGCGTTGATGAAAACTCATTATATAATTATGTTAAAGTTATACAAAATTTTGGAGAGCATCCAACCGGAAGCGAAGCCTGCTATAAAGTCGGGGAGTATATTTTTAATGAATTTGAAAAAATTGGGTTAGAAACAGAATATTTCGAATGGGAAAATAAGGGATATAAAGGAAAAAATATAGTAGCAACAATTAAAGGAAGAAAAGATTCTTGTATAATTTTATCTGCCCATTTTGATAGCTATTATAACTCTCCTGGAGCAGATGATGATGCAACTGGCATAGCCTGCCTTTTAATTGCTGGAAAAATATTTAGTAAATATGATTTTGAAAATACAATAAAATTGGTTGCTTTTTCTGGGGAAGAACAAGGAATGTTGGGAAGCCAAGAATACGTTAAGTATTTGTATAAAAATGGCGAAGATATTATTGCAAATATAAACATTGATACTGTTGGATATGGAGATGGAGATATGGTTAGAGTGTTAACAGATGAAGCTTCATTATGGATAACTGATTTTGCAGAAGAAGTTGGAAAAGAATACAATTTGATAAGTATGTACAGACATGGAAATTTTCCTGCTGGAGATCATCAATCATTTATAAAATATGGATATGAAGCTGTATTTTTTGTTGAATATAACTTCAATCCAAATATTCACAGTCCTAACGATACAATTGAATTTATAAATAAAAGCTATTTAGCGGAAGTTTGTAAGCTAGTTTTGGCAACAACAGCAAAAATTGCTGATACAAACTTATTCAGAATAAGATTTGAAGAACCAAAAATTGGATATATTTATTTAGATGATAGAAAAATATTTACATTAAATAAACCATATTCAATTATAATTGGGAAAGTATATGCTTTAGTTAAAGAAATTGGAAATGAAAAAATTGAGAGAATAGAATTTTATTTAGATGGAAAGTTAAGAGGATTTAGTTATAATGAGCCATATGAATATGTATATAAGGATATAGCATTTTTTAAGCATGAAATAAAAGCAGTTGCAATATCAAGAAATAAAGATATATGTAGGTTAGATTTGTTTATTTTTAATTTCTTGCCTTCCAAACCACATTAAATTACTCCATTATCTCTCCCTTACCAATTATATTCTTGATCACATTTTCTATTCTTTCTATTGCTCTAATTGCTTTATCTATTTCCTTTCTTTTACATTCCTTTTTTAGTAATTGTAAATATCCTTTTGCAATGCAAATTGGATTAAAAAAATGATGAGCAGTTTTTAATTTAAATTCCATTTCTTTTTCCAATGCTTTTCTTATAGCTTCTTCTGCCCATCTTCTTTCTGTAACATCATGCAAAATAATCAAATATCCTAATAATCCATATTTGTCATAAAGTGGCGATATATTTAACTCGTAATATTCTTTTCTCTTATTTCTAAATACTGTTATTTCTTTTTTTATTTCAGATTCACTTTTACAATAATCTAACATGTTTGGATGAAATTTTAGCAATTCATTTGCAAATTTCCCAACCAGTTTACTCCCTATTATTTTTTGGGCTGAAGGATTCGCTACAACAATTCTATTGTATCTATCTATTGCAATTACTCCATCTTTCATATTCTCAATTAATGTTTCAATTGCAATTGGTCTAACATCAAGCAAGCGGAAACGGGAAAAACTTATGCTTAATGCAATACCACTTATTAAAAATGTAAAAGGAGTTACGTCAATGGGACATATGTTTAATACATATATAGCATTTCCAATTAGAGGAGTAAAAGCAGAAATTAATAGGAAGCCTGCTTGTTTTTGATAAAAATGATATGAATATATTAACATGCGAAGTAATAAAAAGATAGCAAATAGAGTTAATAGATATAAATAGGCAGTGTTTAAATTTGCCCATATACCATATTCAAAATCAATCAATGAGAAAGATTCATAATAAATTATATTAAAATTCTTCCATATTAGATGATGAAAATCATTTGTCCAAACAAGAAATATAGTAATTGTAGGAATAGCTGATATTAAAAACAAATTTTTCTTAGTAAGCAAATTTTCCTTGCCAAGATACTGAAAAACAAATATTGACCAAGATAAAGGAGCTAGCAATATCCCAAAATACTGAATTTTTATCCAAAATAATTTTGTAGAGATTTTTGTGCTATTTAACTCAACTGCATATCCTAACGACCATACTGCAATAGCTATCATTAACAAAATGAAAGATAACTTATGATGTTTCCTAGTAATTAAAGCAAGCTGTATAGCTAGAATTGCAGATGATATTAATAAGATAAAGTAGACTATTTGAAACTCCATATCGATTGCATAAAATTATTTTGATATAAGTATTTCGAAATTATTCTCTTTTTATTCTTTACTTTTTTTCCTTAGCCCACATTTCCAGCTTTCTTTTCCTTTCTCTTTCCCTTAATTCAACTCTTCTTATCTTACCGCTTATTGTTTTAGGCAAGCTATCTACAAATTCTATTTCCCTTGGATATTTATATGGAGCTGTTTGTTGCTTTACAAATTCTTGCAATTCTTTTATCAAAGCTTCGCTTGGTTCATATCCTTTGGCGAGCACAACAAATGCTTTTACTATATTTCCCCTAATTTTATCTGGAGATGCTACAACAGCTGCTTCAACAACAGCAGGATGCTTTACTAATGCATCTTCTACTTCAAATGGTCCTATCCTATAGCCAGATGATTTTATTACATCATCAGCTCTTCCTTCAAACCATATATAGCCATCTTCATCCATTCTTGCTAAATCGCCAGTTAAATACAAACCATTTATAGCAAGCTCTTCTATGCGCTTTCCATTCCAATATCCAATCATTAAGCCAGGATGCGTTATAGGCACAGCTATTTGCCCTACCTGGCCAACTGGCACTTCTTTTCCTTCCTCATCAACAAGCTTTATATCGGCGCCTGGCATTGGCTTGCCCATTGATCCAGGCTTTACTTTTATGCCATCATAGTTGCAAACTAAGCCAGTTGTTTCTGTCTGTCCATAGCCATCGTAAATAAGCAAACCATAAGCTTTGTAGAATCTATCTATAACTTCCCTATTCAAAGCTTCTCCAGCACTCAGGAATTTTTTCATATCAGACAAGTCATAGCTTTCCAAATCTTCCTGAGCCCACATTCTGTATTCTGTTGGTGTTGCACATAGCCTATTAACGCGATATTTTTCCATTAATTCCAAAAATTTAGCTGGCCTGAAGCGCCCATTGTAAATAAGATGGCTTGCTCCTATAGCTAATGCAACGCCTATAGGACTCCAAAACCACTTTGCCCATCCGGGGCTTGTAGTAGCCCAAAGCAATTCATTTGGCTTTGCATTCCACCAATATACAGCATTTGTTTTTGACATACAATAAATCCATGCATGATTATGCATTACTCCTTTTGGATCTCCTGTTGTTCCAGAAGTATAATTTATTGTCATTATGTCTGTTGATTTTATTTTTTCTTTTTCTAGATGGCGAGATTGCTTTGGCATTTCTTTTTCATAGCTGATCCATCCATCTTTTTCTCCTCCAACAATAATATAATTTTCAACTGGAATTTTATCCCTAACTTTATCTACTTCTTCAGCTGAAGCAATAGAAGCAATTATTGTTTTTGCTTGGCAATTATTAGCTCTATATTCAATATCCTTTGCTCTTAACATATCTGGACATGGAACGACAATTGCTCCTATTTTGAAGCTTCCTATTTGGCTAACAAAAACTTCAGGAATCCTAGGCAATATAACCATTATTCTATCTCCCTTTTTCATTCCTAAATTCCTGAGCAAATTACCAAATCTATTTGATTCATCTTTTAGCTCCCAATAAGTCATCTTTCCTTTGTTTCCTTCCGCATCTTCCCAATATACAGCTACTTTACTTCTATCTTCAGCATGCTTGTCAACTACATCAGCTATAGAATAGTATTCTGGCACATCCCACTTAAAATTTTTTATCCATTCTTCATACTTATCCATGTTTGTGGAATTGCATATCCATTATTAATAATTTCGATGATTGTTTCTATTATTTCAGTTTTTAAAAGAGATGAAAGTAAATGAATTATCTGAAAAATATACCTATCAAATCAAAAGAAATTAAATTTATATAACTTAAATCAGACCATGGGAATTAATTTCAAATATTTCGATGGATTAATAAATGATAAGAAATTAAAAATTAATGGAAAAAACGATATTAATTGTTGATGATGAAAAAGAAGCACATGAATTAATAAAATTGCATCTTATGAATCTGAATGTAAAAATATATTCAGCATATAATGGAGCAGAGGGAATAAGATTGTATAAAGAATTGATGATAAGTGGTAAAAAGCCAGATTTGGTTATAATTGATTTAAATTTATCTGGAAGCAAAAAATTGAGGGATGTGATAAAGCAAATTAGAGGAGAAAAAATAGACGGAGTTAAAACAACAAAAGAAATATTGCGAATGGATGCCAATGCAAATATAATTGGGTTTACTGCATATGCAAATTTAGAATGGGGCAAAAAGCTCAAAGAAGCAGGAGCAAAAGAAGTTTATTGGAAAAAAATGGGATTTGAAGATTTTGTCAAAAAAATAATACAAATTTTAATGTAACCCTTTTAATTTACTTTTATGCCAAAATTTGTTATTAAAAAAGATGGAAGAAAAGAAGAATTTATTCCCGAAAAAATTGTTGTTTCAGCTGTAAAAAGCGGAGCTAACATTGATATAGCCAGAAATATTGCCAATAAAATAGAAAAAATTGAAAAAGAAGAAATAGAAACAAAGGAAATTAGAGAAATTGTTTTACATGAATTAAAAAATGCTAATCCAATATGGCATAAAAGATGGATTGAATATGATGAAGGGGTAAAAAGGCTTTATAGGCATTACAAACACGGATTATATGAATAATTCTACCAATGAATAATAAAATTTATGTTTATGTTGTTCTTTCATATTCATGAAAAAGATATTGTTTATTGCAGTCATGGCATATCTTTTTATTAATGGGCAATTTTTTATGGCAAAAGAAACACCAAACATAGTATATGTAGATGATGATTTTAATAGTAGCATGCCAGAGTGGAATATAACGTGCTTTAATAAAATAAAAGATGCAATAAATGCTGTTGCAGAAAATGGAATTGTATATGTATATGATGGGTTGTATGAGGAGAAAATTATAGTAAATAAAACAATAAATATGATAGGAATAAATATGCCCATTATAAAAAATGTAAGAATAGAAAAAAATTCAACAATTATAAAGAATTTTGAAATAATAAATGGGAGCATATGCATTAATGCATCATATTGTAAAATTGAAAATTGCAGAGTATATAATGGAAGTGGAATAAAAATTTTCTCAGATAATAATGAAATTAAATATTGTATAATAGAAAATAATACTTATGGGGTATATATAGATGGAAAAAATAATTTAGTATATTTAAACAATTTTATAGAAAATGATATAAATGCTTATGAAAACGGAACAAATTTTTGGAATAATGAAACAATTGGAAATTATTGGGATGATTACAATGGCTACGATATAGATGGGGATGGAATAGGAGATATACCTTATGAAATAAATGGAAATTTTGATAATTTTCCATTGATTAGTCCGATAGATTTATTTCCACCTATTACAAATATTACTATAGATGGAATATTAGGCAATAATGGATGGTATATTAGCAATGTAACAATAACATTAAATGCTACAGATGGATATATTAATTATAGCATAAATGATATATGGTATAAAAGCAATGAGAGCATTTGCAATTTTTCCTTAGGAAATGGAATATATGAAATAAAATATTATGCGGTAGATAAAAATGGAAATAAGGAAAGGATTAAAAAGATAGAAATAAAAATTGATACCATATTGCCAAATATTTCATATTTTTTAACTCCTTCAATCCCAAATGGAAATAATGGATGGTATATTAGCAATGTTGAATTGCATTTGTTTGCAGAAGACGAAAATGGAATAGATGAATTAAATTACAAAATTAATAAAGGTGGTTGGGAAGATTATACTGGATTTTTCTTGTTACAATTTGAAGGAATCCATAAAATATATTTTAAAGCAATCGATATGGCTGGAAATGAGAAAATAGAGAATATTACTATAAAAATAGATAAAAATCCTCCATATATCAAAATAGAAAAACTAAAATTTGTTAAAGGAGAATATGAAGTAAAATGGGATGCATATGATGAAATTTCCGATTTAGCGAATTTAACTATGTTCTATTCACCAGATGGAGAAAATTGGCAAATAATAGGCAGCGTTAATGGCACATCTTATTTATGGAATACATCTAATTATACAGATTCAAAAACAGCGTTTTTAAAAATAGAAGCCATAGATAATGCAGGAAATATAGGAAATGATACTTCCCAATTCGTTCTTGATAATACTCCTCCAGTTGTTAAAATAAATGAACCAAAGAAAGGAAAATTTTATGGAAAAGATGAATATGGAAATATTATTATTGAAATAGAATGGGAAGCATATGATGAAATCGATGAAAATTTAGATGGAAATATAACAATTGAGTATTATAATGGAGAATGGAATGTTTTAGTAGAGAACTATAGCAATGTTGGGAGATATACTTTGAATGCAAAGGAATGGGAAGATGGAGAGTATATTATTAGAATAAAGGCGAGAGATGATTGTGGAAATATTGGTATAGCAGAATCTGGAAACTTTACAATAGATAAAAAGCCACCATCAATTTATATATCAAGACCACTAAAAGGATATTTATATATTAACTTGTTTGGAAGAGAAATACTCCCCCCCATTAAGATCCCTGAAATTTATGATGTTATTATAATAGGAAAAATTGATGTTGAAGTTATTGCAACAGATGCTCATTCAGGCATACAAAGAGTAGAAATTAAAACTGAAAATACTTCCTATATAATATATGAACCTCCATACAAATGGGAATGGAATCCATCGCTTGGCCTCCATAAATTAAAAGCAATAGCATATGATAATGCAGGAAATTCAAAAATGGAAGAAATTGAGAAAATATTGTGTATAAACATGTAATTATAAAATTATAATATTTGGTCAAATTCATAGGCTTCCCATTTTCTCTCCCCAAATAAAATTTGCAATTCTATTGGGGTTAAAATGGGCTTAGCAAATTTATCTGCATCATCTATCGCTACTCTAGGACATGCAGTTGATATGTAACAATCAAAATCGAGATAATCTATATTTTCATTTATTTCATTTAAAAATATCAAATAAGCTTCTTTCCCCTTTTCCTCGATTAATTTCTTAATTTTCCTTGCCAATTCCAGCCTTTTCTGTCCAATTTTTATACTAGTTATTATTCCAAATTTTTTTGCATTCATTGCTTTTGTAATCAATGCATATCTTTTTTTCATTATTTTTTCTGCCAATTTTTTTACTTCTTCATCATATATTCTTTTTTCAATTGGATTAAAAATTATAACTGGTTTTTTAATAGCTATATATAGTCCAATAGGATGAAAAAATCCATCGCCAATATAAATAAAGCAATCCACTTTATCAGCAATTTGCATTGCAGAAGAAAAATCACATCCTAAAATTTGTCCATCATAAAATGTCCTCCTACTTTTACTCCCAATATAAACTTCATATCCATTTTTTTCAAGAAATTTTTTACAATCCTTTATTTTGTGAATAAATGGCGTTATGCTTACTAACCCAATCCTTTTCCCTTTTAAATATTTAAAAACATTTTTGAGCAATTCTTCATTGAAGCTATATTTCGCTTCAATGAAAGAAACGGGAGGCTTATAATTTAAATATGGCATTTTTGCTTCTCCTATACAAATTATTCTATCAAACTCCTCATAATTTAAAAAATCGCAGGCACCATAGCAAGAATCAGCAATATATGCAGCATTTATTCTTTCCCTTTTTAAAGCCCTTAATATTTTGCATATATAAGGAGAGAAGCCTTCTGGTAATTTAATTCCTATTTTCTTTCCCTTTTTTGCTTCTTTTATTAATTTTTTATCGTCTATTTCATAATATTTTAATTTCATCGTTTACTTCAATATCTACTAAAGTTTTTATTTCCATTCCAATATCTTTTTCTATTTCTTTTTTATTCCCTTTATTTATTGCAATAAATA
>CAZDCH010000002.1:0-37135 GCA_964503915.1 uncultured Thermoplasmatales archaeon
CTTCTATAGCTTTTTTTGCCATTTCTATATCTCTTCTTGTATAAAATTTTCTTTTAATTCCCATTAAAACAATATCTTTTACTCTAATTGGAAAATGTTTTGCTATTACTTCTCTTTGAGGCATATATCCAATATATTTTCTTGCTTCGGAAGGCTTTCTTCCAAAAACTCTTATAATTCCTCTATTTGGTTTTAAAAAACCTATAATTAATTTTATTAAAGTCGTTTTTCCTGAACCATTTGGACCCATTATTGCTAAAAATTCATTTTTTGATGAAAAAGATATTCCTTTCAATACTTCCTTTCCATTATATGAAAAATTAACATTTTTCAATTCTATCTGCTTTTCTTCCATTTTTTCTGATTTTTTCGCTTTACCAACTTCATCCAATCTACCACCTCCTATATAACATATATATAATTATTCCTTCAACTATTGCCAAAATTATCAATAAAATTGATAAATAAATGAGCCAAATATTATATTCTGCTTTCTCTTGCAAATTAAAAGAAAGGAATTGAAAGGAATTATAGTATAAATTGTTTAAGAAATCTCCCCCTTCTGCAAATTTAACATATATTATAGAGGTGTTTGTATCTCTTGCAATTTGCTCAGCCACCTTCCCAGCTTTTGCATCTTTTAAAAATTCTGGAACAACAATTCCTAAATATTCTTTATCCCAAATTTCTTTACTAAAAGTTATGGACGTTCCTTCAGCAAATAAAATTTCATCTGCTTCTATTCCCAAATTTTTAACAATATAACAAACCCCAGGCACAGCAGCAATAACTTTTTTTCCATATATTCCTTTTTCTTTCGATAAATTTATAATGAATCTTCCTGCTTTCATTAATCTTTCTTTAAAATTTTCATAATTTTTAATATAATAATCTTTTTTTTCTGGATAAATTTCCGCCAACTTATATGCTATAGCTTTTGCTATCAATATAGAATTATTTATATACATCCAATATCCATGCGGATTATTTTTAAATCCATCGAAATCAAATAAGGTTGCATTGTAATCTTCAAAATCTAAATATTCTTTATCCCAATTTTCCTTAATGTTTTTTTCATATGATAATAAATTGGAATTTGCCAAAATAATAAGATCTGCTCTTTTAATTTTTTCTATTGTTTCTTTTGTTATGGAAAAAGTATGAGGGTCCATACCTGCTGGCAATATAACGCTAACATTTGCTTCTACAATCTCATTTACAATTGATTCAAAATCTGGTATAGAAACAACAATGTTTATGGCAAAAGCTTTTGGGGAAGTAAGAAATATGAGGGTCAAAATTAATCTAATTTTCATGGTATTTTATTTCCGCATGGGCATTCAGTAAACCCATATTTTTCTTCAATTAATTTTATTAAGTCGTCGCTAGCAAAAATATCTATTTTGCTAGCTTCTCTACAAGCTTCTTTTGCATCTAAGGAAAATATCTCCACAAAAAAAGCTTCAAGTAATCTATGTTTCCTAATAATCTTCTTTGCTTCTTCTATTCCTTTTGAATTAACTATAAATCCTTTCCTTTCTATATATTTCCCATATCCTTTTTTAGCCAAATTTTTTAATGCTTGTTGAGCAGTTGTTTTGCTAATATTCAAAATATTTGATAAATATGTTGGCCCAACTAATGGTATACCATCTTCGTATGCCCTATATATTTCCTTCATATATTTGTACATGTTCAATTACCCTATCTTTGTTAGGTATATAAAACTTTTTAAATATATTTTTGAAAATGGCTATTTTCTCATTTTCCTTCCTTAGATTTTCATCTATTTCTCCAATTTCTCCTAACAATTAGCTCTTTCAATACTGTTGCAATTTTATCCAGTTTTCAGCATTTGATTAAGATAAACATTTTCTATTTTTATACCATATCTTCCATTTTATTCAACTCTCTTTATTGCAATAAAGGGGCAGAAACCAATAGCCTCGCTGCTTAAGATTACTACGCCTGTAAATCCTAATGTTATTGCTCTAAATTCATCTCCTCTCAATTTTTTATATCCAAGCAAACCTATTGTATTTATTTCGGAATAAAATAAAATCCAGTATCCTATAGTTGTATGCTTCATTATATCATTTTTAAGTATTATTTTTGTATCTATAATTTTCTAAGCTTTTTTAAGTAAATATAATATTTCAGCCACACCAATCAGAAAAGAAAGGGGATTTAGAAATACCATATCAATAGTTGAATTGTTACGGTAATTGTATGATATTAATTCTTCGGAAAATAGGGGTGCCTCATTAAAAAATCCTTCTGCTTTTACAATATTTCCAACTTCTTCAGAAAAATATACTAGTTGATAGAATTTTGCTGCTGTATAATTATTATTTGTCCAATCATAAATTATTCTTATTTTATAACAATCAAATTTCCCCGCTTTAGTTACCGCTTTTTCCTTTCCAACACATTGGAAAGATATTGAAATATTGTCTCTGGTAAAATTCCATTTCTTACCCACATAAATAGGAAGAAAAGAAATAATTGGAAGAGATAAAATTTCCTCCTTTTTACCATCATATTCTATTTCCTTTATAATTGTTAAATTTTCTTTTTCGTAATATAATATTTTTTTCGTTAAATTGTTTACCTTTATTTCGACTACTAAACTTTCATAAATAATGCCATTAACTGAGATATTTTCTTCATTAATTACCCTCATTAATATTTTTTGTGTATTCGTTTGCGGCATATAATAATGCAAATTGTATTCCCAATAATTGCCCACTTTCCACTCTATTTTTTGGGAAGCAGAAAGGGGAAGGATAATTAACAAGATTAAGAACAAAGAAATGTACCAAGTTGTTCTCATTTCAAAAGAAGCATATTTATTTTTTATATAATTTTCGTCAAGCAAAATTGTTCTAATGAAACAACGCTTATATTCTCATCCAGCAATAACAGCCCATAGATGACCTATTTATACAAGGAAGCAGGAGCAGGAAACAAATTTATTATGTATAACTCCATTTTATCTACTGCTACAGCTCCAGCATTTCCATAATGGGCAGCTACAGTTATTCTTCCCCATGAATTTAATCAAATACTCTGCATTTCCATTCATATGGAGGAAAATAATCTATTTCTCTTGGCTCTTCATCAAAAACATAATGGCTACCATAACAAAATTCAACTCTATTTATTTTTTCTGGCTTATCTGCTTCAGCAATTACGGTTATTCCTCCTATAATTAAAGTTTTGTAATATGCCATTATTTCTCTATCAAAAAAATGCTCTCTTTAGGTTTCTCTATTATTACATTAATTGGCTTTTCTTGCTATCCTTAAAATACACCCGTGCTAAATCTTTAGCTCCCTTAATAATCTTTTAACCAAAATATAAATAAATTTTTAATGTTGCCCATAAGCAACAGATTAAAAATCCAAACCATACGGCTGCTATCCCAACTGTTTCAATAAAAATAGGCAATTCCAATCTACGATAAAAAAAATAAAAATATACCACCAAAAACAAAGATTAATGGAAAATAAAGAAGAAAAGCGATGAATTTGGTGAAGTAAAGCCGTCACTGTAATCTCGCAACCTTCATTCATGTTTTTAAATGTCAATTAAAAATTTACTGCAAGAGTTGATGGAACATTCCATCCTCTAAGCAAAATTTCGTCTTGCTCTCTCGCAAAATTTTGTAAAGCATAAAACGCCATTTGTTTTTCTCCAAATAATCAACGGTTCTTTTTATCGCTTCTTCTTTGTTTGATGGAAGATATATTTTCTTTTAGGCCTTTAGCAACTCCTTCACCTCAACGAACCCACAAATTTAAAAAAACTTATATATATTAATTTTTAATTAGTTGCAATGGGAATATTTAGCAAATTGTCACAATGGCTCCTATCTATTTTTGGTAAGAGACATGTTAAAATAGGAATATATGGTCCTCCAAATTCAGGAAAAACTACTTTAGCAAATAGAATTGCTATGGATTGGGCTGGAGAGATTGTTGGAGAAGTTTCAGAAATACCGCACGAAACAAGAAAAGTGAAAAAAAAGGATAGAATTGTTATAAGGGATGCAAAATCTTCTTTGACTATAGATTTAGTAGATACTCCAGGTATAGCAACAAAAATTGATTATCATGACTTTATGGAATACGGATTGAGCGAAGAAGAAGCAAAAAAAAGAGCCAAAGAAGCTACGGAAGGAGTAATAGAAGCAATTAAATGGCTTGATAGTCTGGATGGTGTTATTTTATTACTTGATAGTACAAAAAATCCTTTTACACAAGTTAATATAACTATTTTGGGAAATTTAGAAGCAAGGAAATTGCCATTTATTATAGCTGCAAATAAAGTTGATTTAAATGGTTCAACTCCTGCAACTTTAAAATCTGCTTTTCCACAACATGAAGTAGTTCCAATTTCAGCTTTAACTGGACTAAATATGAATTTATTATATGAAACAATGGTTAAAAAATTCTCTAAAAAGAAAAAGGGATAAAAATGGAAATAAAAGTAAATTTTATATCATATGAAAAGCTAAATGGCCTTTCTATGGAAGAAAAGCTCAGATTTATTTTAAAAGAAGTAGAAAAAGGTCAAATATTGGTATTGGAAAAAGGATTGACACCTGAAGAACAAACTAAGTTAATTGAAATGACAATGAAAAATATTAATGATAGATTTGCTGGAATAGAAATGGAAAGTTATATAGAAGAGAAGCCCACTTTTTGGCAAAAATTGTTTGGAAAGAATAGGGCAAGAATGACAGTTGTTGCTCCAGCAAATAAATTAAAAACAATATATAAAGACAAAGATATTATAAAGGCTGTTATAATTGCAAATAGATAAAATGCCTCATCAATGCTTAAAATGTGGAAAAATATATGAAGATTCTAAGTATGTAATTGATGGCTGCCCAAACTGTGGAGGAAAAAGTTTTTATTATACAAAAAAACCATTAGATGAAAAAAAGAGGAAAGAAATTTTAGAAGAAATTGAAAATAAAGATTTTTTTCTGAAAGGAGAAAAATTGAATGATATTATGGAAGAAATAAGGAAAAGAAAAGAGGAAGCAATAAGAGAAGCGGAAAAACTAGGGAAAAAAGTTGAGAGTATAAATGTAAAACAAATTGGGGAATATGAAATAAATGTAAAGAGGTTAATAGAAGAGGGGACAATAATTATTTATAAAGAGGGGGCATATTATATATATTTACCATCTCTATTTAAATGGGGATGAAAAAGAATAATAAATAGAATAGCATTTCTACTCATGATTAGGGATATTGATATTACAAAAATTATTGTAGAAGAATTTCTGAAAAATTTTATAATGAATATTGAAATAGATGTAGCAATAGTTGGCGCAGGTCCAGCTGGCTTAACTGCTGCCATATATCTAGCAAAAAATGGAAAAAAAGTTGTTATATTTGAAAGAAAATTGTCACCTGGAGGCGGAATGTGGGGAGGCGGAATTGGATATCCAGTTATTGTTTTGAAAAAGGGTCATGAAATATTGAAAGAAATTGGTGTTAAATGTAAAGAAAAAAATGGATATTGGGTAGCAGATAGTATTGAAGCTGTTTCTAAGCTTATTTCATCTGCAATTGATGCTGGAGCAAGGATTTTCAATGGAATGACTGTTGAAGATGTTATGGTAAAGAATGGCAGGATAAATGGAGTTGTAGTAAATCTTTCAGCAATTTTAGAGGCAAATTTGCATGTTGATCCAGTTGCTATAGAAGCAAAGGCAGTTATAGATGCAACAGGACATGATTGCAATATTGCAAGGATTGTTGAAAAAAAATATGGATTAAAAACTCCAAGCGGGAAAATTGAGGGAGAGAAAGCAATGTGGGCTGATGAAGGGGAGAGAAAGACATTAGAAAATACAAAAGAAATATTTCCTGGATTATATGTTGCTGGAATGGCTGCAAATGCTGTTTATGGTGCTCCTAGAATGGGACCAATATTTGGAGGAATGTTGCTTTCTGGAAAAAAAGTTGCTGAACTAATAATGGAAAAAATTTAGTTAACAATTTCGGAAATCTTAAATAAAATTTAAAAATTTGTAGCATGAAAAAAGAAATATTGGTTATATTTTTGCCCTTGTTATTATTATTTTTCTTTAACAATATGGATAGAGAAGTTATTGATTTGAAAATAGGTATAAATATAATAGATTTTTCTTATGGAAGTGGAAAAAATATTTCTATAAATGATAAAGGAATAAAATTCGAAAATAATTCATATTGGTTCAGCCCCATATTTCATGCAAAAAATTTTCCTTTTTGGGGAAGATTATGGTTTAATTTATCATCAAGCCCAAATATAGCTCCAAATGGAGACTTTGAATTTATTGAAAATGGCGAGCTATGTAACTGGACATTTTGTGGGCAACAAACAAATTATTCTATTGAACATAATGATTCATATACTGGGAAAAACCACTTAAAAATTTCCTTCAATAATTTTTCTTCTGAATGGGAAGATGTTTTTAAAAGTCAAGAAATATTGCTTCAAAATGGGAAAATGTATGAGATGTATGCATATATAAAATGTACAAAAGATTTTATTGAAACTGGAGGAAAAATATCAATAAATATTGCTATAAGAAATGATTCATGGTACAATACTTATACATCTTTTTTAATGGAATGCTATAATGTCGCTCATAGAAGAGGAACTGTTAATAAATGGAAAGTAACGAAAATTGCAATATTTGAAATACCAGATGATAATTTAACATATAGTGGAGTAATTAAGATAACAGCTGGCAAAATATTTGATGATGTAAATGTTAATGGAGCAGTTGAGATAGATAATATAATATTAAAAGAAATAGATTCAATATGGCTAAGCACTAGGTCTTCTGTTGATGGAATTAATTGGACTAATTGGACTAAAGAATTTTTATTAGTTGAAACTTCTGGAAGATATTATGAAATACATTGTTTAAATTTGAGTAAGTATAAGCAGCATTACCTATATCCAAGATATAACTTATTAATGCCAACTATTCAAGGATATAGATATAACAGCTTAATTTATCTATCCATCAACCATCTCACCCTATTATTTTACATTCAATGTATTTTGAAAATAATCTTGCAATACCTTTTGTAATACCTTGCAACTATACTTTCTTAGGAGAAATTGATAACGAATACTTGCCTATCTACGACGCCCCAGCTGGGAAACATGGCTTTGTTATTGAAAAAAATGGAAAATTATATTTTAATGATAGCAAAAGAGCAAGATTTTGGGGAATACAAACTCATAGAGGAGGAATAATTTTTGATAATGAAACAAATGAAAAAATAATCAGCAGAATTATAAAGCATGGATATAATTTAATAAAGGTCAGTGCTCCAGGATGGTACTGGTATAATAGTAGCTGGAGAGATTGGTATGATAGGTTTTTTGCGCAAATGAAAGAAAAAGGGGTTTATGGATATATTCAACTTGCTCCAATTGCCCTTATCAATGCAATGGGAACAAATGATGAAGCAGTTGATTATTATATTTCAAATTATGGCAATTTTTCAAATTCAACAGATTTTTATAGTGGAACATATCCTTTTAAGGGAAATGAATTTAATATTTGTTTATATACTTTGGATAAAAATATAACAAATTTTATTAAAAATTGGTTTAATGACATATTAAACCATACAAATCCATATACTGGAAATAAATATAAGGAGGAAGAAGCTATAGTAGCAATTGAAATAACAAATGAAAATTCATTAACAGAAAAATGGTATAGGAGACTTTTAACTTATAATAATAGTAGTATACCTTCATATTATCAAAATATTTTTGATGAAAAATGGAGAGAGTGGTTAAAGGAAAAATATAACAACAATTTTACTTTATTAGTTGAAACATGGGATGACGGAACTGGAGAAGTTTTGAATGATGCAGAAACAAATTTTAGCAATTTAAAAAGATATCCCGATTTTGATAACTATAAGCCATGGGAAAACATTTATAGCAAGTCGAGAACAAATGATTTGGGATTATTTTATATGCATTTAGAAAAAGAGTTTTTTTCAAACATTTCTTCTTATATAAAAAATAAAATTGGAGCAAAACAATTAATTGTATTTACTCAATCTGCTAGCAATACATTTTTATTTTTAGATACAGTACAAAAATTTCCTTATTCATTAAATGATTTTCATAATTATTATGATTTACCTGTTGCCCATTTTTATGAAAAATTGGTGGGAGATGATTTCAAAAGAAGCTGTATCGAAAATATTGACCCATTTATAAAAGGATGGGCTGATCCTATTTTTATCAATTTTGCAAATTTCAGAATAAAGGATAAACCTTTATCAAGAAGCGAGGTAAATTGGGCTTTTAACAATGAATATAGCTATATGTTTATTCCAGGATTAACAGCATATGCTCAATTACAAGATGTAGATATGGTAGTAACTTTTTCATATATGTGGCAACAACATTACGATACTCCTTGGTATCATGAAGGAAGAATAACTGGAGCTTCTTCAATTAATCCAACTCCAAATGTTCTAAGAGTTCATAGCAATCCAGCAATATTAATTCAAAATATTATTGCATATGTTTCGTTTATGAGAAAAGATATTGAAGAAGCAAAAATTTTAGAAATCAATTATTCAAAATTTTTTGAAAAAGGTATTTATGATTACTTAAAAGTATTTACTCCTAGACAATTTTTAGAAAATAAAAAAATAATAGATGAAAGCATTGGATTAATTTATAAAGTAGAAAAGAATTTTAATGCAAGCAATTCAACATATTCAATTAATTATATAAATAAAAATGAAACATATAGTTGTAATGGAGTTACTTTTTGTTATGAAAATAGGTATTTATTAGTTGATAATCCATACATAAAAGCTATTGCTGGAAAACTATCTAATATTACTTTAAAAAATTTTGCAATATGTCCCAAATATCCTTCATATGGTAGTATTATGTTTTCGTCTTTAACAAAGGATGATATAATAAATAGCACTAAGCTTTTATTAACTGCTATTGGTGGAGTAGCAAATTATGGAATGCAATTTGAGTCTGCAGGAAATTATGAAATTAGATGGGGAGATAGACCAGTTATGGTAGAAGTTATCAATGCTACTATAAAAATTCCTTTATGTAATGCAAAAGTATATGCATTAAATGAAACTGGAGAAATAAAAAAGGAAATAGAAACAAGGATAGAAGGAAATTGGCTTGCATTTGATATAGAGGGAGAATCTATTTTATATGAAATTGTTAAAGAAATTGATACAAATCCACCAAACACTATTATAGAAAGTGGGCCATCTGGAATAATTCTTAATAATAATGTTACTTTTACATGGGATGGTATAGATGATATTACACCAAACGATAAATTACTTTTTTCATATAAACTTGAAGGATATGATGAAAATTGGTCAAACTGGACAACTATTAAATCTAAAACATATGTTTTACCATATGGTAACTATACGTTTAAAGTGAAAGCAAGAGATTTAGCAGGAAATGAAGATGAAAGTCCAGCTACTTGTTCTTTTACAATAGCAAAAACAGATTATATTCTAATTACTCATAGAACAAAAAATGAAATTAATGATTATAACATTTCTACAAATTTTTCCTTTATTGCTTATTCAGCAGCTTTTAATTATACTTATGGCTTCATTGGATTTATTGAAGCAAATTGGAATTGCAGTGGTGCAAATGCTTCAATTAATGCAACCCAAGGAAAATCGATTAAATTCAATTCTGGAAATGAAAATGGAATAGTAATTTTGAATATTGAATATAATGGATATAATGATAGTGTTATTTTTAAAATAAATTCTAGCTTATTTTCATATATGCTATATAAGGGATGGAATTTGATTGCTATTCCTAATAATTGGACTGCAAAAACTTTAGGGCAGAATATAAGCTACTGTGTAGCAATTTCAAGATGGAATGGTAGCATACAAAAATATGAATCATATTTAGTTGGCATATCTCCAGATGAATTTGATTTTGCTATAGAAAATGGAAGAGGATATTTTATATACATAAAAAATGATACAATATTTAGTGTAAAAGATAAAATAACAAATTTTTCCATTCCATTATATGTAGGATGGAATTTGATAGGATGGTTTAAAAATGCAACTATGGCTAGCTTATTAGCAGAGAATATAACTAATTGTAGCATTGTTTCCAAGTGGAATGCTATTGTACAACAATTTTATTCATATTTAGTTGGTATATCTCCAGATGAATTTGATTTTGAAATAAGAAAAGGAATGGGCATCTTTGTATATATAAACTAATCTCTTTTTATTTCAATTTTATCTTCCATGTATATCCTCATTCCATCAATAGCAGCTATTACTGGTATACCAGTTTTTTGGTTTATCCAATTAGCTTGCTGGGTTGCATTGCTTAATACTCTTAATCCCATGTGAGTTAAAATAGCTAATTCTGGTTTTATTTCTTTTATTAATTCTGCGGCTTCTTCAGTAGACATATGAAAAGGAATTTTCCCATTTAAAGGGCGAGTTAAACATATTATGAGTAATCTTGCCCCCTTATGCGCTTTAATTAGTTCATCAAAAAGCTGTGTATCGCTTGTATATGAAATTGCCCCATTATCAAGGAATAGTTTAAAGCCGATTGTGGTTGGGTCTGAATGTAAAGCTGGAGTAATGCGAATTTCATATAAATCTTTAATTAAAAACTTATCATTTGGCTTAGCGATTTTTATTTCCTTTACAATTTTTTTATGATAAAAGGAAATTGGTGTATATCCATCTATTCCATTAATCACGCTTTCGCTTCCTATCAAAATACCTCTCTTACTCTTTCCTCCAAGAGTCATTGCTTCTATTAAAATTTCAGCATCTGTATAATGATCTGGATGAGCATGAGAAACAAAAATTGCATCTGTTTGCGTTGGATCTAAACCAAGTTCATACATTTTTACCAATGCCCCAGGGCCTGGATCAACGTGCATTAGCAAGCCTCTATCTGCTATATATATTCCCCCTGTAGCTCTTTTTTGAAATATTGTTGCAAATCTTCCTCCACCAGTTCCAATGAAGGTAATTTTTGCCATTAAAACGTAATATTTTTTTGCCTATTATATTTTGGGTGTCTGTCAAAAAATTTGTAAATTATAAGTAAAGCCACAAAAATAAAAACAAAAATAAAAATAAAAAAATAAACTAAAAACTAAAAACCAAAAACAAAAATTAAAAAATTAAAAACAAAAACATAAAAAAGCTTAATAATAAATTATTATATACTTATGATGGATATTATAGCATTTGTTGCTGGATTAATTGTTGGTATCGTTGCCGTTTCAATAGCTGTTGAATATGCTTGGAAAAAGAGTATTCCAGAAAAAACTTGTAAAATATTGAAGAGATGGGATTTAAAAGAATTGGTTAATCCATTAATAGTTGCTGAAAAATTGAATGTTGAGCCTCCCCCAGATGCAAAGATTGTTGTTTCCACTCCTTCTAAATTTTCTGAAAATGCGAGAGAAAATCCAGATGTTATTGGAAATTTTGCAGTTGGATTAAATAAGGCATTTATATTTGCAGGAGAAATAAAAGATGGACAACTTGTAATTGTTACATCCGATGATGATATTTTAAGAGAGTTAAGGGATATGTTTTATGAATTTTATAAAGTAAAAGAAAGAATTTTAACAAAGGTTCCAAAAAAGGGAAAGGTAAGGATAAGGGGTATTGTAAGGGCAGTTTTTCCATATAGAGATGGCTACTTAATGAGATTATCATATGAGGAAGGAGTTGTAGGAATATTGCTAGAGGAAAGAATGGATATAGAAGGAAAAAGAGTTGAAGTGGAAGGGGAGGTAATAGAATATCCATTTATTAAACCAAAAAACATTACATTGTTAGAATGAGTATTTTAATAAAGGATTCAATAATAGTTAGCCAAAATAAAGATAGGAAAGTAATTGAAGGAGATGTATATATTGAAGATGACAGAATAGTTGAAATTGGAAAAATAAATGTTGAAGCAGATTTTTTAATTAAAAATAAAATTGTAATGCCCGGCTTAATCAATATGCATACTCATTTACCAATGACTTTATTGAGAGGATATGGAGACGATTTACCATTGGAAGAATGGTTAACTAAAAAAATATGGCCAATAGAATCAAAATTGAAAGATAGACATATTTCTATAGCAACAAAATTGGCATTTATAGAAATGGTTTTTACTGGCACTACTTGCTGCAACGATATGTATTTTTTTGAAGATGTAATAGCAAAAGAAGCTAAAAAATTTGGAATAAGATGTTATGCTGGCTTTAGCATAATAGATTTTGATACTCCTGAAATGGAAAAAGAGAAATTGATTCCTGAATGTGAAAAATTTTTGAAGAAATGGGCAAATGATGAATTTGTTAAGCCAGTAATAGCTCCTCATTCTACTTATGCTTGCTCTCCTGAAACTCTTGAAAAAGTTTCAGATATAGCAAAAAAATATAATTCCTTTATTCATATTCATTGCTCTGAAACAAGATATGAAGTATATAATGTTTTAAAAAGATATGGCTCTCGTCCTTTAGAACAAATTAAAAAATTTGGCTTGCTTAACAATAAAACAATGCTCGCTCACTGCGGGTGGATTACAAAAGAAGAAATAAAGGAAATTGCTAAAGCAAATGCATGCGTTATACATAATCCAGTTAGTAATATGAAATTAGCAACTGGAGGATATACTCCTTTGCCAGAATTAATGAATGAAAATGCAATAATTACTTTAGGAACAGATGGAGCTGCAAGCAATAATAAGTTAGATATGTTTGAAACAATGAAATTTGCTGCATTGATACACAAGCATCATAGGTGGAATGCAAGCATTGTAAAAGCACAAGAAGTTTTGGATATGGCAACAATAAATGCTGCAAAATTTTTAAAATTACAAGCAGGAAGTATTGAAGTTGGGAAAAAGGCAGATATTATATGCTTAGATAGAAATGTGCCAAATTTTTTTCCTAGCAATAATATAATAAGCCATTTAGTATATGCTGCCAATGGATATAATGTTAGCAACGTTATAATAAATGGTAAAATGATATTGCATGAAAGAAAATTTTTAAATATAAATGTTGAAGAAGTTTATGAAAAAGTTGAAAAGGCAAAGGATGAATTAAATATATCCTAATTCCTTAATTTTATTCATCACTTTTTTAACGCATTCTTCAATACTTTCTTTATCTGTTTCAACAATTACTTCTGGATTTTCCGGCTCTTCATATGGGTCATCTATTCCAGTAAAATTTTTTATTTCTCCATTTAATGCTTTTTTATACATTCCTTTTACATCTCTTTGAATACATACTTTGAGGGGGGCTTTAACATATACTTCAATAAAATTCTTACAAATTGAACGCGCAAATTCCCTATTCTCTTTATAAGGACTAACAAAGCTACATAAAACTATAACCCCTCTCTCTTCTAACAATTTTGCCATCAATGCTATATACCTCAAATGCTTTTTTCTTCCTTCTTTTGAAAAATCTGTATTTTTAATATAATCTCTTACAGTATCGCCATCAAGCAATTCAACATCTCTATACTCTTCTAATATTTTCATAAGTTCTCTAGCAATTGTTGTTTTTCCTGAGCATGGTAAACCAGTAAACCATATAACTGCCCCTTTCATTCAATCACCTTTCCTTCCATATGAAGTGGAATTTTTATTCCAAATTCATTTAATAAAGTTGGGGCAAAATCATATATGCTAACTTTATTTAATTTTCTTTCTTTTTCAACTGGATATTTTAAAAATATACCATATTTAGAATGAACAGCATCATCTGGTCCAGTATCATTTCTTTCCAAATGTATTCTATTATGCCCTATTGTGCCTGCAGAACGCCAATATAAATCATCAAAATATACCATCAAATCTGGTGGCTGTCCCTTGCATTCTGGATATAATTTCTCTGGCAAGAAAACTTTATTGTCCATTCTATTTCCTTTATTATCTTCAACTTTTGAAATTTCTTCTGCCAATTCTTTCCTAATTTCTTCATATTCTTCCTTGCCAACAATTCCATATTTTTCTCTTCCTTTCACATTTAAAAATATTCTTGCATAGTATCCCCCCCATCCCCAAGCAATTGTTCTATTCCAATCAATATTTGCTTTATCAATGCTAATTATTTCTTTAGGCTTCTCTTTTAGAAAGAGCCATTTATTTTCAATTAGCCATTCATTAATACAAAAAGCTCCTTTCATTCTTTTTGCTCCATGATCAGATACTATAAAAATTGTTGCGTCATCAACTAATTTCAAATATTCTCCCAAATTTTTATCAAGCATTTCATAATATTTTTTAATTACATTTTTATATGGAGAATTTTCTTCATATAAATGATGGTTTTTATCAAAATATCTCCAAAATGCATGTTGTACTCTATCTAGTCCAATTTCAACAAACCAAAATAAATCCCAATTTTTATTTTGTATTAAATATTTAATTAATTCATGCCTTCTTTTCGTCATTTCCAATAGATTTTCTAATAGCTCTCCTTTTTTATCTGTTCTAAATTCAACATCAAAAATATATTCTCCAATAACTTTTTCAATTTCTTTCCTAAATTCTGGAGGATAAGTAAAAGGCTTATTTTTATCTGGAGTTATAAAGCAAGAAATTAGCCATCCTTTTATTGGTAATGGTGGATATGATGGTGGCAATCCAATAATACAACTTTTCTTTCCATGTCTAGCCAATATATCCCATACTTTTGGATATTTTTTAAATTTGGTAGCATCAGCTATCCATATATCATTATAACTATTCTTCTTTCTATGCCTAAATCCATATATTCCATGTCTTCCTGGATTAACGCTTGTCGCCATCACCATCCATGCTGGGATTGTAATGGGAGGGTCACAACTTTCCATAGGAGAATAAATGGAATTTTTTAGCAATTTTCTAAAATTGGGCAAATGAAATTTATTAAATAATAATTCGGGCGTAGCGCAATCCCATCCTATTACTAAAACTTTTTTACGCATTTTCAATACATTTAACTACATATTTAACAAACTCATTGCATTCTTTTTTTGGTATAATGGCTCCAATAACATTTTTCTTTCCTCCATAAACATATTTTTTTGTTAATTTAACTAAAGAAAAGATATTTTTTCCTCTAACATATATTTGACAATCATTTTTAAAATATCCCTTATTTATTACAATAACATATTCATTTTTTTCCCATAATTTTCTTGCAACGCTAGAAATTACATTATATTTGCAATCTATTTCTTTTATTAAAATTTTCCCAATTCTTTTTTCCTTCCCATTTAATGCTTTCTCTATTTCATTATCAACCATTTCTTTATTTTTCTTCCATTTTTTGTTATTCAAAATTTCTTCTTTATCCATATCTTTTAAAATGTAAACTGCTCTTTTTATTTCTTCAATATCTCCTACCTTATAATTTGAATCAATTAATTTCACCATTTCAAGCATTTCTTCAAATTTTATTTTATTGTTCTCCATAAATTTTTTCAATTTTTTATAAAATCTCGTTTTTATTATTCTTTTTTCCCAATCTCCTACAACACCTAAAAAAGCTAATAAATTTTCTTTATTTCCTAAATATTCATTTACAATCCAAGATGAAGATGGATATTTTTGTTCATCTTTTCCTTCAATAATTGGATTAATATATTCTATACCATCGATTTTTTTTGTTAAATGATGGTCAATAATTTTTATTTTTGCTATTTTCTTCAATTTTTTTAGGCTATCTTCATTTAATGCAAAATCAACAATACATATTTCATTTTGCCCCATTTCTTTTATTTCTTCTATTTCTTTATCTGTTAAAAAATAATTTCCTATTTTTGGTAAAAAAAGCTCATCATATTTATCATATAAAAGAGATGCTGAACAAATTCCATCTGTATCCCAATGGTAAATGATCAACATTTTAATCAACAAATGGATTTGCATATCCCATTACAATTTCTGCTACTTCTTTTCTCATCATATTCTCTGGAGGCATTTTTCCTTTTTTAATCATTTCTCTTATTTTTGTTCCACTATAATATACATGATGTTCTTTTCCATGGGGACATATTTTTTCATTTACTACTCCATTGCATTTCTTGCAATAAAAAAATGATTTGAAAAAGATTGGTGTAATGCCCAAATCTGGAAATTCATTAAATATTTCGTGAGCTTCATAGGGCTTATAATAATTGCCTACTCCAGCATGGTCCCTTCCAACAATAAAATGGGTGCAACCAAAATTTTTTCTTATAATTGCATGAAAAATAGCTTCTCTCGGCCCAGCATATCTCATCTCTGTTCTTAAAATAGCTAATACTGCACTATCTTTTAAATAATAATGTTTTATTAATGCATCATATGCATTTATTATTACTTCATCTCTAAAATCTCCTTTCTTTTTTTTACCTATTATTGGATTGATAAATATACCATCTACAAATGTTAAAGCAGTTTTTTGAACATATTCATGCCCCAAATGAGGAACATTTCTGGTTTGAAAAGCAACAATTTCTTTCCATCCTTTTTCCTTGAAAAGTATTCTTGTTTCATATGGCTTTAAATGATATTTTTCAAATTTTTCTTTTCCTTCCTTAACCAATTCTATTTTTCCTCCAGCCAATTTATTTCCCATTTCCATAACTTTTTTTACTCCTGGATGATGAGCATCTATTGTTTTAAAAACTTTTTCAGCATATTCTTTTTTATTATATTTATATATGTCTTCGATAGTAAAAGTTGCAATCATTCCATTTCTTGCTATTAATGCGATTTCATCTCCTTCTTTAATATATTTTGCATTTAAATCAAAAACAATCGGAATTGTCCATGGTAAATCGTTGGAAAGGCGCATGTTATGAAGAATATTTTCAAAATCTTCTCTACAAACAAATCCTTCTAATGGGGAAAAAATACCATATGCAATATTCTCTACATCGTGTGCTATTTCATTTCCTATTTCAATTTTTTGCATATCCTCTATATTCTTGTTTTCATTTATTCTATAAACAAGTTTTCCGCCATGAGGGACTGGCATTTTAATCAAGATAACCTAGTGCTCTCAACCTTTCCTTTATTTTTTCTTCATCTTCCTTACTAAATACTTCCTCTTCCTCTTCTTCCATACTTGCCAATAATTCTCTCAATACATAAGTAACATAACTTGAAATAGAAGTAAATCCAGTTCCCTCTATTCTTTTCTTTATTTTTTCTGCTAATGGAGTTGGAATAGAAACTGTTGTATATTTCTTTTCTTCCTTTTCTTCCTTTTCTTCCTTTTCTTGCATATCCTTAATTAAATATCATTATAAAAATTTTTTTAACCCGTGCTATCAACCATCAATCAAAAAATTTGAAAATATTTTTTATTTTCATAATGTGCGAATTAGGAAATGTGAAAAAAAGGATTTAGAAGAAATATATAAAATAGAAAGATTATCTTTTAAATATCCTTATCCTTCTTTTGTTTTCCATGAATATTTAGATAAATTATTTTTTGTTATCGAAGAAAATAATAAAATAGTTGGATATGTAATTGCAGATAATGAAAGAAATTTAATTGTGTCAATTGCTATACATCCAGATTATAGGAGAAAAGGATATGGAAAAATGTTAATGAGACATGTAATGAGATTTATGAGGGGAGAGATTATTTTACAGGTAAGAAAAAGCAATAAAATTGCAATAAATTTCTATAAAAAATTAGGTTTTGAAGAAAAAACGGAATTGAAAAGATATTATATAGATGGAGAAGATGCGATTTTAATGTCTAAGAAGATAGATTGATTATTGCTTGCGCTATATCTCCGTTTGCTTCTTCTAAAGCTTTTCTTGCTTCTTCCTTACTTTTTCCAGTTTTTTCTGCAACTAATTCAATATCTTCTTCTCTTATCTTTATTTTTATTTGTGGCTTACCAACAATTTGATAGGTCTTTTGTCCTTTCATTTCCATTACATTTACTATTGGATTTTCAAAAATATATTTTTTATCTAAAGTTTCAATAATTACTTTTTCAGCTTTTATTTCTTTAATATTGATTCCCATTTTTTTCATTGCAAGCCTAATCTGTCTATCATCTAATGGAAGCATGAAAATAAATAATGCCGTAATATAAATGAGTTTGCAATTTTCGCCTCATAAAACAAATGTTTGCCACATAAAACAAAAGATTCGTAAACAAAACAATTATTTATAAATAATAAATCAAAATCATGCATGTACTGGATAAAAATGCTGAATATTTAGGAATAAAAACAGAACAATTAATGGAAAATGCTGGAAAAATTGTGGCAGAAGAAGCTAAAAAATATAATAAGAAATGGCTAATTTTATGCGGTCCTGGAAACAATGGAGGAGATGGATATGTTGCAGCTCGTTATTTAAGAAATTGCTTTATTATAGCAATTTCAAAGCCAAAAACTATGCTCGCAATAAAAAATTATAGGAGGGCAAAATCTATAGGAATACCTATATTTAAATATGATAAGAAAAAATTTGTTCAATTACTAAATGAATGTGATGCAATAATAGATGCAATGCTTGGCGTTGGAATAAAAGGGGAATTAAAAGAGCCATACAAAGAAATTGTAAAATTGGTTAATGATTCAAAAAAATTTGTTTTAGCAATAGATGTGCCAACTGGATTTGGAACAAAGATTTCTATAAAACCAAATGTTACAGTTACTTTCCATTCAATAAAAGAAGGAATGAATGAAAAAAATTGTGGAAGAATCGTTTTGGCAGATATTGGCATACCAAAAGAAGCTGAGGAATATGTTGGTATAGGGGATTTAATTTATTATCAAAAGCCAAGAAAAGAGAGTCATAAAGGAGAAAATGGCGTAGTAGCCATTATAGGAGGTGGGCCTTATACGGGAGCGCCTGCTTTAGCTGGATTGGCTGCTTTAAGAACAGGATGCGATTTAACATACATATGCTGCCCTCATCAAGCATGGCAAGTTATTGCTTCTTTTTCTCCAAATTTAATTGTTAAAAAAATGCATGGTGAAGTTTTTACTCCTGCTGATATAAGAGAAATTGAGGAAATTGTTGAAAAAGCAGATGCTATTTTGCTTGGCCCTGGATTGGGAGGAAAAGAAATTACAAAAGATGCTTGTAGGAATTTAGTTGAGAAATATATTGATGAAAAATTTTTTGTTATAGATGCTGATGCAATAGAAGCTTTAAAAGATATAGATTGCAATGGCAATATTATTTTCACTCCTCATGTTAGCGAGTTTAAGAAACTTACTGGAATAAAGCTACCAGAAGATTTAAAAGAAAGAAAAGAAATAGTAAAAAAAGAAGCAAGAAAAAGAAATGCAGTTATTTTACTTAAAAGCTATATTGATATAATAAGTGATGGAGAAAAAGTTAAGATGAATAGAATTCATAATGAAGCAATGACAGTTGGAGGAACAGGAGATGTTTTAGCTGGCATTACAGTTGCTTTACTTTCTAAGGGCATAAAGCCTTTCTATGCAGCTTGCATGGCGGCATTTATAAATGGAATGGCGGGAAATATTGCATTTGAAGAAAAAAGCTATGGAATGTTGGCAAGCGATATCATAGAAAAAATACCAGAAGTTATAAAAAGATATGTGGAATAGAGCTATAAGCAAATAAAATATAAAATATAAATTACATAGGAGTAGCCCAGCTTTCATCATCTTTATATATTGCTTTTCCAAGCTTAACATCTCCTTTTATTAATGGCACAGGCTTTTTTATTGCTTCTATTCTATATAAAGCTGATTTATACCAATTGTAATCGCTCTTTATTTTCAATTTTTTAACTATTGGCAATTTTTCTTGAAATTGGAAAAAATTGCTTCCATCATCAGGATAAACTTGGAATTTTCTCCTTATATCGGTTATAACAAATCCCATATCGTATATCATCTTTTGTATTTCATACCATTTTTTACGGGATGCTTCTAAAGTAGTTAGGCCAAAATAGCCAGAGCAACCTTTTCCTTTTAATGAAGCTACTGCTCTAGACAAAAATAATTTTATTCCAGGCAAGGTTTCAACTGGATCAGTTACAAAAACGTCAAATTTCCCTTGAAAATCTCTTATTTCATATTGAAAATCTTGAACATATGCTTCAACATTCAGCTTATATTTTTTAGCTATGCCATTTATAAAATCAATGAGCCTTTCATCTATATCAACAGCCACAATTTGTTTTGGCAATCCTGTTAAAGCCAAAGCAATGCTAAATAAATCATCATCTCCAGCAACAAATATCTTTCCATATATATCTCCTCTTTCCATCATAAAAGCTAATTTTCTAAGAATAGCATTTATTCCAATATAACCTTGGTCATATTTTTCTATTGGCTTGGGGCGATGCTTAGCAATATTTTCATATTTTTTCTTTATCTCGCCAATAATTTTATATCCTGTTCCGTCACAAAACTTGCATTTATATTCCTTAAAAATATTATTTTTTAATAACTTCTCTCCTTTTTCCGTCAGTTTAACTATTCCATCTGATATTTTTAAAATTTCTTTTTTTTCCATCTCCTTTAATTTTTTAAAAAATTCGGGCAAAGAAGCGTCTTGGAAATCAATAATTTCCCATATTGATGCTTTACCAGCAGAAAGAATAGAAAGGATTTGATTTTTTATTCTGTCCACTCTACCCCCTACTTATCCTCTATCTAATACATAATGTTTATAATTTCTTGGTTTAAGATATTTAATAAAAGCATCAAAAGCTTTATGTGCTTGTTGAGGATCACCACAAGTAAAAATATCTAAATTTACAAGCTCATATTCTGGCCAAGTATGAATTGAAATATGTGATTCTGAAATCAAAATTATACCAGTTACTCCATGGGGGTTGAACTGCTTATAAAGAGAGCCAACTACTTCTACTTTAGCCTCTTCAATTACCTTTTCCATTATTTGTTTTACTTGTTCTTCCTTAGATATTAAATCTTTTGATACGCCGTATAACTCAGCTATTATATGTCTACCTAATACTTTCATTGTTATCACCTCTGGGGGTGAGTTATTGCAATTTTAAAATTTTTTCTGTAGACAACCCCCGAATTTTTGTAAATATACATTCTTTTTAAATTTTTCGCCTCGTTTCTATGATTTCTTTAAATTCTAAAGCATTTTTTAACATTTTAGTATTGTTGAACATGCAATATACTTCTCTATCTTTTTTACATATTTCATATAATTTTTTCAATTCATCTATACTGTAATCATAATTGTACCCTCCTATTCCATGAAGCCTGTAATATTTTATTTTTCCATAACAACTTTCATTTTTGAAAGCATCGACACAATGTATTAAATCAAATTCTTCGCATATTTCCAATACTGTTTCTTTTTTCCATTCCCCTCTTACCTCCCATGCATAAGTAAATTTTTTTCCAATACTGCTAAAAAATTGTTTTAAATTGCTAACATTTTCTTCATTTTCTTTAAAGGCTGCTGGACATTGAAAAACAATTAATTTTGCATTTAATTCTTTTGCAAATTCCTTACATTTTTCCCATGCTTCAAAGACTTCATTAGTTGGCTTAAAAAAACCATATTTATCTTTTTTTTCTTCCTCTATTTTTATTCCAGCTTTTCTATAAGTTGGGCTTGTCGGCTTATGAGTTATAAGTTGCCATGCTTTCATTGTATATTCAAAATTAGCTGGTGCTTCTTCCCTCCACTTTTTTGCTGTTTCTATTTTTGGCAATTTATAAAAAGTTTGCTGTATTTCAACAACTTCAAATTTTTTAAAATAATCCTGCTTTTTTCCTTGAAATCCACAACATCCTACCTTTATCATTTATTCATATAAGAAAGAAGCATTTCTAAATTTTTTGGATGATTTTTGAAATAATTTCTTATTGGTGAAAGAATTTTTTCCAAATATTCTGCAACAGCTTCTTTTAAATCTAATGGATGTAATTCCTTGCTAATAAATTTTTTTTCCAAATCATTCAATTTTAAAGATAATCCTTTTATTTCTATTTCATTAAAATGTTGAAAAATAATGTGTTTTGTTATTTCAATAACCGGATTTTCTTCTATAATTCCTTCTGGACAATATGCTTTTCTCAATTTTTTATATATTGTTTCATAATCATCATGAATAAAAATTGCTGAAGATGGTTTTGATTTGGACATTTTTGTATCCATTCTTTCTTTTGCTTGTAAGCTTGAAATTATAGGAGTATGCAATGCTATTGGCTTTTTCATTTTAAGCTTCTTGCAAACATCTCTAGCAAGCATGTGAGCATGTCTTTGGTCTAATCCTCCTAAAGCAGCATCTACACCTAAATAAAATATGTCTGCTACTTGCATTAAGGGATAGAAAAATTTAGAAACATCTTTTTCAGCTTCTTCAGCTTTTCTTCCCATTATATCCATTGCTCTTTTTACTCTTGCAAGGGTTGTTTCCTTTGCTATTTTTAAAACTAAATGCCAGTAATTATCATCTTTTACTAAATCGCTTGCATATACATATTCTATTCCCTTTACTCCCATTGCATTAAATGCATCTTTAATATACTCCCCACACGTTTTTATTGCATCAATATCTCCATTTAATTTATCATTAATCCATGCATGCCAATCTGCGAGCAAAATTTTAACATCAAAGCCAGCTTTAACTAAATCTTTAACTTTATCAGCGCACATAAGCCACCCTAAATGAACTAAGCCAGATGGTTCAAATCCTATATATGCTTTCTTTTCTTTCTTTTTCATTAGTTCCTTTAATTCTTGTAAAGTTACAACTTCTTTCAAATTTCTTGTAACAATGTCGATCATAATTGCTTATGAAAAAAAGGTATAAGAAAATTTTGTGGTAAGGTTAAACTGAGGATTTCAAAGACAGCTAATTGTTTTTATTCAACTTTAAATAAATAAAGTTATTATAGCATGGATTTGCTATTATTCATTGCAACAGTTATTCTTGTTTCATTAAGTGGTGTGCTTATGCCCGGGCCCATTTTCGCCACTGCTTTGGCAGAGGGAAGGAAAAATAAGCATGCTGGATTGCTTATTGCAAGCGGACATGCTGCCATAGAAGTGCCAATAATAATTGCATTATTCCTTTTTGGGAAATTTGAATTAGGAGAAATGAAAACAATAATTGGATTAATAGGAGGTATATTTCTTATTTATCTTGCATTTTCTTCTTTGAAGGAAAAAGATGATGAAAAGACAATAAGGGGATTTTTTGCGGGAATTGCTTTAAGTTCTTTAAATCCATATTTTATAATGTGGTGGCTAACAATAGGGTTTACTTTAGCAATAAAAGCAAATCCGTTTGGATTTTTAGGCTTGATATCATTAATCATTTTTCATGAGTTGTGCGATTATTCGTGGTATGAATTCATATCTCTATTTTCATATCATGGAGCAAAATTTGATGCAATTAAAAAAATAACTAAGGCAGTCTCATTTATTTTGCTTATTTTCTTTGGCATTTACTTCATTTATGATGCTCTTTCTCCCATTTTTTCCTGATTTCTTTAGCAAGTTCACCATCTTCAATAATAACAACACCAATATAACCACAATCCTTGCAACGCCATTTGCTCCATATTTGAGGCAATACCCATTCTACATTTGGGGAACCACATCTTGGGCAATATTTCGCCATAATTTTATTAAAAATTTAGTATATAAATAACATTGAGTTTAAAAGGATAAGTAATTTTTATAAAAAAGTATAGGAAAGTTCCTATAAAATAAGTATGAAGTCTTCCCAACTGATGAAGAGTTTGAACATAATCTTATTTTTATCAAGGGCTTTTATTTGTCTTTTGCTTTTAGATGAAAAAAGAATTTTATAATTCATTCAAATACTTCGTCAAAAGAATAAACTTCTCCCCTCTCTCTTTCATCAATTGCCTTTATAATATCTTTCATGTCCTCATCTGTCAAGATTTCATCTCTATTTAATATTTTAACTATTAATTCATCCGATTCTATTTTAGCTGGCTTAATTATCCTCAGTAAACCATCCTCGTATATAGCATCTATTCTTTCCCTCTTCATATGTAATTTAAACAAATTTGCTTATAAAAACTTTGTTGGAACTTACAACAATTATAAAAGAATTAAAGCTAGCCACTTGTTGTAAAATTTGTAGGAGTATCCTAAGAGTAAAGAAAAGAATTTATTTATAAATCCATGCTAATCAATTTCTTCATAATTATTCGATATATGTTGCGTTAAAATAAGCAATAAGTTTATAAAAAAGTAAAGATTTAAAAAAATTGGGAGGAGGAGATAAAGAATTTTCATTCTATCCGATATTCCTCGCTTTCCAAGCAGAAATTGTGTAATATCTCTTTACTTATTAAATCTGCATGTTGAAAAGGACATATGTTGCAAAAGCTTTGATTTTTTATTGGATGCCAATCAAAATTTACCCATGGAATTGTAAATATTTTACCAAAAATTATTTTTGGTCCAATACCTATCCAATTATCCCAATAATTTCTATCCCATCTATTTAAAAAGGAGTTAACAAAATATGCTTGCCTCTTGTTATTTAGAAATTTATTATACATTATCAAATTTTTTGTGCTTCTGTATATTAAAAGGCCGTTTGTGTTATTTAAAATAACATTATTCATAATAGAATTATTGAGAGAGCTACTCAGCGTAATTCCAGCTTCTTGATTAGAAATAGTATTATTTTCTATCTTTGTATCATTAGTTTTTACTAGTGAAATACCACATTCATTATTTGAAACATTATTTTCTATAATAGAATTATTAACTGAATCAAGTATACATATGCCGCTTCCAATAAATGCTTCTATACCGATATTGCGATATATTTTATTATTTATGATAATGTTATCATTAGATTTATAAATTTCTATTCCTATTTGATTTGAAACTATACTATTATTTTTTATAATATTTTTATCTGATGAATCTAAATCTATGCCATCGCATTTATTCTGAAAAATGAAGTTATTTAAAATAAGATTATTATATGAAAGATAAAGATGTATGCCAACCCATCTATTTAAAGTAAAAGTATTTCTTTCGATATAATTGCTATTACAAGAGTTAATAATTATTCCATAAGAACTATTTATTAAAATATTATTTTTTATGATAGTATTGTTTGCTTCTATATAGATGCTGGAAAATTTTTTTCTATTTTTTACTGTAAAGCCTGTTATTACAACATTATCTGCAAAAACTTCTATGGCATGCAATTTACCATTTCCAATAATCATAGTGGTGCTTTTATTTTCGCCTTTTAACATAATGGGCTTGTAAATAACAACATTTTCATAATATGGTGAGGAATCATCATATACAAAAATTGTATCTCCAGGCATTGCATCATTTATTGCATCTTGTATACTGCTATAGTTGCCCGGGCCATCTCCTCCTACATATAAGGTGCGATTTAATAACCGATTGTTTGAATAGGTGAAACTGTTACTATTAATGAACAAAAAGCTAACAAATATTGGAAAAATCCATCTACTACTGATTATTACCCTCATTCTAGTACATAATATTCCCAACTTGCTTGATTATTTTCCCAGTTATTTTCCCATACAGGAGGATTCTCTTCTATATTTAAAACTACCCATGCTATATCAGGGTGTATACCAGCACGGGTTATTTGGAAACCTCTTTTTTGTATAGTTTTAGTTTCATACATTGAAAGGTCTGGGCCTTTATAAGTATAAAATTCCCCTTCAAAACTAATCATGTAAAACCAATCATAATTTGTATATCCTCCATTATTTTTGATTATAATTCTAAAATATACCCAATCACCGACATGCACTGTTTTTGCTTCTTCGCCGGTTAATTCATTTATCATTTTAAATTCTGCAACACAAAGATCCGTAGTTGGATAAACGGTTATCCATTTTCCTTTGCTTTTAGTTTGGCCATCACGACTAGTAACGATTAGTTCCACATAATGATTGGTTTCATAATTATATGGGTAAAATCTATGCCAAATCTCTCTTCCATAATACTCATATTGATAATCAATGTTCCACGTCCAATTTAAAATATCTCCGTAACAGGTTTCCCAAAAATGTACATATTGCCCACCACTTGGTGTATCTGGTTTAAAATTAAAATCAACTATGAGTGGATCTTCTGTTTGACTTTCATTTCCATCGCTTCCTTCACTTTCGCTACTTTCATTTCCATAATCCATGCTATCCTGTATATAAATTAGTTTTGATATGCTATCACTAGCTCCTTCATTATCTGTTACTGTTAAAGTAACATCATAATATCCAGCATTGCTATATACATGGCTTGGATTTTGTTGATAGCTGTAGCTACCATCTCCAAAATTCCAATACCATTCTACTATATATCCATCTGCATCATATGATTCATCATAGAATTGTATTACATCTCCTTCATATGCATTTGTTGGGCTATAGCTGAAATTTGCATTTGGGGAAGAATTATAATCATTATCATCATTAACTGCTCCTTTTATAAAAGGAAATATAAGCAATAAGCAAATCCATGCTACCATCAATTTCCCTCTCATAGTTATTTAAAATGTTGATATATATATATTGCGAAAGCTTTAAAATAAAGTAAAGATTTAAAAAAGCTGAATAGTGATGAAAGGGTCAGAATCTGATTAGAGATGATGATAATTTTTTTATTTTTTATTTTTTAATTTTTTATTTTGTTGTTCATTTCCTCCAAATGTTTATAAATCAAATTTATATATAAGCCAAATGGTAGAGAAAAAAGTTGATATGAAAATTGAAAATGTTGTTGCTTCTACAACTATAGCAAGGGAATTAGATTTATCAAAACTTAAAAAAGCTTTGCCAGAAAGTGAATATGAACCAGAACAATTTCCTGGCTTAGTTTTAAGATTAGATGAGCCTAAGACGGCTGCACTGCTTTTCAGGAGTGGAAAAGTAGTTTGTACTGGAGCTAAAACAATAAGAGATGTTGAAAGAGCAATAAATAAAGTTTGCGATAAAGTTGCAAAAGCTGGATTTAAAGTATTTAAAAAGCCAGAAATTACTGTTCAAAATATAGTTGCTTCCGCCAATTTACATGCTCAGCTTAATTTAATTGCAATAGCACAAGCTATAGGGTTAGAAAAAATAGAATATGAACCAGAACAATTTCCTGGATTAGTTTATAGGATAGATGAACCAAAAGTAGTTATTTTGCTTTTTGGTTCAGGCAAATTGGTATGTACAGGAGCAAGAAAAGCAGAGCAGGTAAATGAAGCTATAAAGAAAATCATTGAAGAACTAAATGCAAAGAGATTATTATAAAGTTGCAATAATAGGAGCGGGGCCAGCTGGCTTATTCGCTGCTTATCAAATAGCTTCAAAAAGTGATGTTATTATAATTGATAAGGGGAAAGATATAAAATATAGAAAATGTCCAATAAAGTATTTTACAAAATGTATGAAATGTGAACCTTGCAATGTTTTATGTGGCTTGGGAGGAGCTGGCGGTTTATCAGATGGGAAACTAAATTTGAGAGCTGATATTGGAGGAAATTTGTACGAATTTGTTGAGAATGCTAATGATTTAGTAAGGCTTGTAGATGAAATCTTTTTGAAACATGGTTGTCCTGATAAATTATATGGTAAAAATTTAAAGGATTTAGAAAAAATTGCAAGTCAGCATGGAATAAAATTTATTCCAATACCTCAACGCCATATTGGCTCCAATTTATTACCAAATATAATATCATCAATAAAAAGGGAATTAGAAAAGAATGGAGTTGAATTTTTGCTTGAAAAGGAAGTAAAGGAAATAGAAAGAAATGGCAAGTTTAAGCTAATTTTGGATGATAGGGAAATAAAAGCTGATTATGTATTGGCTTGTGTTGGAAGAAGTGGAGCAGATTGGCTTGCTAAACAAGCAGAAAAGCTAAAGATAAAAACGAAATATGCTCCAATTGATATAGGAGTAAGGGTAGAAGTTCCAAGCGTAGTAATGGAAGATATAATAAGCAAGGCTTGGGACCCAAAGTTTCATATTTATACCCAAACATATGATGATTTTGTTCGCACTTTCTGCACCTGCCCAAATGGATTTGTTGTAATGGAAGATTATGGAGAATATATTTCTGTAAATGGTCATTCTGTATTACATGAAAAATCCAGCAACACAAATTTTGCTTTTTTAGTTAGAATTGATTTAACTGAGCCAACAGAAAATACAACTATATATGGAAAATCTATTGCAAAAATGGCAACCATATTAGGAAGTAGAAAACCAATTTTGCAAAGGCTTGGAGATTTAAAATCTGGGCGCCGTTCAACATGGCAAAGAATTCAAAGATCTTATGTTGAGCCTACTTTAAAAAATGTTACTCCTGGTGATATATCAATGGTGCTGCCTCATAGAATAGTTACAGATATAATTGAAGGATTAGATAAGTTGGCTAAAGTTATTCCTGGCATAAATGAAGATTCTACTTTGCTATATGCTCCCGAAATAAAATTTTATTCAATGCGTTTCATTGTTAGCAAGAATTTGGAAACAAATTTGCCGAATTTTTTTGTAGCTGGAGATGGCGCAGGATTATCAAGAGGTATAGTTACTTCTGCTGCAACAGGTATAATAGCTGCGAGAGGAATTTTGAAAAAAATGGGGAGATAGCTTAAATGCATAATTAGCAGGCTTGCTAACAAAAACCATATACTTATATATATTTTATAAATCTAAAAATAAATGGATGAAAGAATAACGCTAGATAAGGAAAGTTTTATGGCTTTAGCTTCAGAAAGCAGAATAAAATTGTTGAAAAAATTAGAAGAAAGAAGGATGACAGTAACAGAATTAGCTAAAGAATTGGGAATGAGTAAGCCAGCTATTTTAAGGCACATGAATAAGTTAATTGAAGCGGGATTGGTAAAAAAATTGGAAGATAAAAGAAAATGGGTATATTATACATTAACTTTTAAAGGAAAAAATATTTTACATCCTGAAAAAGTAAAAAATAATTTTGCTTTTATCACTTTCTATTTTTAATATAATTGGAGCAATAGTAACTTTATGGAAATATATAAATAATGTAAGAGTAGAAAGAGATTTAACATATGGAAATGTTACCCAGATAACAAAAAATATACTGACAAAGCCATCAACTGGCCTTTTTTACATTAGCTTGTTATTTTCTATCATTTCCTCAATTTTAATTGCTTTATCAATATATGTATTGGCAAAAAGAAAGGAAACTTTATTTTGATTTTTTAATTTTAATTTTGTTAATTTTGTTTTCAAAATTAATAAACCATTGAGTTTCATCCCATATTTTATATGGAATCCATATCTTCTTTTTCATTTTTTCATTCATATTCTAATATTAAATATAATAACTCCTATTTCATCTTTAGCAATATTTCCACAATCATGTGCTTTTTAAAACATGTCTTCCAAAAATTGTTTCATTCCATACTTTTTTCTTTTGTAACATATTTTATTTTATTGTCAACCCATATCTCAACTTTTTCAATTCTACTTTCATATCCTTTAGGCCTTTCAATTCTAACCATAGGCTATCTGTTTTTTTCTGTAAACAATCCTAAAGATGGATCGCCATATAAAATAAATCCATAAAGATTTGAATAGAATCTCCATATGGATTCTTTAGATTTTAAATTTAAAATGTTATAATATATCTTTGAATTATACAATGCATTCCCACATTTTTGATTATAATTGATTAGAAAATGGAAAAAGTAATAGTTAATTGAATAACTTCCTCCATCGCTTTCATTATTCCATATTCTGCTCATATTTATCAACTGCCATCTGTTGAACCAATAAATGCAACAGCCGCTCCATTTTCAATAAAATTTCTTCCCATATTTCTTGATGTCCACAATTGATAGCATCCAGATGTATATATAATAGGCTTTTGCATATCCAATTTCTGGCTATCTGTTGAGCTTAAAAAACGTAATATATTTCAATTCCTTTTCTTCTGGAATATTATCTCCATCGTCATATTGCCACAAAAGCCTAGTTATCCTGTTGCTGTCTGCTTGTCCAAGCATACAAACAATTCCATATCCTTTTACCCATTCTGCCAAAACATTGGAATGATTTAATGGATAATCACATTCATATATAGAAGGCTTTATTCCTTCCTTTTCATACATTCTTGTTGATATAAAACCATTTGGTTCGAAAATATCTTTACGACATTCTTCCATTAAAGTTGCGGTATCTGAACGGTGCCATATACCATATGGACTTCCTTGATTTTCATAAAAAATTATTGCTCCAAGCATCATCAGCATACTCGCCATCTCCATCACTATCCCAATTTCCTGTTAAATCGGCATAATAGTAATCAGTTGGTACTTGGCTTTCACATGAAATAGGATAGCAATTTCTCTTGGAATATTATCTCTACTTCCAACAATTAAAACATAGTTTATTCCCCATTATATTTATCAATTAAAAATTTCTTATTTTTTCTTTATATCTTTTCCATTGTAATTTGAAGAAATCCATGAAGTAGTTACAATTTTTACAGAATAACCAATATTTTCCTTCCAATTTTTTAGTTGAGCAGTTGTAATGATAACATAATCATAAGTTGAATGAACTTATTTAACTCTTATTATAACACAATATGATTTATTGAATCTTGCTTTTATGTAAAGAAGGAAGAAAATTTAATATATATACTTCAATTTTATCTACTGCTACTGCTCCAGCATTTCCATAACGAGCAGCAACTGTAATTTTTCCCCACGAATTTAATCCAAATACTCTACATTTCCATTCATATGGAGGAAAATAATCTATTTCTCTTGGCTTTTCATCAAAAATAAAGTTACTACTATAATAGTATTCAACTCTATTTATTTTTTCTGGCTTATTTGCTTCAACAACTACGGTTATTCCTCCTATAATTAAAGTTTTGTAATATGCCATTATTTCTCTATCAAAAATATAAAGATAGTTTTCTTTTGGCTTAACTATTTTTATTTTTGGTGGTGTTTCGTCATTGCATTTAACAACGAGTCCTTTTCCATATCCCCATTTATGTTCTATTCTTCCGCACGCAATATAGCCATCATTTAATGCAATAACAGCTAGAAATTTATCTGTATTTCTCTCTCCAAAACTTTTATTCCATATTTCATTTCCTTCTTTATCTACTTTCAAAAGCCATGCATCCCAATTTCCTACAGCATAGTTTTCTGTTGAGCCACATAATATATAACCATCTTTGGCAATATCAAAATTTACTATGTACTCAAAATACTTTCCATATGTTCTCTTCCATATTTCATTTCCTTCTTTATCCACTTTTATCAAAAATCCATGAGGAATTTCTTCCTGGCCTAATAAAACATATCCTGCTATCATATAACCATCTTCAATTTCTTCAACTTTTGTTCTCCATACATACCCTTTCCATCCATATGTTTTATTCCATATTTCATTTCCTTCTTTATCTAATTTGATAAGCAATGCATCCCATATTCCGTGAGTAGCATATAAATCGCTCACTCCAGAAATTAAATAGCCATTATCTGTTTCTATCACATCATCACCAGCAAATCCCTCTTTAAAGACCTTGTACCATTCCATATTCCCATTTTCATCTGTTTTAATAAGTAAAATATCCTCGCTTACATTTCTATCCATGACAAAGGATGCTGCACTACCTATCAATAAATAACCTCCATCTTTTGCCTTTATAACTTTTCCAAATTCTCCATCCACACCATATGTTTTATTCCATATTTCATTTCCTTCTTTATCTACTTTTACAAGCCAGAAATCTTCAGCTCCTTTTTTAAGGGAATAGGAAAAAGTATATCCTCCCGCTATATACCCATCTTCTGTTTCCAAAATACACCATAACCCATCCTCATCTTTTCCTCCATAAAAATTTTGCCATATTATATTTCCTTCCTTGTCTATTTTAACAATCCATCCATTTCCTGTATCTTGTTGCCCCTTATATGGCTCAAAAGTTGTTCCAGCTATAATGTACCCTCCTTCTATTGGCTTTATATCAAAAAATTGTCCTATTCCCATTCCTTCGTATTCTTTGCTCCATTCATCAGCAGTCGAATATTTTATTAAATTGCCTTTAAGAGAGATAAACAAAACTAACAAAATAATGAATGGAATAGCAAGAGATAGTATTTTTCTCATTTTCTCTTTCATAATATAATTCTTACTTTTAAAAAATTATGGAGAAGAGTGTATAAATTTACCTGTAAAATAGCGCTGAGGGAGGGATTTGAACCCTCGCGGGGCGCAAGCCCCACAGGCTCTCAAGGCCTGCGCCTTAGTCCGGGCTTGGCTACCTCAGCTTATTGATAAAATAGAACCAAATAAAAAATTTTATGATTAAAATATGTTAAGCTTTTAAATTTCAATATTTGCCAGATGATTTTCTTAAGATTTTAAAACAATTTCAATATTTACTCCATCTGGAACTTGCACTCTCATTAGCTGGCGCAAAGCTCGATCTTGGGCATCTATTTCAATAAGCCTTTTATGTATCCTCATTTCCCATTTATCCCATGTTTCTGAGCCTTCTCCATCTGGACTTTTTCTGCAAGGAACTATAAGCCTTTTAGTGGGAAGAGGGATGGGGCCTCGCATTCTTATTCCTGTCTTTTCTGCAATTTTTTTTATCTGCTGACAAACTTCGTCAATTTTTTTTGCATCTGTTCCTGTTAAAGTTATCCTTGCTACTTGTGCCATATTATTTAATTTCCCTTGGTTCTATATCTTCTACTACGCCAGCTCCAATTGTCTGTCCCATATCTCTAATGGCAAATCTTCCTAACTCAGGAATTTCTTTTGCTTTTTCAATAACCATTGGACGAGTTGGTCTTATCTTTACCAAAGCAGCATCTCCTGTTTTCAAAAATTGTGGATTTTCTTCAATAACTTCTCCAGTTCTTGGGTCAAATTTCTTAAGCAATGCTTCAAATCTACAAGCTACTTGCGCTGTATGGCAGTGAAAAACTGGTGTATATCCAACTGTAACTACAGATGGATGGTTTAATATCATTACTCTTGCTGTAAATGATTTTGCTACAGTTGGTGGATTATCAACATGACCAGCAACATCTCCTCTTCTTATATCCTTTTTGCTAACTCCTCTTATATTTGCTCCTACATTGTCTCCTGGCTCAGCTTTTGGAATAGCTTCATGATGCATTTCTATAGATTTTACCTCTCCAACAACTCCTTTTGGCTGTGTAGATGGCAGAAAAATAAGCTTATCTCCCGGCTTCATTACTCCAGTTTCTACTCTTCCTACTGGAACAGTTCCTACGCCTGTTATAGAATATACATCTTGAATTGGCCATCTCAATGGCTTTTCTATTGGTTTTGGAGGAACTTTCAAGTTGTTTAAAGCTTCTATTAATGTTGGGCCTTCAAACCAATCTAAATTCTTCTTTTCAACAACATTATCTCCTTTCCATGCAGATATTGGAATATATGGTATATCCTTATATCCAATGCCTTTAAGCAATTTTTCTGCTTCGCTTTTGACTTCTTCATATCTCTTTGCATCATATGGAGGCTGAACAGCATCCATTTTATTTATTGCAACGATCATCTGATTAACTCCTAATGTTCTTGCAAGCCATGCATGTTCTTTTGTTTGAGCCATCACTCCTTCTGTTGCTGCTATAACTAAAACAGCTGCATCTGCTTGGCTAGTTCCAGTAATCATGTTTTTAACAAAATCTCTATGGCCTGGAGCATCTATTATTGTAAAATAGTACTTGTCTGTATCAAATCTTTTATGAGCAACATCTATAGTTAATCCACGCTCTCTTTCTTCTTTTAATCTATCCATTACCCATGCCAATGCAAAGCTTTCTTTTCCTTTTGCTCTCGCTTCTTCTTCATATTTCCTGATTAAATGTTCTTCTATTTGTCCTGTATCAAGCAACAATCTTCCTACAAGTGTTGATTTTCCATGGTCTACATGCCCTATAAATACCAGATTTAAATGTGGCTTTTCGGCTGGCATTTTAATCCTCCTGCTTGTAAATATTTTCCAATATATATACTTTTATTTACTAAGCTAATAAAATCTAAATTCTTCCATTCTCTTTTTTCTTCTCTCCTTTTCCAAAAATCTATATACAGTTGAATGATTCGCTCCTTCCAATAACATTTCTACTGCTTTTCTTGCGATTTCTATTTCTTCTATTTTTCCAATTATTCCAACAGTATGTCCATATATTGCTATATATGCCCCACTTATTTCTTCTATTATCCTCCTCGTCTTTCCATTTTTTCCTATTACTCTACCAGCTATTCTTTTTATATGCGTGGGCTTTTTGCCAACAAAATCTTTCATATCGATCAATTCGAAATAATATTCCTCGTTAAACAAAAGCAAAGCCTTATCTGGTGAAAATCCTCTTCCTATAGCTCTTACAACATTTTCTGCTTCAAGCTCTTTTAATGAATCTTCGCCAATAATTTTAATATCTCCAGTTGAAGAATCTATTTGAAGCTTAACGCCATATTTTTCTATTTTTTTCTTTATTTCTCCATTTTTGCCAATTAAAATTGCTACCCTATCCATAGGAATTTTAACATATCTCATTTTATTCCTCCAAAATATATTTTAAAAATTCCTCTTCATCTATACTTATAAACTTTTTAAAAAATTTTACAATATTTTTAACATCTCTTTGCAAAAATTCCATTGCCATCGGATTTTCTTTGCTAACAGTTTGTCCAACATCTATAATAACTGGCTCATCATTATGAATCAGAACATTATATTCTGAAAAATCAGCATGAACTAATGAAGCTTTATGATACATTATGTGCAAGTATTCTTTAATTTTTTCAAATATTTCTTCATAATTTTTTACTTCTGCATCTTTTAATAGTGGGGCTGGCTTTTCATCTGTTCCAATATATTCCATAACAATTATATTTCCTTCTCTAGCAATAGGCTTTGGAACTCTTACTCCTACCTTATATAATTTTTTTAAGTTATTAAATTCTTTTAGCGCCCAAGCAAAAATAACGCTCCTCCTATCTTTTTTTATTTTTTGAGGTGGTTCATACATTAAATATTTAGAAATGTTCTTAAAAGTAGCAGTATTTATACGGTAAATCTTTATTGCTACAAATTTATCCTTACATACTGCTCTAAAAACATTTCCTTCTTTTCCAGTTGATATGGGAAAATCTATCATATCTATATATCCATTATTCATTAATTTCCATAAAGATTCTAAAGTTGCTTTCTCAAAAACTTCTCCTTCAGTAATGCTTAATAATTTCTCTACTTCTGCCTTCCAATTCATAGAAATGCTCCCAGGCTATCTGGTATTAAATTTTTTCTTGCTAAATTTGCTACTTCAGTAGGAGTATATCTATAGATAACATCTGCTTTCTCATCTTGAAAATCCCATGGCTTTACAATAAGCAAATCTCCTATTTTTATCCATTTCCTTTTCTTTATTTTACCTGGTATTCTAGCTAGCCTAGTTTTCCCATCTTCACATATAACTTTCAACCTTCCTCCACCCATATGTTGCTCTACCACCGCCATTAACTCGCCCTGCTTAGGCAATGGAATTCTCTGCTCAATTTCTTCGTCCATTTAAATGTTTATTTGTAATAACTATATGAATATATCGTTATTGAATAATTTTTATTTTCCCTAACTGTGGCTCATAAATTTTTCCCTTTTCCATTAATAAGGTTATCACTTCTTCGGCAATTTCTTTATCTATTCCTTCCTTCTCGCTCTCTTTTATTATATCATCCCATATTGCTCCTTCTTCTCCTTCCAATTTTTCAATAATTTCCAATATTTTATCTTCAACTTCTCCATAATCTTTTCTATATACTTTTTTCTTTGAAGTAACAAAAGATAATGCCTCCCTTAAAAGGAATTCATAATGCTGTATATCAATGTCTTTATATGTTTTAATTGCTTCTAAAACTCCTTCAGCTATAATTGGAGGATATCCCAATTCTTTCAATTGCCTTGATGTAGGCTCTTTCATACTGAGAGCATCTTTTATAGCATTTATCCTTATTAACATGTTTCTACAAGCTTCAATAATCCAATAATTTCTTATTTCTTCTTTAACTTCTTTTGCCATTTCTGCTCTTGCTGATAAGTACAAAACTCCTTCTTCTGGCTCATAGATCCTAATTTTTCCAACAACTGCAATATAAGTTGGTATTTCCATATCAGCCAATATACTAGCCACTTCTGGCTTAAATGCTTCAGCATATACAACATGCATTCCTGTTGGGTCTGAAATTCTCGCTCTTCTCCTTATTCCTTCTTTCCCAATTTCTTCAACATCTGTTAAAACTCCCACAATATATAGCCTATTTATTTTTGCTCCTAAAGGAGTAATAACATATTTTGGCTTTTTTTCCCCCTTTTTTTCAATAACATGGCTTGATTCATTATATTCAGCTGCAAATATTCTCCAAGCCGGCTCCCTCATTTTATTCCTCCAATTGCATTAAAATTTCATCTGCTTCCTTATTCTCATCTATCTTAATGAAATCTGCTTCTTTTGCAAATATGGTTACAATAAAATCGCTTTGTATTGAATCTCCTTTTACTTTAATTGGCTTAGCAATCAATTTATCAAAAATTTCTTCATATACAATGCCATAATCCATGGCTTCCTTTGCAATATTCATATAATCTTCTAAAGATTTACCAAGCAATTTTTCAGATAATTCTCTATTTAAAATCACATCGACAGCTCCTGTTCCATCATCCAAAAGAAGCCTTATTCTTAAATCTGGGATTCCATCTACATTCCCATCTTCCTCGCATATCCCATTTTTTATTCTTTTATTGCATTCTGGACATCTAAAAATTATTCCAGAATCTCTTCTTATTTCAAGAACAACTCCTTCTATGCATAAATCAATTCCACCACCAGCATTTACGACTTTATATAATGGAATTGTTCTTTCTTCTATTATGACTTCCTCTTCCAATTTTTCAACTTCTGCATTTTCATCAAAAATTAGCTGCGGCGCCCCCCTCCATTTCCTTGTATAGGCTCCCTTTATTTTAATAACATCTCCTTTTTTTAATCCAAAATCTTTCCAAGCAGTAAATCTCATTTTTGCAGTTTCATCAGC
>CAZDCH010000003.1:0-32694 GCA_964503915.1 uncultured Thermoplasmatales archaeon
TGATGAAAATGATAAAAAAGAGATTTTTAGGAAAAGGGAAAATAGTACCAATTCTGATTGCATTTGTAATAATAACTGCGTTTGGAGCATTAATGTCAATTGAAAGAGCAGAAGCCACATGGAACAACCCAAATGATTATCAATATCATTACAAGATCATTATTTCAAATTCTAATTCCTCTACGCTCACAAATTTCCAGTTGAAAATAATTCTTAATTCATCAGTTATAGACTATTCTCATTGGCTCAGCAATGGATATGATACTCTTTTCACCGATGCAACAAACACAACAATATACAATCATTACATGGAAGTATGGAATACAAGCGGAGATAGTATATTTTGGGTAAATGTTACCAACATACCTCCTGGAACATCTATAATGTATATGCACTGTGGACAGGCAGGAATTACAAGTGATCCTTCAGATTTTGATAATACATTTACAAAAAGTTATGCAGGAGATACTGCTTTAGATGTGGAATGGCTTTTAGATGAAGGAACAGGAACAATAGCGGCAGACACATCAGGAAATAATATAAATGGAACTATAGTTGGTAATGCTACATGGGTTGGCTCAGAAGGGGGGCAATGGGACGGATATACTGTAACATTTTCAACTGGTGATAGTATTCAGCTAGATGAAGGAGGAGATGCAGTAGAAGACAATGGACAGCTATCACATCCAACATCAGGCACATGGGAAGTATGGTATAAGCATTTGGGAACTCCTTCATCAGATACAGCATATGTTGTATATTGTGATGCAGCTGAGACAAATGATGGAGATGCAGGCATATTAGTTTTAAATAATGATACAGTTAAGGCAAAAATAACAGATTCAACTCAGAGTTATGGCTTATACGGGGGAAATGTAGAAGTAGGAAAATGGTATCATCTTGTACTTACACTAGATAATGGTATAGCAAAATTTTATGTGAATGGCGAATTAAAAGCATCTGCAACAACAAATGCATCATCTCTTGGAAATAATTTAAGAAATGTTTCATTAAGTAATTACTACAATCCATCTTACATACTAAACGGTATAGTGGATTCTTTCAGACAATATCACAGAGTCTTATCAGAAGAAGAAGTAGAAAGGCATTATTATAGAGCAAAATATGCAAATCCATTACCATCATATACAATTTCAGGAGGAGCAGTTGATATAACTCTTTCTGGTTATGATACCAACAAAGTGATATGGCTTCCAACTGCAACAATAACAGATACTACTGGCGATACAGTATGGAGCAACGAAACAAGCTATGGAATTTTAATATGTGAAAATACTGGAACATTAACAATAAATAATATGTCAATGTATATCACTGGTCCAACTGATTTTTCAGGAGAAATAATGTATGTGTATACAAACAAAAGTGGATCATGGCAGCTTTTGGGATCAGGAACTGATTCTGCTACAATAACTGTTATATCTTCAGGATCTCCATGGAGTCTTGTTCCAGGAGATAAAATATACTTTATTTTCAAGGTAATTTACCCAGCAGCTATAACAACAACAGACGGAACATATTATAGTGGAGGAACGCCACCGCCACAACTTGAATGCTATATCACAGCAGACATATGATAAGGAAAATCTTCCCCCTTCTTGTTATTCTATCTGCCATCTGTATTCATATATCTATAACAAGATCAGAATCTGATGCAACAACAAATAATAAATTTGTTGTATGGCTTGTAACTGATACTCACATTGGATCTACATCATATGGATATACCGATAAATATGTATTTCAGGATGCCATTCAAGATAGTGAAAATGATTGGAATTTTGATTGGGATATAGCATTTGTTCTTGGTGATCTTACAGATAATGGATATGAAACAGAATATCAGAATTTTTCAGATGCATTTAGTGTGCTAACAATGCATAATCGTAGCGACTTTTATTGTATGTCAGGAAATCATGATGCTAAAAATGACGATGGCTCTCTTTTCAGAAAATATGTAGATCCAACAGGTGAAAATACAGAATATAGTGGAGTTAACAATTCACAGAGAAAATTTAGTATAGAAAATGTAAGTGCAACAAAAGATTCATATACAGTAACAGTAGGAAATATACTTTTTATAGTAATGTCCCCAAATTGGAATAATAATGATTATTACAACTTTTCGTGGTGGTATAACATAGTTGAGAATGCTCCAGCCGATCTCAACATAATATGCTTATCTCACCATTGGGTAGAGGGTTGCGGAATTGGCGGTGGTCCAGTAAGTGGTATGGAAAACTCTGCTCAATTTGCTTCATGGATGGAAAATAATTCAGGAAGAATTTCAGCATGGTTAAATGGACATGAGCATTGGGATTACGATGCTGGAGAAACTTACATCTCAACAGCATGGGGAACAACATTTATTGATGCTTGTTCAATGGATGATGGTGGAACAGCTCAGACAGCATCAAAAAGTATAGTTCTCATATTTGAGGAAGGAAATACAACAGTAAAAGTTGGAGATTATTATCACGGATTATCAACATTCAATTATTTAGATGGCGTTGAGCAATGGGATACAACAGATCCATGTAGAGGAAACACAACATTTGAATTATTATTTCCTTTCTATTTAGATCCTCCTCAGCCACGATTGCTCTTTTGTGAAAACTTCCCATGGAATGCTAGCAACATAACAATTAATACAACTAATCCAACATTTTGCTGGGACTGGAGCATTATTTCAAATCCCCTCTCGTATATACTCTTAGTTTATTCAACTGATGGAATGTTCAATTATACTGTAAATATTTCTCATTCAGAATTTCTTGTGGGAGATCATATAGAATATACATGGGGAACAAAAGGTGAACCTCCTCTGCCTAGGGGCAAAGAATATAAATGGAGGGTAAAATGTATCTACGCATTATAATAATTGCCATTTTGATTGCAATCATTCCTATAAGTTATGCAACAGATACAGAACATTTCGATATAGCATTTCCCATAGATTATCAAATAATTAAGGAAAGTGATTGGAGTGATACAGGAAACTTTACTGTTTTAGAAGATAATGGAACTCCGCCTCCCCAAGGAGCAGATACAGAATATTTCGATATTGCCTTCACTACCGATTATGTAAGTGGAAATGGAGGATTAATAGATAATGAAACAAATACAGATTATCTGTTTGGAATTATTGTTAGTATTATTCTTCTCAATTTCTTAATTGTTATAATAGGGGGGTTGAGAAAATGAAAGAAATGAAAAATAAAATATTGGTTACAATTGTATTAATTTTATCCATATTTGTTAATGCAATGGCAACAGATACAGAACATTTCGATATAGCATTTCCTATAGATTATCAGGCCACACCGCAGGAAGATACAGAACATTTCGATATAGCATTTCCTATAGATTATCAGGCAGGAGATCCTCCAAACATAACAATAAATTCTCCTCCTACCCCTGCCAACAACTCAATTGATGTTGATATAAATGTAACATTCTCATTTGATGTAGATGATCCAAATGGAGATTTGCTTACAGTTACTTTATGGAAATATGAATCAGATGGAACATGGACCACATGGAATGAAACAACTGTTACTCCACCAGCAACAGTTACTTTCCAACGCAGCTTAGCATACAATACAACATACAAATGGAGAGCGAGTGTTCAAGATGAAACAAATTTAGTATATGCGAACTTCTATGGATGGACATTTACAACCATTGAGGAAGGAGAAACACCAAATCATCCACCAGTTATATCTGATCCTTCGCCAGCAGATGGCGCCACCGGAGTATCATATCCATCTGTAATTTTATGGGTAAACGTAACTGATCTAGATAATGATAGCATACAAGTTACATTTTACAATGCCAGCGATGGTAGCATAATACATCAAACAGAGTGGATACAGAGTAGTGATGGAAAATTTAGAGTAGGAGCAAATTATACAAATCTAGCTCCTGCCACCACCTATTATTGGTATGTAACAGCAAATGATGGAAAAACAATTACAACTTCTCCAACATGGAGCTTCACCACCATGGAAAAAACAACAGGAAATGGAGATATAATAATAGAAATATCAAATGAATGGATATGGATTGCAATAATTCTAGTTGTAATTGTTGTTATGATGGCTTTCTTAATTATGGTCAGGTGGTAAAATGAAAAAGATAAAGGAGATATTGGGAAAAGTTGGGCCTATAGCAATACCAATGCTAATGATGATGATACCAAACGCAGCAGCAACAAATCAAACTGGGATTAGTCAAGAAGAAGGAACAATCATAGCAGCTGCAGTATTTTTCTACTTGCTGGGAGCTGCAATAATATTTCTCGGGTTGCCACAACGGAAAGAAAAGAAAATTGCAGGATATATCACAGCAATAGGTATTGCATTGGCAATTATGGCAATAATATTCTATTTTATTGAATTTGCTACTGGTTGGAACATTACATTCTGGACAAAATGGATAGATTATGCTGGACATAAAACAGCTGTATTGACAGCAGCTGCAGGAGCATTCTTAATTATGCTAGCAACTGCATATCTGGCATATCAAGAGAAAAATCAAAGGAGGGAGAGAGACATAGTAATACTTGGAATAATTGCGATGCTGGTATATTCAATAATAATTCTATTCCCTGCTCTAACCTTTATCTAAAGGCCCAATAAAAAGGAAGGAAGGAATTTTGGAGGTAAGATGAAAAGGAAAAAGATGAAAATAATAAAATGGAAAGTGTTGCTCATACTTGCAGTTATTATTCATTTATCCTATTTGATTTCAGCAGAATGTATAGATGAATCTCAAACTAATATTGATATTGCATATGGAATCATGCCAACAGATGCAAGAGCTCAAAGTTTCAAAATAGATGATGGAGAGTGGATTTACAGAATAGATTTTTATTATGAGCCAGGAGATCTAGGCTATTTAATCTGCTGTTTAGATGATGATTTAAATCCAAAAAATGGAAATCTAACAGAACATATATTTGATGTTTCTTCATGGACAGCTGGATGGCATACATGGAATATTAGAAACATATCTGGAGATGTTGAAGTTTCTGCAGGAACAACTTATTATTTGATCCTAACACCACTTGGGTTGGGAACATCTGGAGGAAGTTGGTATGGCGCTGATTCCGATCCAGATCAATATCCAAATGGAGAAGCATATCTTTATCATGATGATACATGGAGTTCATTAGGTTATGGAAAGGATTATGCTTTCATTGTTTATACTGATGTAAATCCTGTAGCATCATTTACATATTACACAGATTTACTGACAATATATACTAATGCCTCCAGTTCATATACTCCAGATGGGGATCCTATCACAAGCTATCAATGGGATTGGAATGGAGATGGAATATGGGATGATACAGGAATTACAGCAAATCATACATATTCGCTTCCAGGAACTTATACGGTCCAGCTGAAAGTAACAGATGAAGACGGTCATATAGATATACAAAGTAAGCAAATAACAGTTTCATCAAATCAACCACCGATTGCAAATTTCACATATTCTCCAGAAAACATAACAATCAATGAAACTGTTCACTTTACAGATCTATCATATGATCCTGATGGAAGCATAATAAACTGGACATGGAATTTTGGAGATGGAAATTATAGCTATGAGCAAAATCCCAGTCATGTATATGAAAATGCTGGCCATTATGATGTTACTCTAACAGTTACTGACAACAGCGGAGGCACAAATTCAACAACAAAAACGATAACAGTTAGTGAAAAAAATGAAAATGGCTCTTCATGGTTTACTTGGAAACTGCCTTTCTCATGGTTTGCAATTTTTCTAACAGCGTTCACAGGCATATGCGGGTTCAGTTTATCAGCATTTTTTTTGAAACCCGAGTCTATAAAAGCATTAGGATATGCTCCAGCTGCCGGCAGCATTCTTACAACAATTCTTCTTATTGCAGTCATATTAATGTATCATGCGGGTGTTGCATGGTATTACATTGCATTAATCATTCTACTCATCATTTTCATCCTTTACATTACTATAAAAGTAGTTATTAGCAAAAAAGGAAGAAAATTCTTAAGGAAGGTGCTATAATGGGATGGACAGATGATATAGATACAGAGGGATTAGTGGAAGAAAATCCATTCGTTTTCATCATAATTGGAATAATAGGAGCAATAGCTGTTACAATCTTACATTTTGTCGGCATAGATTATCAGCCGGGATGGTTCCAAGGACAAAATTTGTTATCTACCATTGGCTTAATCTTCCTAATTGTTTTCATTCCAGCAATAGCTTTATCAACATTAACTGGAAGAAGTGATTTAGTAAAATGGGAGGCAATTTTTTTACTAATTTCTGTTGCATTAATATTTATAGGTAATAACTTTGATTTTGATAAGTTTCTCGAAGCAATAAGAGAAGCAAAAATATTCAATACAAGTTGGGATACTTCAGATGTGATCACTGCAATTTTAATCGCTACAATAGGCATTTCTATCATTGCAACAGCATTTACAGGAAAAGGATTTAGCATAGGAACTGCATTAATTGTCCTAATTTGCTTTATAGGTTTAGGAATTATCAATTTTCCAGAGAAACTAGGAGGAGGAACTCATCAATTTATATCAAATCTAATTGGCGGAGATTTCGGAAAAGCAGTAGGAATAGGAGGATTGGCTACAGGGGGAGCATTAATAACATATGGAGCTATAGCAGGCTCGATGGGCCCAATAGGTATAGGAGCATTTGCAATAGGAGCTGGAATTTATTTGCTGGGGGCAAACATGGGATGGTGGTAATTAAAATGAAAAGGGGAAAAACAATCCTTGGAATAACTGCAATTGCAGTTGCACTAGCTTCAATTATTCCAGTCATAGCCCATATTATCTTTTCCGCCTTAGGTTATATCTTTACAATGATAGGAGCAGGCTTTTCATTGCTTGCAGCATGGTTTGCAAAAGCTTCTGATGAACCTCATGAAAAAGCAATTTGGGGAGGAATATTGCTTGCTCTAATAATGGCAATGATCTATTACTTAGGATTACCTCTGCTAAAATACTGGTGGCTAATCATCCTTGCAATTATCATCTTTCTCATAGCAGTTTTCAATGCATGGATAAGAAAAAAATGAAGCTAAAAATAGAAAGTTATAGGGATTTCCTCAAATTCTATTGGATAGTTGTAATTATATTTGTAAGTGTAACATTGTTTCTAACATGGTGGTTGGGATGAACAAAGAGAAAAAAATGATACAAAGGGAAAAAATAATAGAATTATTCAAAAAAGGAAAAACAATAGAAGAAATTGGTAAAGAATTAGGGATGAATCTACAAAAAATTAGCAATATTTTGAAAAATCATAGAATAAAAGTCCATAGTGGTTCTTTTCCAAAGTATCTTAAAAATTTCAGAAACAGAATCATAGAAATTAGTCTGGATAGAAAAAAGGAGGTGAAAATATAAATACAATAATAAAATTTGCATCAGCTCCCGCAACATGGGCGATATACTTCATAGGGATAATTTTATTCATATTTCTCAGCATGAAGTTTAATTATAGCAGGGAAACATGGAAGGATTTCTTCCGCATTTACTTTGGCATAGGAGCATTTTTATTTGGACTAGCAGCAGGCTTCCAGGGAATAGCTGAGGCAATAGGCGCACAAATTCATTTAGATTATTCAATTAAAAGCATTATAACACTCATTTTCATGCTACTCTATATCTTTTTGTTATATAAGACTTCAAAGAGTTTGTTTGAGAAAAGGGGATATGAATGGATGGGGGCAATATTTGCATTATTTTTCATAGGCTGCATAATAAATGCTATTTTAACAGGAGGAAAATATCTTCCTTTTGTGGGGTGGTTGCTTGGCTAGGAGAGGAATGGGGACAAAAATACTGATTGCAATATTGGCATTAGTTGGCTTAACAGTCTTAATAGATAAAGTTGCAAATACACAAATTTTCGATACATTGTATAATAAATTTATAGAATTTGTTCAATGGTTAGCTAATTTAATAGGAGGGAAAGCATGACAAATTTACAAATAGCATTGATCTTGCTCGGAATATCGATCTTCCTTATTATTTCATCATATAAAATTTCAAGGATCAAAACAAAAAGAATGAGAAAGCACGTTATGACAGCAATAGGAATATTTCTCATGGCATTTGGAATATACGAACTCCCTTGGGGAGTTATGGAAGTATATAAAATTACAGAGGACATATTCAACTTCAATTTAATTGAAAACTATACTTTCTGGACGATCATCTGCATTATCTGCATCATAGTTGGCTACATTCTTTATAGAGGAGGAAGGAAAAAATGAGTAAAAGGAAAAAAATTGCGATAATAGGAATCGTTGCCACCTTAGCTACCTTAATCGGAGGAATAGCAAACATTTATCACTGGTGGGAAATAGATTGGAATGCAATTTCCTATCATCCAGCCGTTCCATTTCTGGGGTTGATGAGCTGGATCGGAATTGCTGCAATTTACAAATTGAGAAAAATAAGGAATATAGCCTTGTGGTTGATTGCTACTTTCTGGCTCTTTTACAATATCCTTCTCCTGTTGATGATTTATGGGTGGTTGAAATGAAAAGAAGTATATTTAGAAGAAAGAAAAAAGGAAGGAAGGAAAAAAGGAGATGGATCCAATCTGCAATAAAAAAACCAGGCGCGTTGAGTCGCCAGCTAGGTATTCCAGAGGAAGAAGATATCCCAATTAGATTACTCCAAAAAATTAAGAATACAGAAATTGGAACTACTATAAAAAATCCAACAAAAAAGGGAAAGAGAAGAATAAAAGTAACTAGGCTATTAAAAAGAAGAGCTGTTTTAGCATTAACATTGAAGAAATTAAGAAGAAGGAAAAAGAAAAAAAGAAGGAGGTGATAAAAGTGCCGGCAAAAATAATAAGGAGAAAGATCGGAGGAAAATATTATTACTTCTACAAACGAAAAGGAGGAGCTTGGAAAAAAATAAAAGGAAGATTTAAAAAAGTAGGGACGGGAAAAGGAGATTATAGCAGGAGAAACATTGTTGTGGATTTGCATAAAAAACCCCATGATAGGAAATACATTGATTCTGAAATGGCAAAAAAATACCCCCAAGCATACGATCATCCAGCTGAGCTAATAGAATACTATAGATGGAAGAGAAAGCAGAAGAAAAAGAAGAAGAAAAAATCTAGAAAAAGGAAGAAGAGATAGCTCTTCCTCCTCTTATTTATTTATGAAAATGAAGGAAAGAAGAAAGGAAGAAGAAAATACGGGAATAAGAGCATGCTTCGCTATTGTTGGATGGATCAGAGGAGATGGAATAAGTAGCATAGATAAGATATTAAAAGAAATAAATCAAAGAATTTTTTCAATACAGGGAGTAGAGAGTAAAGTATATTTAAAAACAGATATAGCAAAATTATTTGTTATTAGTGAAAGAGAAATTTCAAAAGGAGAAGCAACTCTTCCTGGAATGAAAATAAAAATTAAGAAAATAAAATGAAGAATAAAAAGCCTTTTCTAAAAAGTTTAATTTATCAAGATACAGAAAAACAGCATATAGCAGTAGCTATAATAAAAATAGACAACATAGAAATAAAAATGGATTTTTTGGAAAATGATGAAATTATGGATGCCTTTAATGATTTCGCCCAGGAAATTCTGCAATATGTAGCAAGGAGGTGGAAACATAAAGAGAAAAAGAAGAAGGATTGAACTGGAAGAAGACTATTACGAAGAGAAAAAAGAGGGACTGATGCAAAATTTCAAGAGATTCGTATCATATCATCCGAGATTATCGCTCATAATTATATTTTTGATCATAATATTCGCTTTTAATATTGCATTATTCCTTCCATTAAATTTCTCCTCCATACTATACAATCTTGAAATTACAATTTTACAAGCATTGCGTATTCCTATCCCAACATGGATCGTCTTAATAATAATGATAATAACATTGTTCCACGGAATATATTTCATTCCACGATTGGAAATACCATCAACTGAAGAAAAATTCATATATACTTCCACCTGGACAGATGGGAAGCTCAGATATTTCAAAGTTTTCGGCATAAACAAACCTATTGCAGTAGATGAAGAATGGATAAAAAGAATAGGCTGGAAAAGATACATTCTCGTTGGAAATATAAGAGTAATAACAGAAACAGATGATGCAATAATATACGAGAGTGAGGAACTAGAAGTTAGCCAGTCTATCGAATTGCAGCATGAGCTTGATCTCTACAAGAGAAAAGTTGCTCAGCTTGAAGAGGATCGCAAAGCCGACAAAATCATCATGACTAAAAAGGAACTTCTTGAATTTTTAAAAACATTGAAGGTAGGAAAATGAAATGCAAAATTGCAATAATCATTATAACACTTTGTTTCTTTTCCTTTCATGCATCAGCATCAAACTATATCATTATAAGAACAAATGTAAATCCAATGTATATAGAAGGAGATCCGATCAGGATCCAAGTATTTATTCTTGTTTTTAGAAATAATAAGCCGACCGATGAAACTGCAGAAATCATCATAAAAATTTCAGGAATTGGCATAAATTATAGCTATGAGGAACATGTAACAATAAGAGGAGGGCGCCGATATACAATTTCCTTACCTTCTTTAAAAGAAGGACATTATTATATCTCGATTCAAGCCATTAAAGGAAATATGAAAAGCCAAAAAATTAAGGTTGAATTCGGAGTTACTAAAGCTCCTATTCCCTATTCAATACATTTCTCCCCAGATGGTTCAAAATTATACTTCACAAGCTTAAAATTAAATCAAACAGGTGTTCCAGATCCAGATTACCCTTTTACATTATATATCTATGCCTCTTCTCATGGAACTGGAGAGGTATTGATTAGAACAATCAAGAATGTTACAAAGCTGACTTTATCAATTCCTTCTTCATGGAGATCTGGAACTTTAATTGTTGATGTTGTAGATATATATGGATGGAGAAATTCTGCAACTATGGATTTATCAACATTTTCCTTTGAGGGAATTCCAGCAATGTATGATTATGAATATATGCTAAAAGAACCTTTCAAAAGTAGAACATTGCAAAGAGCAGCAACAGCATTCATTATATTAATTATTTTAATCATTTTGTTTATTATATTTGCAGGTGCTTACAATGTCAGAAGGAGGAGTTTATAAGGAATGGCACGAAACTATAATGCAATTATACAAAGCTCCAGTCCAGCAGCTCATAGATAAATTTGCAAATGAAGAAATACCACGCTACAAGGGAAGCAGAATTATTCTTGATGATGAAGCAGATTTGTTAAAAGCAGCCTGTGAGGCAGTCCAAATTGAAGTAAATGGAAATCTAAGAGAATACAAAACTTTCATGATATATTTGATTAAATTTATCATATTCCTATGGAACAAAATGGAAAAAGAGTTAAAGCCAGAAGATCCCTATATTCGATTATTGGATAAATTAAATGAAGGCGATTTAAGAAACATATTAAAAGAAGTAAAAGAAGATGAAGTACAGAAGCAGGGCTAAAATAGAAACAGATTTCTGGCTTCATGAAGTTAGATTTATTCCTTATTTTGTTCCAGAGAAATTAAAAAAATTGTTGATCATATTTGAACATTTTTACAGAATAGGAAAAATAAACAAGCAAAGGATAACGATCATTGCTACTTATTTAAAACAAAAGTTTGGTATAGATTACCGTATAATAGATGAAAATCAAATCGTTTTCCTCCCTCGCTCTTCCGATGCATTAGTAAAATATTTTGCAAAATATCCAAATTTAATGAGCATTATAGGGGATAGACATTCTGGCAAAACAATAACAGCCTGGAAAATTGCCCTGGATATACTTAACAGAAAAAAGGCGGCGAGATTATACGTATATGGAGATGTAGATGCTCTGGGTTATGCATTGATAAATGAAAATTTGATAGATCAAAAAAGAATCGTGGTCAAAGAAGATTACACACTTCCTCCACTTGATGGAAAGCCAAAAATCATTCTCTATAATGAGCTTTCTGAAGCCTTAATGGGAAAAAGAGCACTTTCCATAGAAAATATAGAGTTAAACCTCCAGGCTCTTAGAAGTCGCCATTTAAATGCTTGGATAATTTATAATGTGGTCCGCCATGGCAGCCTGGAGAGTGTGCTGAGAGAAACAACAAATATATTTCTTTTCAAATGGATGAGCGGAACTATACTCAAAAATGCAATGAATATCGTACCATTAGGGTGGAAGGAGCTTTTGAAAATCACCATGCATTTTAACCAAAATGAAGCGCTTGCCATTGTTCCAGTAGTAGGCAAAGGAACCACATTTTTTATTCATGAAACAAACCCACCGCCATGGCTTTTGCATGCTCATTCCGTTGCAAAGAAGAATCAAAGGCTGCTAATGGTAAAAAGTGAGCAGGAGAGAAGAATCATGAAGAGAATAGCAGAATTAAAAATGGATCAGGAAAGACAGTGGACTAACGAAGAAATAAGGCTCATTTTAAAGAAAGAATTTGGCGTAGATTATTCAGTTAGGACCATACAAAACAAATGGAGGAAATACAGGAAAATAATGGAGATAGAATGAAGGCAGTAATTTATGCCAGGGTATCAACTGAAGAACAGAAAAAAGGATATAGTATAGAAGCACAAATTGAGGAATGTAAAAAATATTGTGAATTAAAAGGATGGGAAGTTGTAAAAGTGTATAAAGAAGTAAAATCAGCTGCTAATATAAAAAGAGATGAGTTGAGTAAGGCAATAGAAATGGTAAAGTTGGGAGTTGCAGACATATTAGTTGCATGGAAAATAGATAGAATAACAAGGAGCATCAAAGATTTCATTTTTTTAACAGAGGAATTAATGAAAGAAAAAGATGGAGAAAATTATATTGCTTTCACAAGCTTGATGGAAAATTTGGATCTAACAACAGCAGTTGGAAGGGCATTCGCAAGCATTGTTACTGTATTTGCTCAGTTGGAAAGAGAAATGATTTCAGAAAGAACAAAAATGGGTATTAAAAAAGCAAAGGAGGCTGGAAAGCAGATTGGCTATCCAAAAGGTCGGGATCGAATCCCGGCATGGAAAAAAGAAAAGATCATCGAGTTGCACAAGCAGGGTAAAACATATAAGGAAATTCAAATGCAGCTAAAAGTTGGAGCTGGCACAATAACAAGCACACTCCGCAAGGCGGGCTTAATAGAATAGCAAATTTGCAATGAAACCCCCTTAGTTTTTGTGAAAATTAAGGATTTCGTGAAATGTAAAAAATCATACAAATTTACATACAAAAACAGTAGTTCCGAATCTAAAAATTTGCCAAAGAAAGTAAGATTTACAGATTCTACAAGAAATGGCAGACTTGCCAAAATTAGTAAAGTCATTTCTTGATAGAGGGAAATCTATTAAAATGTGTCGCAGAGAAGCTTGGTATAGATATTAGCCTATGACATTAATCCAAAATGTGTAGAGAAGCGTGTCCTTTTTTTATTTAAATTTTACTCCACCCGGTGGAGTTCAAAAAATGGATGTTTTGAGTTTCGGAACATAAGAGATGAATAAAAAAAATTTTCACCCCCCTTTCGCACCTTTGCTCAGCAAAACGAACGTTTTGCTGAGTGCATCCTGGCTATATCTTAAAAATTTGCTGAATTGCTGCCTGACAGGCAGCAAGGCATGAAACATTTTTCATTGTCTATTATATATATCTATATATATTACGATGTAGGTGCATATAATTTTATAAATTACTCCTCTCCCCCTCTAAGATTTTGAAATATTCTCTCCCCCTCCAACTTTTTTACATTGCCAATTAATTAATAAAATTACAGGAGGTGATAACATTAAAAGAAAGATCATAATTGAAAAGAATGTATTTGTTCGTCCTGTTGATGTAGCAAAGTTCATTTATAAAAAAGCTAAAAAATGCCAAGAAGAAGGAAAAGGAATAAATGAATTATTAGATGATCTAGCAAAAATTATCATTGATATGGAAGAAGAAAAATTCCAGGAGCTGGCGGAAAAATGGGGCGTGGATCCTTAACTTCTTTCCTTATTCTTTTTCTTTTGCATAATCTATGAATCCTTTTATCATCATAGCTAATCCTACAACCACAAAAAATAATCCAAACAATATTTCAAACACTATTTCCTGTTTTATTGTCTCCGATGCAAAAGGAAAAAAAGGATTGTTATATCGCCACCATCCATCAAGAAAGATCAGCATACCAAATAAAAAGCTAAATATTCCTACTCCAATGCAAAATTCAGGATAAGTTTTCTTCTTTTTCTTCTTATTTTTTGGAACTTTTTTCTCTTTTGGAACTTTTATATCCCATCCATACAAAGATTCCTCATTCATTCCTCCTCCATAATCCTTTTTATTTCCATCAATTTTTCTGCTACTTTTTTACCTTTAGGAGTAAGAGAAATAAAAACCACTCTTCTAAAAATGTAATCAGGTTCTTCAATAGCTCTTTCTTCTCTATTAATGAGCTTCTTTTTTTCCAATTCCTTTAACCTATCATACAATGTATTCGAAACAACACCAGATCTTTTTTGTAATTGTGTAATTGTAAGTTTTTCGTATTCAACTAAAGTCAATAAAATTTTTGTTGATCCACTTTTTTCTAACCATTTCAGAATATTCATTTATTATCAGTTTGATAACGTTAAATTATTTTTAAAGTGATTATATGTTATTGCAAAACTATAAGTATTATAAAATCGCAAATATTATAAATATACAAACATTATAGTTTTGCAAAGCAGGCGGGGCTCAAAGAAACCAACAAAAATAGGAGGGGGTGGGCTTTGCCTGCCCCATCCGAGCATTCCCGCCTGCTTTCCTTGAGGAGGTATGGAGATGGAAGGTAAGGAAAAGGCTTGGGCAAAAATAGTTTTTAAGGATGGAGAACGTATAGGATCCATCAAGGGAGAAATACTTGATGATGAAGATGAAATTTTTATTACAATAAAAAGGAGAGATGGCAAAGAATTCAGAATAAACAAGCATCACATCATCAAAATAGAAAAGAATAATTTTTTAGGGGAGGCAAAGGAGGAGAGAAAATGCCAGTAATGATAACCATTTCCGGCCTAAACACGGAGGAGGTTTCAAAAATTCTTTCATTGATCACAAAACTTGGCAACTTTAACATAGAGACTAATGCTACCAATGTAATTTATCTGACGAAAGCAAATGAGGCAAAAGCAAAAAAAGTAGAGGTACAGGTTCCAGATCCTAGCAACAGTTTCCCAAAAAGAAAGAAGAAGAGACATCACTTTACCGAAGAAGAAGAAGAAATTTTCATTGTTCAAAATCTCGAAAAGATGTCATATTCCGAAATTGCAAGGCAACTTGGGTTAAGAAGGAAACAGGTTGAGGATAAAATCTACAATATGAGAAAAACAGGCAGATGGGATGAAATCAAAAAGAAAATTGAGAAGAAAAAAGAAAAAAGCTGCAACAACAATTGCCGGGATTGCAAATATGCAAAGCCAGAAGAAGTTGGCAACAGCATCTGGTGCACCAGATTTAACAGAAGAATCTTCTTGGAGGAGGCGGAACCGTGCAGCTGACACTAGGAACATATATCCCGATAGACTTGATTAAAATCACAGGTCTCAATCCTAGAAAAAACTTCGATGATGATAGCATGAAGGAACTTGCAAAAAGCATTCAGAACCACGGAATCCTGGAACCAATAATAGTAAGACCGAAGGGAAACCATTATGAGCTCGTTGCTGGTGAGCGTCGCCTCCGTGCAGCGAAGATGGTTGGTCTTGACAAAGTGCCAGTAATTATCCGTGAATACACCGATGAACAGATGATGGAAATCATGCTCATGGAAAATCTGCAGCGAAAGGATCTAACTCCAATTGAGGAAGCACATGCCCTGCAAAAAATCATTGCAAGCGGCATCAAAAAGGAGGATCTGGCGAAAAGGATTGGCAAAAGCGAATCGTGGATATCAAAACGCCTCCGCCTCCTGGAATTGCCAGAGGAACTGCAGAAGCTGGTGGAGGAGAGTCGCCTTACCATTGAACAGGCTCTTAAAATAGTTCCGTTTGCAAAATGGCCCGTTATCAAATTCATTCTGAAGGAAATTAAAAATACATCAAATGATATAGATTGGATTCTCATTCATGCTGTGCAAAACAGGACCTACGCACTCAATCTTGACTTTTTCGGCTACACTCTCAAGGATGTCCAGGAATATTTTGATTTTTCGGAATGCAAGAACTGCAAAGCTCCGATAAAATTCAACAACTCAAGGATATGCCTCCATAAAGAATGCTTCTCAATGAAACTGAAGGAGGCAAAGCGAAAACTCAGAGAGGCAAAGGAAAAGGAACTTGAAGAAATGAAACAGAAGAGCATTGTGGATCTCGATAAAATAGGATATGGAAACTATGTAGAGCTGGCCGATACATGGGATGCACCAAAATTTGATGTCAGCGTGTGCGAAAGTTGTCCGCATAAAAAGATGGGAATAAGATGGAATGGCAAAAAAATACCGGTATGCCTCAATCCATCATGTTTCAAAGAAAAACAGAGGAAAGCTGAAGAGGAAATCAAAAAGAGGATCAGAGAAACAATTAAAACCGTTAAGAAAAATCTGGAAACCATCAGAATAACAAAATTGCATACAAATGGATTAAGGATTGTTCTATTGAAGCTAATTGATGAGATTGCTGAAACGAATCCTTGGGAAATACTTAAGCCTTGGAATCCACCAAAGGAATGGAAAAAACTGATAGATCGGTTAAATGACGAACAACTTGCTCAAGCAATCATAAGAGCTGTTGTGTTACATGACCTAACTAATCTTGAATGGTGGGGAAATACAGATAGACTTCTTGTCAAAAAATACCTACCAGAGCTGATGGAAAAACAGAAAAACGGTCAGGAGGAGGTGAGATCATAAAAAGAACAGCAAGTATTGGTATGGCTGCCTTTCTGGTAAAATTTTTTTATGAAAGAAAGAATGGGAGGACCAGCAGGATTTGCATCTCCCCTCCTGTTGCATCCCTTTTTTTATTTAAAAAACTTGCCTCCTCCTGCTGGTCCTTTCGCCTTTTCAAGGAGGAGAAATGATTAGCGATGCTACATGGCAGGAATTTATAAATCATGCAGTTGCAATTCAACAGCTTTCAGAGACAACAATAATTGAAACTATCCGCAAATTAAAACATTTGGAAAAAAATGGCATCAATTTGATGGCTCAAAAAAATGATTTAGAAAAACAAGTATATGCTTTCTTTGCAAAAAAGTTAAGACAGGGTTCTTCTTATTCAGCATTAAATCATTATGTTCGTGCTTTGAACAGATGGTGCAAATTTAGACAATTAGATCTTAAATTCAAAAGATACAAAGAACATCATCCGCCCCGCCGAATTCCATTAACAGGAGATATAAAAGATTGTTAGATGCCTGTAAAGGAAAAGATCCAACTTCAAAAAGAGATCGAACAATAATCTATACTCTATCTTTATTAGGTTTAAGAGCTAGAGAATTATGCAACATTAATTTAGATGATATAGATTGGAAAAATAGTTTATTAACCATAAGAGGAAAAGGAGGAAAAATAAGAATTATTCCCATTCCGAAGAGGTTATTAAATGGAAAGAATGTTCCTAGCCTTTATAATTACATAAAATATCATCGTATGCCAACAGATAAAAAGGCTTTATTTACAACTAAAAATGGAAGATTAACTCCAACTTATCTAAGAAACATAATAAAAAGGAGGGCAAAACAGGCAGGTTTACCATGGATTCATACGCATTCATTACGCCATTACGCAGCAACAAATTGGCTTAGAGCTGGTTTAAATATTCGCATCGTTCAGGAATTGCTGGGGCATGAAAGCATCGAAACAACTGGAATTTATTTGCATATAATCGAAGCAGATTATAAAGCAGCTTTAGAAAATCCAAAAATTGAAGATCCTTTAAGGAAAAAAACAATACCTCACAAAAAAAGGAACATGCTGTCAGAATCTCTCCTTATGTTTGTAGCGGGCTCGGGGGGATTTGAACCCCCGACCAACAGGTTAAGAGCCTGCCGCTCTACCTAGCTGAGCTACGAGCCCTATAAAAATATTATTTTGCATATAAAAATGTTTTTTAAGGATGTAAAAATAGGATTAGCAACTTTTATATAATAAATCTTCATGTAGCATCATGGCAAGAAAACCAGCAAAGATGTATAGGGATATAAAAGGAAGGGTTACAACAAGAAAGGAATATATTGGAGGAGTTCCAAATCCTCGCATTACTCAGTTTGATTTAGGTAACTTAAATGCAAATTTTCCAGTTGAAATTTCTTTGATTGCAAAAGAAAAATGCAATATTTTACATCGTGCTCTTGAAGCTGCTCGTGTTGCTGCAAATCGTTATATAATGAAAAAAGCTGGAAAAACAAATTACCATTTAAAAATTAGGATATATCCTCATGTTGTTGTGAGAGAAAATAAACAAGCAACAGGGGCAGGAGCAGATAGAGTTTCACAAGGAATGAGAAAAGCCTATGGTAAGCCAGTTGGAACAGCTGCTAGAGTTAAAGAAGGGCAAAAATTAATAACAATATGGACAACTCCAGAAAATGTAGAACATGCAAAACTTGCTTTGAAAAGGGCAATAGCAAAGCTGCCGACTCCCTGTAGAATTGAAATTTCAACATAAATTTTTTTATATAGTTGGTTTATTACATTTGTGTTTAGATGAATCTTATGGATAAGTTAAAAGAAGAAATAGAAGTAATGGAGAGACATTTGCAAATCCTAAAAATAGTTAGTCAAAAGGGGCCAATTGGTATAATAAAACTATCCGAGTTAACGGGATTGCCACCTCATAAAGTAAGATATTCTTTAAGAATTCTAGAAAGTAATGGATTGATAAAGCCATCAACAAATGGTGCTATAACAACAGAAAAGACAGAAGAATTTATTAATGAGTTCAGAAATATAATAAATGAACTAATAAGTAAGCTTCAAAAAATGAGGGAAATATAGTGCCGCGGTAGCTCAGTTTGGGAGAGCGTGCGGCTGAAGACCGCAAGGTCGAGGGTTCGAACCCCTCCCGCGGCATCTTTATGAACGAAAAAAATGTTTTATTGAAACTATCGTTTGCTGATTCTTTCACTATTATAAATGGAATTTTAGGATTATTTTCTATTTATTTTTCTATTCAAGAAAAAATATATATTTCTTTTGCTTTCATTTTACTTTGTGTTTTAGCTGATGGAATGGATGGAATTGTTGCTAGAAAATATGGGGGATATTTAGGAAGATATTTAGATGAATTTTCAGACATTGTTTCTTTTTTAATTGCTCCTTGTATTCTAACATATATATTTTATGAAGTAAAATTTAGCATTCCTTTTATTTTTTCCTCTGCTCTATTTATAATTTTTGGTATGCTACATCTAGTAAATTATCATATAAGTAAAAAAGATTTCTTTATTGGAATAACAACCCCAGCATCAGCAATTATTATAATCTCTCTATCATACCTTTATTTCCCTTTTTATTTAGTTATAATTAGTTTTATAATATTATCTTTTTTAATGATTATAAATATTTACTATCCAAGAATAGAAAAGCATTTTGCTATTGTTGCATGCATAATAATTTTTCTTGCAATAACTGGAATAAAATTATTTGTCTATTTATTGCTTTTTTCTACAATAGTATATATAGTTGTTGGACCATTTTACTTTAAGTATAGTAGAAAGAATTTTTAGTTTAAATTCAAGTTTTTCCAGTCATTAAAATTCGTTTTTGCCATGACTTCTGTTTAAATAACAAGCTAATTCATCAGCTTCTACAATTTATTTTAACCTTTGTAGGGGAAAATGCAACTCTCATACAGTTTAAACATATATAATATCTCATCTTTTACAGAATTAATAGCTTGTATGAGAAATATGATTAAAATTTTACTAATTTCATAAAAAAATAAAATCAAAATAGTTAATAAAACCTATCTAGTTTTGCCTGTTTTTTTAATATATCCCTTTTTAATATATCCTTAAGCTTCTTTATTTGATAAATCATTTTTCTTTCTTTCCTTTTGCTGCTCCAGTAATATGCTTCATCTCGTGAGCCTTTCATTATTAATATGTATACTTCACCTGGTAAACCGCCTCTAGCTGTTCTGCCTCGCCTTTGTATATATCTAATGGCAGATGGCACTGGCTCATAAAATATAACTAAACTAGTTGCTGGAATGTCTATTCCCTCCTCTCCAATACTTGTTGAAACAAGAACATTATAAAAGCCGCTTTTAAAAAGCTTGATTATCATTTTCTGTTCATCTTGACTCATTCCATTTCCTCTTCCTTTAGCTTGTCCTATAAATTTTGCTGCTTTTATTGCATTTAATTTGTTAAGTTCGTTTACTAAAACATCTATTGTATCCCTATACTCTGCAAAAACAATTGCTTTTGCATTCTTATTAGATTTAAAATGTTGCATTAATATATTTTTAGTAATTTCAAGTTTTGGATTTTCCTGGCTTATCTCAAAAATTTTTTCCCTTATCTCCCTATAATTTTTATGTCCTCTTATTTTCCTCCCACCTTTTGAAGAATCTATCTCAATTTTTTTTATATAATTCCTTGCTGAATCAATTCCTTGACTCGTTAACATTTCCTTTAAATGATAAATTTTTATTAATGCCGATATTGTGCTAACAGCATTATAAAAAACGCCTCCTTTTTCATTTGCAATCTCTTGCAATTTTTCTTGAAATGAAATCAACATTTTCTTTGTTATTCTCTTTGGCATTTTTATATATTTATTAAGCTCGGTTAAAAAATCATTTATTATTTCATCTATCTTAATAGAAATCAATTTTATTTCTTTTGGCATTTCTATTACTTTCCATCTCAATTTTCTTTCTGGAATATATGGCTTAACATCCGGGTCATCTTCGGTTCTCGCCTCAATTACTTCTACTCCCAAATTTTCTATAACTTCCTTCAACTTTGAATAATCGCTTCCGGGAGATGCTGTTAAGCCGAGAGTTTGAACATTATTTTCTATACATTTTTTTGCAATTGGAACATACGAATAGTTTCCAACGCATCTATGAACTTCATCGAAAATTGTTAGGCTATATTCTTTAAAATTTATAAAATCTAGATCATTTTCAATGGTTTGTGGAGTTGCAACAATTACTTTAGCTATATCATATATTTTTTTTCTTTTTTCTTTCTTCATTTTTTCTCCAGTTACTAAAAAAATGTTGTCTAATGTAGTTATTTCCTTTATATTTGAAAAATGCTGTTCGCATAATGGTTTAGTTGGAGCTAGAAATAAAATTTTTCCATGTTTCGATTTATATGCTAATAGCATAATTGCAATTATTGTTTTACCTAAACCAGTAGGTAAAACGACCAATGAATTCTTATTTTTTATTGAATTCAATATGTTAATTTGATATTCTCTTTCAATAATTTTATATGGTTTTATATTTTCCATTTCGACAAACATTTATAAAATAAGCAAAATTTTTTCTTAAACATTTCTTAAACATTATAAGGCCTTTTTCCATTTTAATTGTTGAATCCAATTAAAAAAATATTGTGGTGGTTGCTTGCTGGAACAGTAGGAGGATTAAACAGGGGGAGGATTATTGAAATGCTTGCCAACAAACCAATGAATGCAAATGAGCTTTCCAAAAAATTGGGCCTAGATTATAAGACAGTTAGACATCATTTAAAAATTTTGGAAAAAAATAGCCTTATAACTTCTATTGGAGAAGGATATGCAAAAGTATATTTTATATCGGAATTGTTGGAACAAAATATGAAATATTTTTATGAAATTTGGGAAAAAATTGGGAAAAATAAAATAAATAAGGAGGAGATGATGTAACATGAAATTGGATAAAGTATTAATTTTGCTTGCTCTTGCGGCATTTCCAATAAAAATGCCTTTTAGATTGGTTTTTGTAATTTCAATTGTTCTAAATATGGCTCTTTTACTTGCTTTATTAATCATATATTTAAGTAGCTATTTAAAAACAAAATCATCTTTTACATTGGGCTTGGTTTTTTTTATTGGCGTTCTTCTTATTCAAAAAATAATGATAATTTTTTATCCGTTATTCCCCCAATTTTTTGAAACGTTGGCATTGGCTATATTGCTAATATTAAGTATTAAATAAAAATATAAATAATATAAATACATGAATATTAGAGAGTTATGAAAATAAAAAATATGGAAATAAAAAGCATTGAAGCAAGAAGATTTATTAAAGATTTTTCTCGCCCAATGAATATTAGAATAGATCACAATAGTAGTATAACTTTATTCTCAATTATAGGAAAAGGGGAAGCTCAAGTTGAATTTGAATATACAACAAGTTATGGTCCATTAGGAATAATAAAATTTGAAGGAACTTTCATATATGAAGATAAAAATGCTGAGGAAATTGCAAAAAGATGGCAAAGCAAAAAAAACATGCCAAACGAAATTGCTTCACAAATACATACTGCAATAATGCATTTTTGTGTTCCTGAAGCTGTAATAATTGCGAGAGAATTAAAGTTGCCTCCTCCAATACCTCTTCCACAAATAAGAGTAGATAAAAAAGGTATGAAAAAATTTGGGCCCGAAGTTGCATAAAATATTTTAATATGCCACCTATTTCCATAAAAATGATCGAAAATTATCCTAAAATCGAGGAAGAGATTTTAAATTACTGGGAAAAAAATAGAATATTTGAAAAAAGCGTTGAAAAAAATAGAGGGAGGGAAAAATTTATATTTTTAGAAGGACCACCAACTGCAAATGGATTGCCACATCCTGGACATGTTTTAACGAGAGCAATGAAGGATGTTATCTTGCGTTATAAAACAATGAGAGGATATTATGTAGAAAGGAGAGCAGGATGGGATACACATGGACTACCAGTAGAAATAGAAGTTGAAAAAATGCTTGGCTTGAGAAATAAACAGGAAGTTGAAAAATATGGTATTGAAAGATTTAATGAAGCATGTAAAAAAAGTGTTTTCAGATATGAAAAAGCGTGGAAGGAAATGACTAGAAGGGTTGGCTTTTGGATCGATATGGAAAATCCATATATTACTTTAGATAATGAATATATCGAATCTGTATGGTGGTCATTAAAAGAAGCATGGAAAAAAGGATTGCTTTATAGAGGATATAAAGTAACTCCATACTGTCCAAGATGCGGAACAACTCTATCATCTCATGAAGTGGCGCAAGGCTATAAAGAAGTTGAAGACCCTTCAATATTTGTTAAATTTAAAATTAAGGGAAAAAATGAATATTTTTTGGCTTGGACCACAACTCCATGGACCCTTATTTCAAATGTTGCTCTGGCTGTTCATCCCAATGAATGGTATATAAAAATAGAATATAATGGCGAAAAATTTATATTGGCTGAAGAAAGAGCAGCTATTTTATTAAAAAATAAAGAATATAGAGAATTGGAGAGATTCAAAGGAAAAGAGTTAGAAGGAATGGAATATGAACCATTGTATAAATTTATAGAGCCAGGTAAAAAATGTTGGTATGTTATATTGGCAGAATTTGTTACAATGGATGAGGGTACGGGAATAGTTCATATTGCTCCCGCTTTTGGCGAAGAGGATTATGAAGTTGGTATAAAATATGATTTGCCCATCATACAGCTTGTTGATGGGGAAGGAAAATTTAAAAAGGAGGTAAAGCCATGGGCTGGAAAATTTGTTAAAGAAGCGGATAATGAAATAATTGAGGATTTAAAAAAGAGGGGGCTATTGATTAGTAAGCAAACTTATAAGCATCAATATCCATTTTGTTGGAGATGCGATTCGCCTTTGTTATACTATGCTATTGAATCATGGTTTATAGGAATGTCAAAACTTAAAAATGAATTAATCAAAAACAATGAGAAAATAAATTGGTATCCAGAACATATAAAATATGGAAGATTTGGGGATTTTATTAAAGAAGCTAGAGACTGGGCATTATCAAGAAAAAGATATTGGGGAACTCCATTACCAATATGGATTTGTAAAAAATGTAAAAAAGAAATTTGTATTGGAAGCATTGAGGAATTGAAAGAAAGAGCAATTAATTTTCCAGAAAAATTAGATTTACATCGCCCCTATGTTGATAAAATATTGCTTCAATGTAATTGTGGAGGGGAAATGAGAAGAGTTGAAGAAGTTATAGATGCATGGTATGATTCTGGAGCAGCTTTTTTTGCACAATGGCATTATCCTTTTGAAAATGAAAAAAAATTTTGGCAAAATTTTCCTGCAGATTTTATATGCGAGGCAATTGACCAAACAAGGGGGTGGTTTTATTCCTTATTGGCAGTATCAACTTTAATTTTTAACGATATACCATATAAAAATGTTCTAACTCTAGGATTAATTTTAGATGAAAAAGGGCAAAAAATGTCTAAAAAGGCTCGTAATTATGTTGAACCAAACGAAATATTTGCAAAATATGGGGCAGATGCTTTGAGATGGTACTTGATTTCCTCTTCTCCTCCATGGCAGCCTAAAAGGTTTTATGAAAAAGTTGTAAAAGATGCATTGAGCAAATTTTTACTTACTTTTTGGAATGTTTATTCTTTTTATGAAACCTATGCATCATTAGACAAATTTGATTATAAAAAAGATTTTGTAGAAATTGATGAAAGATTGCTTCTTGATAAATGGATTATATCTAAGTTGAATAGTTTGATAAAAAATGTTATGGAAAAAATGGAAAAATATGAAGTTCACAAAGCAGCTCGCATGATTGAAGAATTTGTTATAAATGATTTGAGTAATTGGTACATAAGAAATTCTAGAAGAAGATTTTGGATTGAGGAAAAAAACATTGAAAAAATGGCTGGATATTCTACTTTATATGAAGTAATAGTAACTATTTCAAAATTAACTGCTCCATTTGTTCCATTTATTTCAGAAAAAATTTATTTGTGCATTACAAAAGATGAAAGCGTTCATTTATGTGATTATCCTAATTATAATGAAAAATTGATTGATAAAGAATTAGAAGAAAAAATGGAAAAGGTAAGGAAAATAGTAGAGGAAGCAAGAGCTATAAGAGCAAAAAAAGGAATTAAATTGAGATATCCATTAAAAGAAATAATAATTGTTGGGAGCGAATTAAAAAAATTAAAAAAATTAAAAAATTTTGAGGAAATAATAAAAGAGGAAATAAATGTAAAAAATGTTTTGTTTGAAGAAAATGAAGAAAAATTTATGGAAAAAATTGCAAAGCCAAATTATTCTAAATTGGGAAAGAAATTTAAGGAAAAAACAGGGGAAGTAGCGAAAATAATTGAATCAACGCCTGTTGATAAATTAATAGGCAAGAAAATATATGGAAAAAAAATTGAAGAAGAAGATTTTAACGTAGAATTGAAAGAAAAAAAGGGATATGCGGTTGGGAAAGTAGATGAATATATATTGGCTTTAAATATAATACAAACTCCTGAATTGTTAAAAGAGGGATTTGTAAGAGAAATAATAAGAAGAATACAAGAAATGAGGAAGGAATTAAAGCTAGAAATGGAAGAAAAAATTAATGTTGAAATTAATATAGAAAAAAAAGAGCTTATGGAATGGGAAAATTATATTAAAAATGAAACAAGGAGTAAAGAAATAATTTATACAAGAGAGCCAAAAGGAAATCTATTAAAAGAATGGAAAATAGGAGATAAGAAAATAAAGATAGGAATAGTTAAATTTTAATTTAAATTTAAATTTTAATTATTCCTTTTTCTGTTATTATTGCATCTATATATTTTGCAGGCGTAATATCAAAAGCAGGATTTTTCACTTTTTTTGGCTTCCATGGATATATATTTATTATTTCATTTTCATTTCTTTCTTCAATTTCTATTTGATTTCCATTTTCAATATTGCTATCAAAAGTGCTTAGTGGAGCAGCAACATAAAATGGAATGTTATTTTCTTTAGCTAAAACTGCTTTTTCATATGTTCCTATTTTATTAGCAATATCATAATTTGTTGCTATTCTATCTGCTCCAACAATTACTAAATCTATTTCTCCTTTCTGCATTAAATAACCAGCTGCATTATCAGCTATAATAGCATATTCTATTCCTTCTTGTTGCAATTCCCATGCTGTTAGCAATCCTTGCAAACGTGGCCTTGTTTCATCAACCCATACAAATATGTTTTTATCTTTGGCCATTCTAATAGGAGATAAGGCGGTACCATAATCAACGCAAGCTAATGCGCCAGCATTACAATGGGTTAATATTCTATCATTTCTTTTAATCAATTTTTTTCCATATTCTCCTATTTTCCTGCATTTTTCAATAATATTTTCAACATATTTATTTGCAGCTTTAATTGCATCTTCTCCTTGTTCAATCCTATCGAGCATATAATCAACTGCATAAAATAAATCATGAGCAGTTGGTCTTGTATTGCGCAGCAATTTGGCAGCTTTTTCTTTATCTTTTGCCATTGCTATGCCATAAGCAGCTGCGCATCCAATAGCTGGGGCTCCTCTCACAACCATTTCTTTAATTGCATATGATATCTCTTTTTCATTTTTTGCAACGAATATTTCAAGTTTTGCTGGGAGCTTTCTTTGGTCTATTAATTTTAAACAACCTTCTTCATACCATAAGCTCCTCATTTCTTTGCCATTCACAAGCATTTCAATTCCTCCAAAGCTTTTTTTAAATCTATTCCAACAGCTACGCTTCCATGTTTTTCCAAATTTATTAAATTGGAATTTTTTAAGGCTTTTAAAGCTTCCATAGCAAGTTCTACGCTTCCAGGAGGAGCATATTTTGCTGTAGGGACATTTTCATATAGCTTATGAACATGTATTATTGCATTTATATCTGGCTTTCTATATATTAACCAATGCATTGGTGTTTCTATAGAAGGATTTTTTAATCCTATTGCCAAAGCAATATTTGTAAATGGATTATAGTCTACAACTTCTACAAAATCTTCATTTTTCAAATTTCCTAAATCAGCATTAGTTGCTGTAATGATCATTCTTTTCCCATATCTAATGCTAATATTTCCATATGTTTTTTCAACTAGTTTCTTTTCCTTAATAATTCTTCCAACAGTTTTCATTTCTTCTATTAATGGATTTCTTATTTCTTCCCTTGATATAAAGAAAGTTTTCATACTGGTATTAAGCATAAGAATATAAAATCTTCATTGCCAACATTTTTAAATTGATGTATTTCATTAGGCTTTACATATGCAAAATATCCCGGTTTTAAAGGATATTCATTTTTATTTTCATCAACTATTGCACCTTCTCCAGCTAAAACAAATATTTCATGTTCCCAATCATGTTTATGTAATGGAGTATGACCATCTTTTTTTATAACAAATCTTCTCATAGCAAATGTTCTGGCTTTATCTGGAGGAATAAGCCATTGAATATAAACATTTTTTGCTCCTTCATTTTTAACTTCTTCCGCTTTTACTTCTTCATGACTTTTAACAAACATAAAACAAAAATGTTATATATTTAAAATAGTTTGGTATAAATTTTAAAATTTTGCTAACAAAAAATAAACAAAATGCTTGCAAATTGCAAAAAATTTATATACTCCTTTTGTATATAAAATTGGTGATACCATGAGAAAAATAAGAAATATAATAAAAGAAAAGGCGGGCGTAAGCCCAATAATAGCAATAATATTGATGGTAGCAATAACAGTAGTACTTGCAGCAACAATCTATGTATGGGTCAGTGGATTTAAAAGCGGAAAGCAATCAGAGAATGCAGCAGTAACGGTAAAAGGGGAGAATGACCAGATACGAGTTATTTTGACCAAAGGAGGAGATAACTATGATCCCACCAATGGATATGCAAGCAATGACTTCGCTATCTATGTGGATGGTGAGAAAGTAGCTGGAACTGAACCCTCCAATTGGCTTGTAGGACAAAACATTATTTTAACTTATAATGCTAGCAAATCCCCTAAGTGGGCTATTAGTGGGACAACAGGCTATGGAACATCCATATCATCCCCAACTGAGTTTGCAGTAACAGTTGAGATAATGGGCACTGTAGTCTATGATGGAACTGTGATAGTTTCTTAGAAATACTCTGGTAGTCCTGCCCGCCTCCTCTTCCTTTCATGGGGGTTTGCCTCCGCCCCCATTTCTCTTTTTTTATTTTCAATATCTTGAAATAATCGTTTCCATGCTGTAAAATGGCATTGTTTTAATTAAAGTATAATTTACTGGTATTGGTGCTAAAAACGATGCATTTCCTTCTACCAATATACAGCCTTTTTTATAGCCTGGTACCATTTCTCCAGTAATAGTTGCTCCAACAAAAACTACTCCCAAAATAATAAATGTAGTAAATATAGCAAATATTTTCATAAAAATTTAAAAGGTATTGATATTTAAAAATTGTGATAAAGATAAAGTTTTTCGGTAAATTGAGAGAGAAATTTGGCCAAGAAATGGTTTTGCCAAAAAGATTCGAAAATATTGAGGATTTATTAAATTTTCTTATACAAAAAGATAAAAGTTTAAACGATATAAAAGAACATCTTATTTTTTCAATAAATTATAGATATGCTACAAAAAGAGATAAGATAAATGATGGAGATATCATTACTATAATAATAAGTCCGACTGGTGGCTAAGTTTAAATAAACCTTTTTTTATAACCCTATGAAAGAGCTTTTAAGAAAGCTCTCAAATTCGTACGGAATTTCTGGATATGAGGATGAAATAAGAAATATAATAAAAGAAGAATTAGAAAATTATGTTCACGAAATAAGAATAGATACTCTAGGAAATATAATTGCTATAAAAGAAGGAAGCGATACATCAGTAATGCTTTCTGCCCATATGGATGAAATTGGTTTAATGGTGAAAAGTATAGATAAAAATGGTTTTATAAGATTTACAAAATTTGGAGGATGGTATGATGCTGTTCTTTTGAATAGTAGAGTTGTTTTACACACAGGAAAAGGAAAAGTATATGGAGTGATTGGTTCAAAGCCTCCTCATTTGATGAAGGATGAGGAAAAAAAGAAAGCAATAAAAGCAGAGGAAATGTTTATTGATATAGGTGCTAAAAATAAGGAAGAAGTAGAAAAAGCGGGCATAAGCATAGGAACACCAATAACTCTCGATGTTGAAATGAAGGAATTAATAAATGATATTGTAACTGGAAAAGCATTAGATAATAGGGTGGGAATAGTAATGATGATTGAAGCTATTAAAAATACAAAAAGTAATGCAACAATATATGCTGTTGGAACAGTACAAGAGGAAGTAGGGCTTAAGGGAGCGAGAACATCAGCATATGGTTTATCTCCAGATATAGCAATAGTTTGTGAAGTTGCTGTTGCTGGAGATCATCCTGGTATAAAAGAGGAGGAAAGTATTGTTAAATTAGGGAATGGACCAGTCATAACTGTTGCAGATGCTAGTGGAAGAGGTATAATAACTCAACATAGAATTTTGAAATGGCTAAAAGAAACTGCAGAAAAGGAAGGAATAAATTATCAATTAGAAGTTTCTGAAGGAGGAACAACAGATGCGGCAGTTATTCATATTACAAAAGCCGGCATACCTTGCGGGGTTGTAAGTGTTCCAACTAGATATATGCATTCTGGCGTTGAATTGATTAGTTTAAGAGATTTAGAAGAAAGCGTTAGACTAATTGCAAAAGCATTGGAAAATCTAAATAACATATAAATCCATGCCAACCTTTACTTTTGAAGGAGAATAGCTACCGATTTTCCTAACATCTTTAATTTCGATCTCATAACCTAATTTTTTAGCAATTTCTTTTATTTCTTTTGTTCTTTCACCAATTTTACCCCTATCAATTATTTCATAATAATGTAAAATTTTCCCCTTTTTAATTGCAACTGGTAAAAATTTAAAGCTTTTATGTGGTAAATTCATTATTATATGATGAGCTTTTGGTAAATTTTGGACAATTTCTAATGCATCTCCTTCCATTATTTCAATATTATCTATTTTATTTATCTTTACATTTTCCTTTGCATATTTAATAGCATATGGATTTTTATCTATTGCATAAATTTTTTTTGGTTTTGAATATTTAGCAATAACTAAACTAAATGGAGCAACGCCTGCAAACATATCTATTACTATTTCATTTTTCTTAACTTGCTTTGCTATTCTCATTCTTTCTGTTGATAAACGGGGAGAGAAATAAACTTTTGATATATCCATCTTTATTTTTAATCCATACTCAATATGGATCGTTTCTGTCCTATTTTCTCCAGCAATTATTTCAATATCTCTTATCCTAAAATCTTCCTTTACTCCTCTATCTAAACACACAACTTTTACATGCTTGTTCGTCTCCATTATTGCATTTGCAATTTCTTTTACATTTTCTTCATTCTTTAACCTTATTACTGCAATATCTCCTATAATGTCCATTGAAATTGATTCAATTTTTATTCCCTTTTTTTCCAAAATTTCTTCATAATTTTTTCTCTTAACTTCTTCAAAATTTTCTCTACTGATTCTACATTTTTCAATTGAAATAGCTTTTTTAATTGGAAAATAAACAAATTTTCCATTCCTTTTAACTTTTAAATTTTTTATCAATAAATTCTCCTTTAACAATTTTTTCCTAATTTTTTCAGCAATATTTTTTGGAGTAATTAAACAAAGGCATTCCATCTCTTACATATTTATATTATTTATATCTATTTATTTTATATGTTGCTATTCATTGGATTGGGATTATGGAATGAAAAGGATATAACATTGAAAGGACTTGAAGAGGCAAAAAATTGTGATATATTATACGCTGAATTTTATACTACTAAACTTGGCATTGAAATAGAAAAAATTGAGAGATTGGTAGGAAAAAAAATTATTGTTTTGGAAAGAGAAGAAATAGAAGATGGTGAAAAAATATTAGAAGAAGCAAAACATAAAAAAGTTGGCTTACTAGTTGGTGGCGACCCAATGGCAGCGACGACACACGTTGCTTTAAGAATAAAAGCAATTGAAAAAGGGATAAAAACAAAAATTATACATGGAGTAAGTATAATAACTGCTTCAGCTAGCTTGCTGGGATTGCAAATATATAAATTTGGTAAAGTTGTAAGTATTGCTAGACCTTATAATAACTATTTTCCCCTTTCTCCTTATGAAGGAATAAAAAATAATTTAAAAATGGGTCTTCATACTTTGCTTCTTTTAGATACTACCGATGGCTATATGAAAGCAAATGAAGCAATGAAAATTTTGCTTGAAATGGAAAATAGGAAAGGAGAAGGAATAATAGATAAGGATATGCTAATTGCTGTTGTTGCGAGAGTTTCATCCGATGATGCTATTGCAAGAGCAGACTATATGAAAAATTTAATAAAAGAGGATTTTGGAGATACTCCCCATTCCATAATAATACCAGGAAATCTACATTTTATGGAAGCAAAGGCTTTGGTTGCGATAGCAGGGGCACCACAAGAGATAATATAAAAGATAAAAGATAAAAGATAAAAAGTTAAAGGGTTGAATCTACTGGCGTAGGCTCAATCCAATGAGCTGGGCTATATACTATAAGCATTGGGTCTCCATATATAACCATCTGTCCCCACATGTCATTTAATGAACATCTTCCATATATTGAAGTTGGGTCTCTTGTTGTATAATCTCTATCAAATCTCCATATAACTTTTCCTAATGCTTCTCCTATTGGCAATCCATAGTACAATGAATTTTTAAAGAAAAGTAAATCCATTATTTCATTTGTTGGACTTAGTCCAGTATTTGCATTTCCATAAGCTGCAACTGCTCCATGTTCAAGATATATTTCTGGCCCAAAATGGGCAAATGTGGTACAGCTCATCCAGCATATAAATGAGCTATGTAAATTCTCCCAAAGCATATCGCACCATTTGAAATGTATTATATCATATTCAAATGGAGGCTCAGGGTCATACCAGGTAAATCCTCCACTTCTAGGTGTTTTTCCGCTCCAATATGCATATCCTCTCCATCCATCTATTCCAATTCCTTTTCCAACTGGATGTTCGCTCACACCACTTCCTCCAGTTCCATGTCCTGTATAATAGTATACTGAGACTCCATTATTTTGTTCAACTAACAAATTGTCCCATACACAATGTCCTCTATATTCTCTTCCATATGCTCTAAAGTATACTAAATTTTCCCTTGTTGTATATGCATTATATCTATTTCTATCATTTCCAGACCATTCTCTTCCATCTTGATAATTTATAAATGATGTTGTTGTATATTCTTTATGTGGATTTGCAAAAATCAATGCTGGATATAAAATACTTCTAGCTACATAAGCAGCCATTTCTGCAGGCGTCTTTCCAATAAATTGACCAGCTGTAGATTCATTTCCTATTAATGGATGAGTAACTGTAAATCTTATATCTTTCTTAGGCGCAACTATTCCATAAGCCTCCATTATGCCATCTATATTAATTCCTAAGCTTTTTACATATTTATATATTGAATCAACAATTTTGCTCATCCATCTTAAATCTGCATCTAATCCAATTGGTGGAATTTCTCCTTCCTTTATATAATCAATAATTGGCTTTTCTGCCATTGCTAAATGCCCTATTGAACGACAGCCATGATAGTAATCACCAGCATAATACATCCATTGATGAGCAATATTTGCCCAATGATATGCTCTTCCCATTTCTCCAATTCTTAATACTGGTGATGCATGAT
>CAZDCH010000004.1:0-24660 GCA_964503915.1 uncultured Thermoplasmatales archaeon
TGACACCCTTTACTCCTCATTTAGCAGAAGAAATGTGGGAAAAATTGGGAAATGAGCCATTTGTTTCGTTGCAAAAATTTCCAAAACATGGTGAAATAAATTATAAAATTCTAAAGGCTGAAGAAGTTTTAAAAGAAACTATGGACGATATGCAAGAAATAATAAAAGTTACTGGAATAAAGCCACAAAAAATTTATATTTATTTTGCTCCTTCATGGAAATGGGATTTGGCGAAAATAGCTAAAAAATTACAAGAAGAAGGAAGATTAGATATGAAAAATTTAATGCAAGAAGCAAAGAAAATGAATGTTGATATGAAAGAAGCTTCTCAATATGCTTCAAAGTTAATAAATGAAATAAGGAAAGAAGAATTTATAGAGATAGATGAAAGAAATTATTTTGAAAAAGCAAAAGAATTTTTAGAAAAAGAATTTAATGCAAAAATTTTCATTGAGAAAGATTATGATCCAAAAGGAAAGAAGAAATATGCAATGCCATGTAAGCCAGCAATTTATATGGAAGCTTAATCATCTAAATGTTCTTATTTCAATTTTTTCACAATAACCATATAATATTGGAAATGTCGGTTGGAAATATATTAATCCTGAATAATTATAAATTGTTATTGAATAAGTTCCAGGAAACTTATTAAATAAGATAGCTGTATCATTCCATATAACACATTTTCCAAATAAAAACCATGGAAAGTTATATTCATAGACAATGTATATTTTGCTATCATTGCCATAGCCATTTGCTGTTTCATGAAAACCATTTACTTCAAAAGAATGAGATAATCCATAAGAAAAAATCCAAACATCATGAAAATCATTAATAATATTAGTAGCTACTCCAGAAATGGATATCATAAACAATAAAATTTTTGGAAAGAACATATCAATCAAGCAAAATTAACTATAAAAATTTAACTAGCTGAAACAAAATCTATATAAGCTTTCATTATTTCATCTTGTATGAAAAAATTATTTATCATAATATTGCTCCTATTTCCTTTAATTGTAAAGGCAGAAACAACCTATTTTTTAAAAGATGAGAATAATCCAAATTTTCCCCAATATAAATTATTAGATGTTGTTTCCCCATCTTCAACATATTTTTCATATGTTAATTTAGATGAAGGAGATGTAATATGGGCTACAACTCCTTTTGATAAAGAAATGAAAATATATGGAGATATTAGCGTAACTTTATTTATAGAAGCATTTTTTGCAAAGCCAGATATATTGCCTTTTCAAATTAGAGTAATTAAGGTTTCGTTAGTAGATATTGCCCCCTCTGGAAATATTGATGTAATTGATTCAACTCGCCCAACCTATATTTTGTTCTTTGGAAACGAAACAATGAAACCTTATACATTTAAAATGGAAAATATTGATTATATTATAGCATCTGGTCATTCATTGGGCATAAAAGTTGAAAAAGCTATTGACTTGCTTTCATATTTCCCATTTAGCATTTTCTCTCCATTTACTGCTACAAATATATATTATGATTCAATTTATACAAAATCATATATTTTAGTTGCTTTTAATGTAACGAAAGGAATAGGTATAGAATGCTATGATAATGAGAAAAAAATAAAGCCTGGACAATCTGCATCATATACATTATTGATTTATAATTATGGAGATAGAGAAGATACAATAAAACTTTCTTCAAGTTATGAAGGAAATAAATGGAGAGTTGAAATAGAACCAGATGAAGTAAAAGTTTCTCCAAATTCATGGAATTTTTCTGAAGTAAATGTTTCTGCTCCTACCGATGCAAAAGCTGGACAATATCTTAATATAACCATATATGCAGAAGGACAACAAGGAACTGCTTCAATATGGCTGAATACAAGCATTGCTCCACTTCAATATAATGTAAAAGTTACAGCTAAAACAGGAGAGATAGAAGCAAATCCAGGAGATAAATTAACTTTTATATTCGATGTTAAAAATACTGGAGATTTGCCAGATATGTATGATTTAGAAGTTAATTGTGATTGGGATTTTCAATTAGAAAAAAATGCTTTATCCTTAAATCCCGGAGAAAATGAAAGTATAAAAGTATTCGTTACTGTTCCAGATAATGCAACAAATGGAACAACATGTAAAGTTACATTAATTGCAAAATCAACAAATTCTGATAAGGAAAGTTATGCTTCTTCAACAATAAGAGTTGTTTATTATGTTTCTCCAGAAAAAGAAAAATGGGGGACAATTATAGGATATATTTTATTTGTTCTTTTAGTTGCTTGCTTGCTCATTATAGCAATTTATTTAGGAAAAAGTACAAAAAAAGCAGTTGTTCTATCATGTGATGAAAAAATGGCCGAAATTCCTCCAGGAAAGGAAGCAGAATTTTCTATAAAAGTATCTAATCCTCTTGAAAAAAAATCAAAAATTGCTTTTAGAATAGAAGGAAAATTACCAGAAAATTGGAAAATTGATATGGATAAAGAAGAAATTGTTTTAGATAGTAAAGAAGAAGAAATTATAAAAGTTAGAATTAAGGTTCCAAGCGATTCGTCTTTGGAAGAATGGGCTTCTCTAGATTTTGTTGCATCTCCAGAAAAAGGAAAAACCGAAAAAATAGATTTGCTTGTTACATTAAGAGAACCAAAGGAAATATTAGAAAGGCAGATAGAACATGTGCCAAAAGAATTTAAGGAGGGAGAGAGAATAGTAACTAAAATAAAAATTGAGAATGTTGGAGAAAAGGATGCTGAAAATAAAAAAATTATATTGCTAGTTAATGGAAGAGAAAAAAATAGAATAGAAGGAATAAATATTCCAGCTGGAGCAAAAGCAGAAATAGAAATTCCATGGATTGCTGAAAAAGAAAATGAAGTGGAAGTAAAAGTAGAATGAAAAAATTTTTTAACAGCTGATAAAAAGTATTAAATATTACTATAATATTATAGTCAATTACAATAATATTTGTCATAATGAAAGAAGTGATTATCATATGAAGAATAAAAAACAATTGATGAAGTTGAGAAGCATAATTTCTATCCTATTAGCCATAATGTTTTTAATGGCCTCAATAACAGGCATTAAACTCTTTATATCTCCAAAAGGGAAAGCTATAATGCTTCATACTGTTGCGGGTTTTTTGATAATGGCATTGACTATTATTCATCTTGTTTTGAATTATAAAATGTTCATTTCTGAATTAAAGATTTTATTTAAGAGAGGTAAGCAACATGTGTGAAAATCTTTCCTGTTGCGCGCCAAAAGATGTTCCTCCAAAATGGTTCAAAATTCGTAATTATTTAAAGGCTCTCCGTTTTCGCACTAGATGGCTAATTATTGAATATATTGGAAATGGAAAAAAGAGTACAGAAGAAATTTATAACTATTTGCTCCAAAAAGGTGAAAAACTCACAAAATCAGGGCTATATTACCATTTATTAGAACTTAAAAATGCAGGTATTATAGAAGTTGCTGATTATATTGAAAGAGGGGGAGCACCAGAAAAAGTATGGAAATTAAAAACAAAAAAAATTGTAATTGATTTGTTAGAGGAGAGATAAATGAATTTTACTGCTGTCGTTATAAATATTATAGCTGTTGCTGGTTTTTTGATGGCATTTGCTAAAGATAAGGATAAAGCAATAAGATCGCTAAGGATAGCTGGAAAATCTTTCATTAAAATGCTTCCTATGGTTTTTGTAATTATAATCATCATTGCTTTACTCCTTGGATTTGTTCCATCTGAGCAAATATCAAAATTTGTGGGCGAGCAATCTGGAATTACTGGCATATTACTTGTGGGAGGGCTAGGTGCAATATTACATATTCCAGCTTTATTAGCATTTCCTTTAGCTTTTTCTCTTTTAGAGGAAGGAGCATCAGTTAGCGCAGTAGCTGCTTTTATCACCACATTAACAATGATTGGGGCAGTCACATTACCTTTAGAAATAAAAGAGCTTGGAAAGAAGATAGCTATTTTTCGAAACGGAACAAGCTTTATCATTGCAATAATCATTGCTTTGATTATAGGGGTAATTTTATGAGAAACTTAAAAGAAAAACAAAAGAGGGAAATGATACGAGATTGGGTCCTGTTAGGAATAATTTTGATAATTGCCATAATTCTCCTATCGATTTTCCCAGATAGAAAGGAACCAGTAATCAATACATTGTGGGATTATTTCGTGGAAATGATGTTGATACTTCCTGCTGTTATGGTAATATTGGGTCTTTTTGCGGTATGGACATCAAAAGAGATGGTTATAAAGTATCTTGGAAAAGCATCTGGAATGAAAGGAATTTTCCTTGCTGTAATCCTTGGTGCATTGCCAACCGGTCCTCTTTACATTGCCTTTCCAATGGCATCTATCTTACTTAAGAAGGGTGCTAGAATATCTAATATTGTTATCTTCCTCTCATCATGGGCATGTATAAAAATGCCACAAGAAATGGTGGAACTTCAATTTCTAGGGCTACGCTTCATGTTATTGCGGCTCCTTTTAACCATTATTTTCATCATAATTATGGCAATCTTTATTGAAAAAGTGATTGAGTGGAGTGAAAATGAAGAAGAATAAAAATTAACTAAATTTTATGTTTCATTCAGTTGCCTGCAATCCTGTTAAAATAAATGTTATATATGGGAATGCAATAAAAATTCATGATGCAGAAAGTTTTATCTATTGTATTGATTAGTATATTAGTTATTGGTGGCGTATATGCTTTTCCAGAAAAAAGTGCTCTTACTGAAGAAATTAAAATCAATGTTCCAACGATTTCAATTGAAAAAGATGATGAATATATTATCATAAAAGCTATTGCAAAAGATATAAGTTATTATTATTCTCCAGGTAAGCCAATTCTTCCAAAAATAGACAAAGTTATTGAATTACCTTTTGGAGTAGAAGTAAAAAATGTAAAAATTAAAATTTATAGCATAGAAGAAAAGCAAATAAATGGGATGTTAAAGCCATCTTTTGGCCCACTTATGCTAAATGAAATTAAAGCAAAAATAGATATGAGTATATACAAAAGCAAGGAATTTTTCCCAGCAAAATGGTATAGCTATAAAGTAGGATGTGGAATAAACGGATATGGCAAGAGAGTAACTTTTGTTTCTATTCATTTATACCCTGTAAGATATGCACCAGCCTTAAATAAATTAAAGATAGCAAAAGAATTTGAAATAAGAATCGAATATACAAAGCCACAAAAAAGATTGCCCATTAAAAGCACTTATGAACTTTTAATCATAACTCCGCCAGAATTTGAGTGCGAGGCAAACAGGCTGGCGGAGCATAAAAATGGCATAGGAATGCCAACAATTGTTAAAACAACAGATGAAATATATAGTAAGTATAATGGCAGAGATAAGCCAGAGAAAATAAAATATTTTATCAAAGATGCTATAGAAAAATGGGGAATAAAATATGTTTTATTATTTGGTGGATTAAATTCATTAATATGGGCTAAAGCAAGAGATAATGCAAATGCTGGAGAAAAAGATTGGTATGTTCCAGCAAGATATACAAATTTATATGATAATCCTAAATATCCTCTAGGAGGAATTCATGACCCTGGAGTATTGTGCGACTTATATTATGCAGATGTATATAAAGAGGGGGGAGAATTTGATGATTGGGATAGCAACAAAGATGGAATAATTGCAGCTTGGAACAAGCCAGGAGTGAAAAATGATTCATTGCCAGATTTATATCCCGATATTGCTATAGGAAGACTGGCTTGTAGAAATATTAAGGAGGCAAAAACATTAGTTGATAAAATAATTAGATATGAAACTACATGCGATGAATCATGGTTTAAAAGAATAGTTGTTGTTTCAGGAGATGGATTTTTGGATCAGCAAGATTTGAACATTAAATGGGATACAAATGGTTTACCAAATGGAAAATATACAATATATGTACAAAGCATCAATAAGGAAGGCGAAGCAGGTCCAATAGACGAAATTCATATTACAATAGATAAAAGTAAGAAAACAAAGCTTACTTTCAACCATGACGACCATTTAAATCCTGCTCTGAAAAATGGATATCCCGCTCCTCCAATAGCAGAGATTGTGTCTGTATCAAATGGAGATATTTTGGGCTATACAGATTACCATTATACTCCTACAGAAGGAGAAGCATATTTGAATGAATTTTTCCATTGGGCAAACATTAGTTATGAAAATGGAATTCTAACAATAAGAGGGAAATCTTACGACCCAAAGCCATATGGAAACTTAACAAGCATTCATGTATGGATAGAAGATGAAGATGGTAATGTTGTTTTTGAAGCATGGCGAAAATGCGAAATGTATTATGAAGGAGAATGGGCTACAGGAGAAAAATTATTGTTAGGAAGAGGGGGGGCTTTATATTATATGCCAGATGACTTCAAAAGGGATATATTATGGGCATCAAATGGAAAATTAACTGGTATGGAGGACGTAATAAATGCATGGAATATGGGATGTGGTTTCTTTTTCATGTCTGGACATGGAAGTCCAAATGTTTGGGCTGATCACTATCCAGGTATACCAGGAAATAGACAACATAGCAGCATATTGGGATTGCAAGTTATTGCAATAAGACCATGGTTCCCATTTATAAGCTTTCCAATTATGCCAGCAGATACTCTTTCAAATGGCAACAAATTGCCTGTTGCCGTTATAGGAGGTTGCCACAATGCACAATTTAATGTTTCAGCTATTCCATCCTTCTTACACGCCTTTTCCATATTTCCTTTCTTTCCAAATAATTATATGTGGACATATGGATATCCAGTTCCAGAGTGCTTATGCTGGCGCCTTGTTAGGAATCAAAAAGGAGGAGCTATTGCTGCAATAGGCAATACTGGTTTAGGATATGGAATGCCTGGCAAAGCCTGCACAACTGGAGGAGGAGATGCATGGATAACAATAGAATTTTTCAAACAATATGGAAAAGGACATCATGTCCTAGGAATGGCACATTCACAAGCAATTGTTTCATATATAAATAGCTTTGATATGGAAGATATGGAAGCAGGACACGCTAAAACTGTTGAGCAATGGGTATTGCTTGGAGACCCAAGTTTAATGCTTGGAGGATATTAAGAAGTAGTTATTCTAACATTCTTTACTAAAACATATGGACAAAATACAGGATTTTCAATTTCCCACCAATAAATTTGTTTTCTTTCTTTTGATATCATTTCTATATTTTTAAAAATCCTTTCCAAATTATCATTTATCCTTATTCCTTCTACAATATGCTTAATTTCTCCATTTTTTATATAAAATGCAACATCTCTAGCTACAGTTGAGAATTCAGCTGTCACGTAATTATGGAAGCGAGTATACCATACATTTGTTATAAAAATCCCTTCTTTAATTTCTTCCAATAATTCATTTAAGCTTGCATCGCCCTCTTTTAATATAATATTCCATGGATGAGGAGCTATTATTCCAGCATTTCCTGTTGTTTCTGTATTATATTTTACTGCTGTCGTGCAATTATGTAAATATGTCTTTAAAATTCCATTTTCAACAATGCAAGTTTTTCTTGTTGCTATTCCTTCATCATCAAATTTTTTTGAAAATAGCCCATCTCTTTCTATTCCACTATCATATATAGTTACTTTTTCATTAGCAACTTTTTTTCCTATTTTATTCACTAAAAATGAATAGCCAGCATCCACTGCAAAAGCAGAGGAAAAGCTTGCAAAATAATGGGTCAAATTTGAAAATGCCAATGGAGAAAATAAAATATTATAAATCCCTTCTTTTACCATTTTTTTTGAATAACTATTTATGCTATCTATTTGAAGCTTTATTCCATCTATTTTTCTTGAACAACTTATTGAATGTACAGAAATATTATCTTTAAATAATCTTATGGAAAGATAAGCCATGCTATTTTTATCTTCCTTCTCTAAGAAAGGATTATAAATCTTAATTTTTTCGATATTGCTAAACAAAACACCAGCCACTTCATTTCCTTTTTCAAGTCCAAAATTTATTGCCTCTTCAGCTTTATCTACAATTTTTTCATTATCTATTACCTTTTTATCAAAATACTTTTCATTAACATATCTAGTATCTTTTTTAAGTTCAAATGGAATTTTTGGCAAATATTTCATTAATTTTTCAGCTTTTTCAATAGAATTTCTTATTTTTTCTTCATTAGGATTTTCAATAAATAAGGAAAATAATTTACCATTTTTATATAGATACATTTCTAGATTTTTCTCGTTCCATTCTTTTATAATCCCTATCTTATTATTAAATATCTTAACTTGCTTGCTAATATTTTCCCTCTCAATAGCAACATATTTATCAAATTTTTTTAATAATTTAAATTCGTTCATTTTATCTTCATCCCCCTTACTCTTAAATCAACTCCTCCAGTAGATACTTCTATGTCTTGCATCGGCTCTCCTTTGCCACAAATAGCTGGATAAAATTCTAAATTTTTTCCAACAGCATCTACTTTTTTAAATAAATCAAATGTGGAAATTTCAATTGCAGGATGATAAGCAATGCCAGCTATATCACCTTTTTTTATTATATATGCTTCTTGTCCAACATATTTTTGGTTTATTCTTTTATCATCTATATTCCATTCCATAAAAGTTTTTATATAAACTCCTTCCTTAATATCTTCTATCAATTCTTCAAAACTATAATCGCCTGGCATAAAAAAAGTGTTTGCCATCCTTATGATTGGTTCTTTACCATATGTAGCTCTAGCTGAAGCATTGCTTTTGCAGCCCATTTCATAGGCTGTTTGCCTATTGTGCAAAAACTCATTTACTATTCCATTTTTTATTAAAATTCTTTTCCTAGCCTTTGTTCCCTCATCATCATATTTATAGAAGCCATAGCTGTTTTGAATTGTAGGATCATCTGCTATACTAATACATTCATTTGCAATTTTCTTACCTAATAAGCCTGGGAAAGCATAGGATTTACCAGCTTGAGCTGCCTCTCTCCCCAAAATCCTATCTGCCTCAAATGGATGTCCACAACTTTCATGAGCTATAAGTCCAGTTATGTATGGGCTAAGGACAACATCTCCTTCAGATGGAGGTTTTTCTCCTTTTTCTATTAATTTTTTTAAAAAATTTATATCATATTCAAGCCATTTTTCAGTATTCCACTTTCTTATAAAATTCCATCCACCAACGTTTCCAAATTCGCGATGCATTTGCTCTATTTTTTCATTTGATACCGTTATTAAATAATAAAAACTTATTCTTGGAATTTTTGAGTATATCCTACTTCCATCACTATTCATATAAATTTTTTCTGAAAATTTATCTTCATATGAAAAAGTTCTTTGCTCCTCTTTTACTACTTCATCTAAATCTTTTATAAAAGAAATTTTTTCTTCAATATTTGGAAAATTTCCTTTTATTTCATATTTATCTACATATGTTTTTTCTTCGCTTAGCCCAATTTCTTTTTGAAATTTAGCCATCTTTTCTGCTTTTTCTATTCCTTCTCTAATTTTTTCTTTATTAACTATATCTGAGAAATAGAAGCCCATGCCATTTTTTATTGTCCTAATAGAAAAGCCATAATTTTCATATAAATTTGCTTCTTTTATTGAGCCATTTACAAATAACAATTCATTACCTACAATCCTCTCTATCCTTATTTCTACATATTTAGCTTTACTAATTTTTAATGCATATTCTGCTAAATCTTCGTCCAACATACTTGAATACCCAAGCTTTATATTCTTCCCCATATTTAACGCCTACATTTGATGCATGTATTTCATTTAATCCATCATTATCCATATCTCCTATACATGTTACAGCTAATAAACCATATGTTTTATCAATAGTATATTTCTCTTCATAACTATTTCCATTCCATTTTAAAATATGAATATAATTTGTTCCTACTGCTACTTCATTATAGCCATCGTTATCAACATCTCCAACGCTTATTGCTTCGATTGTATCTTCTTCGTCATTCCATATTCTATCATATATTTTTTTATCAAATGAATATATACATATGCGGGGATAGCTAAATGTAACATGAATTTCATTTATTCCATCTCCATTACTATCTTTAGCTATACATCCAAAAATTTGATAAGGAAACTTATCAATAACATAGCTTAGAAATTTGTTTCCTTCCCATTTTAGTATGGTTAATTCTCTTCCATGCCCAACTATAATTTCATTTAATCCATCATTATCAACATCAGCAATCCATGGAAAATAAATTGGGCTTGAGCCCCATTCTGCTTCTTTTATAAACTCATTTCCATTCCATTTAATTGTAATAAGAGATGGTGATTTGTAATAACTCCCTGTTATTATGACTTCATTTAGGCCATCATTATTATAATCGCCAACAATGCAATCTAAAGTTGTTCCCCATTCATCTTTACCTATAACAATATACCTTCCAATAATTTCATATTTTTTCCCATTCCACTTATAGGCTGTGAAATGTCTTCCCCATGCAACACCAATTTCATTTTTTCCATCATTGTCTATATCTGCTATGCAAAATCCAGTTGCTGAACCGAATGGTTGTGGAAAATAAACCCATTCTTTGCCTATCTTTATCCATACTCCATATCCTATACCAAATATAGGGTCGATAAGCTTTTTTTCTACATATGTTTTTCCATTCCATTTCATTATTCTAATAAAGCAATCTCTTCCTCCTATCAAAAATTCGTTTAGGCCATCATTATCAGCATCTCCAATTGGTTGGGCTCCTTCATATCTTGCTGACCACCACCATAATTTACCATAACTTTTTTCCCATTGGATAATGAAATCATTATCAATAAAAGTTGTAAACATTATAATTATAATTATAATTGATGTTACTGCAATAAATAGTTTCATATTGAATAAAACAAATTTGGATAAAAAATTTTGCTAATTTTTATATAATATCTTCCATTTCTTTCCTATGCACCTTACAAAAGAACAAGAAAAAATGCTTGAAGGAGAATATGGAAGCATGGTTTCAAAAATGATGCGCTTGCTTGTTAGGCTTGGAGATGTATATAAAGCAGAAAAAATGATTCCTGTTGCTTCCGTTCAAGTTGCAGGTGTATCATATAAAAGTATAGGTGATGCTGGCTTGGAATTTTTACAAGATATTGCCAAAGAAGCTAAAGTAAAGGTTCTTACTTTTTTGAATCCTGCTGGAATGGATTTAGAAAACTGGAAAGAAATGGGCATTAGCGAGGAATTTGCAAAAAAACAGCTTGCTATTATTGAAGCTTTTAAAAAAATGGGCATAGTTATATCGGCTACATGCACTCCTTATTTAGCTGGAAATTTGCCAAGATATAAGCAGCATATTGCATGGAGCGAGTCATCAGCTGTTTCTTTTGCTAACTCTGTTATAGGAGCTCGTACAAATAGGGAAGGAGGTCCTTCTGCTTTAGCAGCTGCAATAACAGGATATACGCCTTACTATGGCTTGCATTTAGATGAAAATAGACAGCCTGACTTTGTTATAAATGTAAAAGTTGATTTAAAAAGCTCAACAGATTTTGCAGCAATGGGGTATTATATAGGCAAGGAAATAAAGAATAAAATTCCTTATTTTGTTGGAATAAAAGATGCAGATGTAGATGATTTGAAAGCTTTAGGGGCGGCGATGGCGGCAAGTGGGGCAGTTGCTTTATATTACATTGAAAATATAACGCCAGAAGCAAAAGAAGTAGATGGCTTAGAAAAAATTGAATTTGGAGAAGAAGAGCTTAAAGAAACTTATGAGAAGTTAAATAGTGGAGAAGAAGAAGACATAATAATTTTTGGATGTCCACATGCTTCATTAAATGAAATAATAAAAATTGCAAGGCTTGTCGAAGAAAAGAAAGCAAGAAAGCCATTTTGGATTTGCACTTCTAGGGCTGTAAAAGAAATTGCAGAAAGAATGGGATTAGATGAAATTATAAGAAAAGCTGGTGGAAAAATTGTTGCTGATACATGTATGGTTGTTTCGCCAATAGAAAATTTATTTTCAACAACAGCAGTAAATTCTGCAAAAGCAGCTCATTATTTACCAAGCTTTTGCAAGCAGAAAGTTATATTTAAAAGAATGGAGGATTTATTGGAGGGATGAAAATGGAGAAAATGAAAGGAAGAAGTATATATCCTGGCAAAGTAGAAGGAGAAGCTTTAGTGAGCAAGGAGCCAATTGGATTTTATGGAGGTATAGAGATGAAAACAGGAATTGTAATAGAAAAGGGGCATGAATTGGAAGGAAAATGCATTAAAGATAAAATTTTAGTTTTTCCTTGTGGAAAAGGCTCAACAGTTGGCTCATATGTTATTTACGGCTTGAAGAAAAATGGGGTTGCGCCAAAAGCTATAATAAATAAGGAGACAGAAACAATTGTTGCAACTGGCGCAATTTTAGCTGGAATAGTATGTGTAGATGGAATAGATATAGAGAAAATCGAGACAGGAAATTTTGTAATTATAGATGCAAAAGAAAAAGATGCTGATGTTATAGTAAAGAATGATTATTAAGGAAATTGCAGATGGAATATATTTTTTGGGAGCAATGCATTGGGAGCGCCGTTTATTCGATGAATTAATTCCTCTTCCAGACGGAACAAGTTATAATGCTTATCTCATAAAAAATGAAAAAATAGCTTTAATAGATACAGTTGACCCTTCTAAAAGAGATGAGTTAATGGATAGCTTAGATGAAATGAAAATAAAAAGAATTGATTATGTTATATCTCATCATACAGAACAAGACCATTCTGGAGTTATTCCAGATATTTTGGAAAAATATAAGGAGGCAAAAGTTATTGCAAGCAAACTAGGCAAGGAATTGTTAAAAGAGCATTTACTAATTCCAGAAGATAAAATAATTGTTGTTGAAAATGGACAAAATTTATCTTTAGGAAATAAAAATTTAAAATTTATATCTGCTCCATGGGTTCATTGGCCAGAAACAATTCTTTCTTATCTAAAAGAAGATAAAATTTTGTTTACATGCGATTTATTTGGAAGTCATCTAGCAACAAGTAAGATATATGCAGATGAAAATCCTCGCATATATGAAACAGCTAAGCGATATTATGCTGAGATAATGATGCCATTTCGTAGTAAAATAAAAAATTATTTGGAAAAATTGGAACAAATAGAAATTAAAATGATTGCTCCAAGTCATGGTCCAATTTATAGGCATCCAGATTTCATTTTAAAAGCATATAAAGATTGGGTTTCCAATAAAGTAAGGAAAGAAGTAATAGTTGCTTATGTTTCAATGCATGGAAGTATAGAAGTTATGGTAAAGCATTTTATAAAAGCTTTGGAAAAAAATGGGCTTCATTATAAACTTTTTAATTTAACTGTAACAGATGTTGGAGAGCTAGCTATGGCTTTAGTAGATGCCTCTACGCTTGTTTTAGCTACCCCTACAGTTTTAACTGGAATGCATCCATTAGCATTGTATGCATTTTATTTAGCAAATGCATTGAATCCAAAAACAAAGTTTGTTTCCATAATAATTTCATATGGATGGGGAGGGAAAGCATTAAAACAAGCAAGAGATATGTTTAGATTAAAAGCAGAATTAATTGAGCCAGTTATGGCAAGAGGTTATCCAAAAGAAAAAGATTTTGAAAAATTGGACGAATTGGCTAGAAAAATAGCAGAAAAGCATGAAGGAATCTAACAAAATTTAAAAAAAGATATTGTTATAAAATTGTGTTTAGAGCAATAAAATTAGGCTTTACTCCATTAAGAAATGAAATTTATGATTTGGAAATAGAAGATAATACAATATATGGAAAATATAGGGGGAAATTATATAGCAGGAAAGATAAGATAAAATATTTTTTGGAAGCAATATTTTATGCTTTTCTTGGTGGCTATTTCTTTGGCACTCCTGGCTATGTTTTGGCTGGACTAGCTGAAAGAGAAGGAGAAGGAAAATATGAGGAAGATGTGTCAAAAGATTTTTCATATAAATTAGACGAAATAAAAATGAAGGTTGAGAAAAATATTTTAAAAATAAAAGCGAAAGATAGAAAAATGAAATTTTTGATTGATAAAGATATTGCTAAAAACTTAAAAAGCTTTTTAAGCCATAAATAAATCATATGCAATGATAATTATTAAATTTGGAGGAAGTGTAATAAGCAACAAGGAGAAGCCATTTTCTTTTAACGAAAAAGTTGTTGATATGCTTATTGGAGAAATAGCACAATTTTATCCAAAGAAAAAGTTTATTATTGTTCATGGTGGTGGTAGCTATGGGCATCCATTGGCAAAGAAATATAAAATAAGGGAAGGATTAAATAAAAAGAATATGGTTGGTATATGCAAAACACATGAAGCAATGCTTGAATTGAATAAAAAAATTGTTCAAAAATTTTTAGAAAAAAGTTTACCTGCTTTTTCTTTGCCACCATCTTCCATCTTTATTATAGAAAATGGAGAAGTAATAGATGGATGGATTGAAATAGTAAAAGAATTTGTTAATAAAAATTTTATTCCAGTTTTATTTGGAGATGTTGCTATTTCAAAAGATAAAGGAATAGATGTTTTATCTGGAGACCAAATTATATCTTATTTGGCTAATAAATTGTTGCCCGAAAAAGTGATTTTTTTAATGGATGTAAATGGAATATATGATAGAAATCCAAAGGAAAAAATGCAAAACTTATTGAAAAATTAAACAAAAAAATAGAAATTAAAGTAAAAGAAAAAGAATTTGATGTTACTGGAGGAATAAGAAATAAAATCGAGCAAGCATTGAAAATGCCTTGTAAAGTATACTTTATAAATGGAACAAAAAAAGGGAATCTTGAAAAAGCAGTAAAAGGGGAAAAAATAGGAACAAGAAAGGATTGATACGCAATACAAATTCTTCTGGATTTTTTATTTCATATACCATCTACCATTCCTCTATTTTCATAAATTAATTTATATATTAAAAACTTTATTTATGAAAAATGAGAAAAAATATGGATAGAAAAAGAGAACATTTAGAAATAATAATAAGTAAAGATGTGAAGCATAGTTATAATTATTGGGATGATTTTATTTTTCTTCATAATGCCTTGCCAGAAATAAATATGGAAGAAATTGATACAAGCATTGAAATATTTGGCAAAAAACTAGCAATGCCAATCGTAATAGCTGGAATGACGGGAGGATTTAAAGAAGCAAAAATAATAAATGAAAATTTGGCAAAAATAGCTGAAAAATTTAAAATTGGGATGGGGGTTGGCTCACAAAGAGCTGGCTTGGAATCGGAAGATAAAAGTGTTGAAGAGAGTTATAGCATAATAAAAAAATACAATATTCCATTAAAAATTGCAAATATTGGGGCTCCCCAATTATTGGAATGGAAAAATGCAGTTGAAAAAGCTAATGAAGCAATAGAGATGATTGATGCTGATGTTTTAGCTATTCATCTCAATTTTCTACAGGAAGTTATTCAACCTGAAGGAGAAAGGAATGCAAAAGGTTGTTTAGAAAAAATAAAGGAAATATCTGCCAGCTTAACAACACCAGTTATAATAAAGGAAACAGGTGCAGGTATATCCAAGAAAGTTGTTGAAATGCTTTTAGATACTGAAATCGTTGGAATAGATGTTGGAGGGACTGGAGGGACATCATTTGCAGCAGTAGAAGCATACAGGGCAAAAAAAATAGGAGATAAAATTCAAGAGGAATTGGGAAAAATATTTTGGGATTGGGGAATTCCAACGCCTTATTGCATTATGGAAATTTCTGAAGTATGCAAGGAAAATGGGCTAATTTTAATTGCCACAGGTGGTATAAGGCATGGATTGGATGTAGCAAGAGCAATAGCTTTAGGAGCAGATTGTGCTGGAGTTGCTTCAGCTTTTTTAACTTGTGAATCGATTGAAGAAAAAATGCTTGTTTTTGATAAATCTTTAAAAGCAACGATGTTTCTGACAGGTTGTAAAAATTTGGAAGAGTTAAGGGAAGTGGAAATATGGACATTATAAAGGAAATAAAGGATGCAATTGAAAAAGCGATAGAAAATTACTTATATGAAAAGGAACCATCTTTACTATATGATGCAGTGAAATATTTACCATGGGCAGGAGGAAAAAGATTACGCCCATTAATAGCTTGTTTAGCTTGTGAGGCAGTAGGGAGCAATTTTATAAAAGCTATTCCATTTGCTGTTGCTTTAGAACTTATACATACATTTACTCTCATCCACGATGATATAATGGATAAAGATGAGGAAAGGCGTGGGATGCCATCTGTTCATAAAAAATTTGGAGAAAATATTGCTATTTTAGCTGGAGATACATTGTTTGCAAAGGCTTTTGAAGTTGCATCTTCTATTAGGAATGAATCAATTGCTAAAGAAATTTTAAAAAGTTTAGCTATAATGGCTAAGGAAATTTGTGAAGGACAAGAAATGGATGTAAGGTTTGAAAAATTAGATTACATTGATGAAAATCTATTTTTTGAAATGATTGAAAAAAAGACAGCAAAAATGTTTGAATATGCTGCAATGGGAGGTGCAATAATAGGGGGTGGAAGTAAAAACGAAATTTTAGCATTACAAAATTATGGAAGAAATTTGGGAATGGCTTTTCAAATTTGGGATGACTGTTTAGATATAGTAGGCAAAGATATTGGCAAGCCAATTGGAAGCGATATTAGGGAAGGCAAAAAAACATTGCTTTATATATATGCATATAAAAATTCTGAAAATAAGGAATGGCTGAAAATATATGGAAAAGAAAATGCTAACGATAAAGAAATAAAGGAAGTAATAAAATTTTTTGAAGATATAGGAGCAATAGGTTATGCAAAGGAAAAAGCAAGAGAATTTGCTTTAAAAGCAATAAAATCTTTAAATGAATTAAAGGAATGCAAGGCAAAGGAAGAGTTGATAAGAATAGCAGAATTTGCAATAGAGAGAAGGAAATAAAATGAGGGATATAGAAAAAATTGCAAAAAAACATGCTTTATTAAATGCTTTAAAATATGGAGGTAAAGCAAATTTAAAAGCAGTAATAGGAAAAGTAATGGCAGATATAAAAGGAAATGTGAAAGAAATAATTCCAATTGTAAAAAAAGTTGTTGAAGAAATAAATAAGCTATCTATAGAAGAGCAACAAAAACAATTAGAGAAATTTGGAATAAAAGAAATAAGGGAAAAAAGGATAGAAAAAGAAAGAAAGCTGCCTCCATTGCCTAATGCAAAAAAAGGAGAGGTTGTAACTAGATTCCCCCCAGAACCAAATGGTTACTTGCATATTGGACATGCAAAGGCTGCATTTATTGACTATGAATATGCGCGAATGTATGATGGAATATTCATATTAAGATTTGATGATACAAATCCTGTTAATGAAAGAAAGGAATTTTATGATGCTCAAAAAGAAGATTTAAAATGGCTTGGAATAGAATGGGATAAGGAATATAGAACTTCAGATAATTTGCCAAAGCATTATGAATTAGCAAAAAAATTGTTAGAGGAAGGAAATGCATATATATGCACATGTAGCGAAGAGAAAATAAGGAAAAATAGAAGAGAAATGAAAGAATGTAAATGCAGGGATAACCAAATAGATTGGAAAGATTTCATTAAAATGAAGGAGGGAGAAGCAGTTATGCGTTTAAAAGGTAATATGTCTTCTCCAAACACAGCAATGCGCGACCCAGTTTTATTTCGTATAATAGAACATCCTCATCCAATACATGGAAGGAGATTTAGAGTATGGCCTACATATGATTTTTATGGAGCAGTTGAAGATTCTTTATCAGGCGTAACGCATCCTTTTAGGAGTAAAGAATATGAATTAAGAGATGAGGTTTATTTTTATTTGTTAGATTTATTGAATTTAAGAAAGCCGTATTTAATGGAATTTTCTAGACTAGAAATAAAGGGTATGCCTGTATCAAAAAGAAAAATTAAGCCATTGATAGAGAATGGAAAAGTTATTGGATGGGATGACCCCAGATTACCAACGTTAAAAGGATTGAGAAGGAGGGGAATATTGCCTTCTGCTATTAAAGAATTTGTTTTAGCTCAAGGCATATCAAAATCTGAAGCTATTATTGCATTTGAAAATTTGGAGGCAATAAATAGAAAATTCCTAGATAGCATTGCAAAAAGATATTTTTTTGTTGCAGAGCCAATCAAATTAATTGTTGAAAATGGGATAAAAAAAGAAGTTGAATTAAAATATCATCCATCTATTAATATGGGGAAAAGAAAAATAAAGGTTGGTAAAGTTTTTTATATTCCTAAGGAAGATGCAAAAAGAATTAAAGATTTATTTCGCTTAAAAGACTTGTATAATGTAAAAATAATAGGAAAAAGGGATGAGGAAATATATGGAAAGTTTGTAGGTGAAAAATTGGTTCAAGGAATAGATAAAATTCAATGGGTTAGTGAAGAATATATAAAAATGGAGATTATCATTCCTTCTTTATTATTTAAAAATGATGAATTTGATGAAAATAGTTTAAAAATTGTGCATGGATTTGCAGAAGGGAATATTCAAGAAGTAAAACATGGTGAAATTGTTCAATTCGAAAGATTTGGTTTTGTAAGAATTGAAAAAATAAATGGAAAAATAATTGGAATATTTGCTCATAAATAGCATTTTTTTAAATATATTTCAAAAGTTGTTCCTTTCCCATCTTTAAAATATATTTTCCCACCATATCCTTCAACTATTACTTTAACTAAATGCAATCCTAACCCACTTCCTTTACTATCTTTTCCTTTTACACCCGGCTCAAATAATTTTTCTATAATTTCTTTGGGTATTCCTATACCATCATCTTTAATTTCCACAACAAATTCTTTTTCTTTTTCATGTACATTTATTTCAATATTCTTACATTTTGAATGATATATTGCATTCTCAATCAAATTTGAAAAAACATTCTCTAAAAGTTCATTTGCAATAACACATCCATCTCTCAAATTATATTTAATATTAATCCCCTTTTCTCTAGCCAATTCCTCATATTTTTTTATGCTTTTCAATATAGCTTCTTTTAAATTTACTTCTCTTACCTTAATTTTTTCTACTTTCATTATTATGCTTAACTTTTGTAAAAGCTGTTGCGCCTGAATAACATTTTCGTAAGCTTTTTCAATAAACTTTTCCTTTTCTTTATTTTCTGCTTCTTTTGCCAGTTCTAAGCAACTCATAATAACCTGTATTTTATTGCAAATATCATGCCTCAAAAGCATATTATACATATCCAATTGTTTCTTTGCTTCTTTAATTGCTGTAACATCTCTTATTATTCCCTGATAAAATGTTTCTCCTCCTTTTTTTATCAAAACAGTAGACAATAAGCAATGTAATCTTTTACCATCTTTCCTTTTTAATATAACCTCATAATCTTTAACTAATCCTTTCTTTTCAATATCTTTCTTAAATTTCTCTCTATCTTCCTTTTTTTCATATAAATTAACAACATTCATGTTTAATAATTCTTCTTTTGTATATCCAAACAATTTTTCCCCAGCTTTATTTATATCAACCAATCTTCCATCTGGTGTTGAAATATAAATTACATCTGTAGATTCTTCAAAAATTCCTCTATATTTTTCTTCCGATTCTTCCAATCTCTTTCTAGAATTTTTAATTTCATCTATCATTTTATTAAAATCATTTGATAAATCTGCAACTTCATCTTTACCACTAACTTCTACTTTATAATCGAGATTACCTTTTGCAATCTCTCTAGCTGCTCTTTGCAATCTTTCTAAAGGTTTTGTAATTCTTTCTGAAAAAATAATAGATACAATAACTATTCCTATTGAAAGAAAGAAAGCAAGATAAAACATTTTCTGCCTTTCCTGTTGTATACATTTTGTAATAACGCTTTCCGGTAAAATAAAGATTAATGAACCATTTATTTCTTGTAAGGGATAAAAAAATGCATAATGAATTTTTTTATTTAAAAAAATTGCTTTAAATCCTTTTGAACAATTTTTAATTTCTTTTCCTATTTCTTTTAATCCGTTTATGTTAAAAATGTTCTGTTCTTCAAAACTTTCGTTCCATTTTTTCCCTGCAGCTGTATATTCTGGATGAACAAGTATTCTTCCATTTGTATCAACCAATAATGGGAAACCTGAGTTTTCAAATTTTATATCTAATATATCTTCCTTTATTGTTTCTAATGGTAAATCCAATGAGAGCACTCCTATCAAATTTCCGACAGCTTTTGAAATACTTAAAGTTATATCTCCCGTATTAACATCTATATATTCTGTCCATACACTTTTATTTGTTTTAATTGCTTCTGTATACCATTTTCTTTCTCTATGTTCAAAATATTTTATTTCTTTTAGCTTATCCACAGTTTTTGGATTGCTTATAAAGCAAACTCCTTTTTCTGTTCCAAAATATGCTAAACTAATTTTTTCATTTCTATTTTTAATTCCCAATACAACATCCATCACCATTTCAAAATTTTTTAATTCTTTTTTATGCTCTTCATTAATCTTATTATCTGGAGAAATCCATATATAACTCATATTTGGATTACTATCTTCTTTTCCCCAGTCCTCTTCTATTATTTCTGCTCCAACTTCTATTTCTTTTCTCAAAATTTTAAATTGGTTATTATAATCTGCTGCTTTTGCCTCAACCAAATTTAATATTCCTTCTTTAACTTTTTTTTCTATTTCCATAGAAACTTTTTCTGTTAGCATATAGCTAATAGTTAAAAGAGGGAGTAATGAAACTATTAGCAATAATATCAATATTTTGAATCTTAACCTCATTATCCATAATTAAAGGGAGAAGGATATTTAAAAATTTTTAAATATTTCCAAAAATTTTACATAAATTTTTATAAAAAAATTGCTTTTAAAAACATGTATAAAATAATAGAACATACAGCAGATATTGGAATAGAAGCATATGGAAAAAATTTGGAAGAAGCGTTTGAAAATGCTGCTAAAGGAATGTTTGCTATAATAACAGGTAATAGTAAAATAGATAGTAAAATAAAAAGAAAAATTGAATTGGAGAAAGAAAAGGATGAAGAATTATTATTGGTGGATTGGCTATCAGAACTATTGTATATACATGATGTGGAAAAGCTCGTTTTTGGCGAATTTAAAGTAGAAATGAATGATAAACTTTTAGGATATGCATTTGGAGAAAAATATGATAGAAAAAAACATAAATATGGTATGGAAATAAAGGCAGTAACATATCATATGTTGGAAATAAAAAGAAATAAAAAAGGAGTAACTATAAAAGTATTATTTGATATATAGGTGATAAAAATGTGGAATGGCCCACTTGTAAAAATAGGAGATTATAGATATGAAATACCAAAGACATATAGAGGGATAAATGGAAATTTGAAAATGAAAGTCCCAGCTTTAATTTATGCCAGCGATGAAATGATAACATCAATAAGAAAAGATAATGCTCCAGAACAAGCAGCTAATGTAGCAACTTTGCCAGGCATAGTTGGCAAATCATTGGCAATGCCAGATATACATTGGGGATATGGTTTTCCAATAGGAGGAGTAGCTGCAACAGATATTGAAGAAGGAGTAATATCCCCTGGAGGAGTTGGTTTCGATATAAATTGTGGAGTTAGGCTCGTAAGAACAAATCTAAAAATAAATGATTTAGATAAGGAAAAAATAAGGAGATTAGTAGATGAGCTTTTCAAAAATGTTCCTTCAGGAGTAGGAAGTCAAGCAAGAGTTAGATTAAATAGAAGTCAACTAGATGATGTTTTACAGATGGGAGCTAGATGGGCAGTAGAGAATGGCTATGGATGGAATGAAGATTTAGAATATCTAGAAGAAAATGGTTGTATGGATGCTGCAGATGCTAGTTATGTATCAGAAAAAGCAAAGGAGAGAGGGAAGTCGCAAGTTGGCTCCTTAGGAGCTGGTAATCATTTTTTAGAAATTCAAAGAGTTGCAGAAATTTTTGATGAGGAAGCAGCAAAAGTTTATGGAATAGAAAAGGATCAAATAGTTGTAATGATTCATACAGGCTCAAGAGGTTGTGGTCATCAGATTTGCTCAGATTATTTGAGAGTATTAGAACAAGCTGTTAGGAAATATAATATCAGCTTGCCAGACCGTCAACTTGCTTGTGCTCCAGTTCATAGCAAAGAAGGAGAAAGTTATTTTAAAGCAATGGCATGTGCCGCAAACTTTGCATGGGCCAATAGACAAATGATTGTTCATTGGGTAAGACAATCATTTGAAAATGTTTTAAAAGAAGATGCCGAAGAATTAGGAATGTACATAGTTTATGATGTTTGCCATAATATTGCAAAATTTGAAGAGCATATTGTAAATGGTGAAAAAAAGATGGTATGTGTTCATAGAAAGGGAGCTACTCGCTCTTTCGGGCCAAATAGAAAAGAGATACCAGCAAAATATAGGAATGTAGGACAGCCAGTTTTAATACCTGGAGATATGGGAACAGAAAGCTATTTGTTGAAAGGCACAGAAAAATCTGAAGAAGCTTTTGGTTCAACCTGTCATGGAGCTGGAAGAGTGATGTCTAGAGAACAAGCAAAAAGGAGATGGAGTGGAAAGGAAATAGCAAGAAAATTGGAGCAAAAAGGAATATATGCACATCCTGCAAGCTGGGTTGTTATGGCTGAGGAAAGTCCGGATGCATATAAAGATGTTGGTCAGGTTGTTAATGCCACCCATGGAGCTGGCTTGTCATTAAAAGTTGCGAAAATGATACCATTGGGAGTAGTAAAAGGATAATCTAAACATGGTTCAATTCATTACAAATATTATAATATGTGCATTGTTTGCCATAGTCGTATTAAAATTTAAAGTTCTTGATACTGGAGGAACAATTTTTGCAGTAATAATGGGAGCAATTATTTTATTTACAACAGGAATTTACTGGTTTATTTTGTTATTGACTTTTTTAATTTTAGGAGCAATTGCAACAAAATATAAAAGGAATTTTAAGAAACAGAGGCTGAAGGAAAAAGCAGCAAGAAGGGCAATGAATGTTGTTGCAAATGGGCTTATTCCAACTATTTTAGCCATTTTTTCTTTTATTCCAAATTTTGACTTTTCTTTTCCTTTTGTTGTTTCAATATCAGTCGCTTTGTCAGATACTCTAGCTTCAGAAATTGGCGTATTATCTGATAAAGCATATTTTATTACAAACTTTAAAAGAGTAGAAGCTGGAACAAATGGAGCTATTTCTTTATTAGGAGAAATTTTTTCTTTAATTGGGGCTTCAACTATTTCTATAATGGGTTATTTTCTACTTAAACTAACCATATTCCAAGCCTTTCTATGTATTTTGCTTGGATTATTGGGCTGTCATATAGATTCTATACTTGGAGCTACTTTTCAAGGAAAATATAAAGGAAATATAGGGGGAGCAGATACAATTTTAACAAATAGCGATGTAAATTTAATTTCGATAGCAATAACTGCATTAATTGCTTTTGTAATTGGAAGAATATTTTAAAGCATTTATCATTACAACATTGCAATAAAATACTTCTTTTTTATGAAAAGGAAAAATCGATTTAATTGGAAATTTATATTCTTTCTTCTGAATTATTTTCCATCCTTCTTTTTCAATCAATTTTTGTATAAAATCTAAGCTATCTTTCAAATGTAATGAATAAATTGTATTACTTATTTCAATTGCTTTCTTTAAGAATTTTTGGTCTGCTTTTCTATTAGGATGTTGCGCACCAAAGGGAGGGTTCATTATTACAACATCACCTCTTCCGCAAAATTCTTCTATATCCATTACTAAAAATTCAATATCTACTCCAAATTTTTCTGCTTCTTTTTTTGCAATACTAATTAAATCCTCATCTATATCTATTCCTATAACTTTTTTAGCATTTAGCATCGCAGCTCCAATAGAAAAAATTCCATTTCCACATCCCAAATCGATAACAATTTTATCCTTTATATCACCATTATAGAAAGCAAGCCACAAAATATCTGCTGCTATACATGCTGGTGTAGTATATTGTTCTAAATGAACTTTCACATTTTTTGGCTTTTCTATTTTTTCTAGCAAAATTTCCAGTTCTTTCTTTTTCACATCTAATATATTAATTAATGTAAATATATTTATTTAAATTCCCCCTAAGCTTTTATATTAGAAGCAATATAAAAAATGTGGAAAAGGTTGGTATAACAAACTTGCCTTTACATTATGGAAAAGCTCCTAAATGGCTTTATGAAAGGATGGTTAAATTAGCTAGAGCTATTTCTGGAATCATAATATTTGAATATGGAGAAGAAAAATTTCTAGAATTGATCTCAAACCCATATTGGTTTCAATGTTTTGCTTGTGTACTAGGCTATGATTGGCATTCTTCGGGCACAACAACAGTAACAACAGCTGCATTAAAAGAGGCTTTATCAAAATATGATATTGCAGTTGCAGGTGGAAAAGGAATAGGAAGTAAAACATTGGATGAAATAGAAAGAAAAGGAAATAAGTTTGATATCGATGTAAATAAAATAAAATATGCAAGTAGGATGACAGCAAAAGTAGATAGCGCAGCCTTGCAAGATGGATATGGATTATATCATCATACAATTTTTTTTACAAATGATGGAAAATGGGTTGTTATACAGCAAGGAATGAATGTAAAAAATAGGTATGCTCGTCGCTACCACTGGATTTGGAAAATTAATAGTTTTATTGATGAACCTCATTCAGGTATAATTG
>CAZDCH010000004.1:24670-27824 GCA_964503915.1 uncultured Thermoplasmatales archaeon
ATGACAGCAAGGGAAAGCAAGGAAGCAAGAAAAATAAGCTTAGCTATTGCAAAAGAAAATACAAAAAAATTGATTAGGCAATTTAAAGCAATAAAATCATATAAAATTTTAGATATGCCTCGCCATGTAAATTGGAATGCATTAAAAGAAGTATATGAAATACAGCCAAAAAATTATGAAGAATTTTTATCTATTAAAGGAATTGGTGCATCAACAGTTAGAGCATTAGCTTATATATCTGAATTAGTATATGGCGAGCCCCCTTCTTGGAAAGATCCTGTTAAATTTTCCTTTGCTGTTGGAGGAAAAGATGGTGTTCCATATCCCGTAGATAAAAAAGCAATGGATGAAGCTACAAAAATTTTGCAATATAGTTTAGAAGAAGCATGTTTAGGAAAAAAAGAAAAACTGGAAGCAATAAAAAGGCTTAATATTTTGCTTCATAAGTAGCAATTGCATAACCTTTCTGTATTATATGTCCTTCCATTTTTTTCTCAAGTTCCTCTTTTGTTGCTCCTCCACTCAAATCTAGAAAATCATCCAATACATAAACATAAAAATAATATCTATGCTTTCCAGAGGGAGGACAAGGCCCATCATAACCAATTTTTCCAAAATCATTTTTCCCTTGTATTGCTTCTATTGGCTCCTTTATTCCTCTTTGCTTTGGTATTCCTTCAGGAATTGTTAATTTTTCTTCAGCTTTTATATTCCATATTAACCAATGCGTAAAATCTGCATCTATATCATACATTATTATTGCTATTGACTTAGCTTTTTTATCTATCCCACTTATCTCTATTTTTGGAGAAATATTTAATCCATTACAAGTATATTTATCAGGAAATTCTTTAAAATCTAATTTTACAATTAGTCCTTTTTCTTCTAAACATCCCAAAAATATGAACATGGCAATAACAATAAAGATTTTTTTCATATTATTAAAAAAATTTATTTAAATTAATTTTTCTAGCAATTTTAATAAAACTTCTTCTTTAATTTTTTCTTTTTCTTTTAAAAATTCTTTTAACTCTTCAAGCCTATATTTTTTCATATATTCATATGCTTGTAATATCATTTCAAACTTATCTATTTGATGAAGCAACTTAGATTCTTTACTTTCGTTTTTAACATACTCCTCCCACAAATTATAATATTCTCTCTATCCCTTCAATAGCTTTTCCATTGCTTTTCTTTCTATTTCCTTTCTCTCTTTTTCCTTCATTTCATATGGTGTAATATCTCCTACAATGGCTTCCGCCAAGTCATGCAATAAAGCCATTTTAATTAGTTTCTCACAATCAAGGCTTAGCATATCTCCCAAAATCATTGAAATAAAAGCAACTCTATAGACATGACAAGCAACACTTTCAGCATCTTTTATTCCAATCCTAACCCATCCCTTCCTTTTTATTCCTTTTAGTTTTCCAGCAGTTATAATAAGAGAGAGCATATGCGGGGGGTGGGATTCGAACCCACGAAGGCCTACGCCACAGGGTCCTAAGCCCTGCGCCTTTTCCACTTGGCTACCCCCGCTAACATGCTAGCAATTTTTTCGTTATTGGTAAAAAATTGAAATCCTTTATAACTTTAGCTTTATTTAAGCTATAGGTTCTAATCATTGGATTTATAACGATCCAATCATTTTCTTTTAACTTTTGCAATATATTTGTTTTGCACAACTTATATTTTTCAAAATTTGTATGAATTGAAATTGCAACAAATTCAAATCTTCTAGCTGCAAAGAATACTATTTCATTACATAATAATCCTTTTAATTCATCTTTTTCAAAATTTGGTGGATTGTGAGGATTTAATGTTATATGATAGAAAGCTAGTATTTTTAATCCCAATTTTTTAAAATTTGGTATTACAACTGTTTTCATATAACCATTCATAAATTTCTTCTTTAATCTTCCAACTGTATGTCTAGTTACTCCAACCATTTCTGCAATTTCTTTAGAAGATTTTTCTGGATATTCAATAATTTTGCAAAATATTTTCTTTTCTCTTTTTGAAAAATTGGTTTTATTTATTTCAAAGAAATTTTTATTTTCTATCGAATTTTCGTTCATTCCAAACAAATCTGCTAGTAAAGGAGAGAAATCAAAAAAGCGATATATCTTGCTCAATTCAAAGGGAAAAATAACTTCTTTTGGATATTGTCTATCTAGCAAGCCTAAAGAACCAAATGTATTAGTTCTAATATCATTTATTTTTCCAATGCTAGTATAATTTTTTGCAAAGCTAATTGAAAAACCTTTATCTTCCTCTCCCATAGAAAAGAAAATTTCTTCTGATGCTTCTATTTTTTCTTCAGTTATTTCAACTCTTTTTTCTAATGGAATGACTGGATTGAAATTTGTATATATTATTGCCATTATTTCTGCTCCAAAATTTTGTAGCATTGGAACAAAATATAATTTATAGTAATTTTCTTCTTTCAATCTTTTTCTTATTGCTGATACTGTAGATTGTTTTATTCTAAATTTTTCTGCAAGCTCTCTATCATTAGCATTTGGAAATTTTGTTATGCCATACAATACCTTTTTTTCATAATTTGTTAAATTCACATAGATAAATGGAAACTAGAATAAAATTTTTTTGAAAAGATGGGTTATTGTTCCAAAAGCTCGTAATATCCATATCTTTTTCTTAAAAAAGGATTAAAAGTTTATATCTCTTAAAAATTAATAGATGATTATGCAGCATGGTATCTTACCAACTTCAATTCTGCAGACTTATTTTAAAGTTATAAGCGAAAAGTTAGCTCGCCGTATCATTCCTTACGAAATAAAAGTTTCCCTTTCCACTTATTCCCAAGCTTTACCAAGTATAGAAAGTGAATATGCTATTCCTAGCAATATTTGTGTTTCTTATAATATCAACGATAAGCCTGCTTTGGAGCAATTGCGATAGATTACCTTCAGAAGAAAAAAGAAGCTATAAGAGTCTTCGTAACATCTGCAAACTATACAGGAAATCTTGGTGGATTAAGTGGAGCAGATGCAAAATGTCAACAAGCTGCTGATGGTGCGGAAAGCATTAATCATCCGATAATCATCGAGAATTATCTAATGAAGAAACATAATGCGTTGATCTCTTTATCAATATGTTTTCGTTTACAAAAATTCCTCAATAGACTTTCTAGTTT
>CAZDCH010000005.1:0-23467 GCA_964503915.1 uncultured Thermoplasmatales archaeon
CGAGAAATGACGGATAATATCTCCGAGTTAACCGTATATGAAGCAAAAGAAGTGCTTAAAGATCTCGAAAGAAGAGGGATTCTCCAGTGCAATGAATATTATGTCAGAATTCCGGAAGGGATTAAAAATTTGTTAAAAGACTATTTCATGATAAATAAATATCAAGAATTCAAGAATTATCTTTTAAATCATATAAGAAAAAGGGTTGGTGAAAGGTTATCCAACCTTTATTTTTTAGGATTATTGAGAAAAATTTTAGTTTCTTCACAACCTACATATATGGACCAGTTTTTTACCGTTATAGATAGAAAAAAGTTAGAAAAAATAGATGACGAGGAACTGAAGGAAGTTACCAAATTAGGGATTGCATTTTTGACAAGTAAAAAGGTAATAATATTCGTTGATATACTAGAAGAAATAGAAAAGATCTTTAGAGATATTACAGAGAAAGAATCCTTTGCGATAATTCCAGCCAATGAGCCATATACTGCCATTACAGTAATTAAGAAAATTTTCAGTGAATGCAAGGAGTATATAAAAATAGAAGATGAATGGATAAATGAAGATACCTTACAAATAATACGTAGTTATGCCCCGCCTACCATAAAAGAAATAATCATTTTATGTAGCCTAGAGAAAGCAAGAGATCTCGATATCGAAGAGTTCAAAGAAGAACTTATGAAAATAAGAAAGTCTGGACGCCAAATAAAGATCTATTGTGTTGGTTACAAGGAGACAATGAAGGCACCATTTCATGAAAGATACATCATTAGTAAAGATGTATGTTATATGTTATCACAGAGTATTAAACAATTAGGTAAATCCAAGAGCGCAAGCATAGTCAAATTATCAAAAGAAGAAAAGGAAGGGTATGTAGAGCCGGCTTTTGAATATTGGGTAAATACTCCAGAGAAAAAATTGGAGGAAAAAGGTTTTTTAAAAGTGGAAATAGATAAATGGCTTGATATGATAGAAAAATCAGAAAAAATAAAATGAATGAAACAAGTTGTAGACAAACTCAAATAGGCAAAATTCCGAAGGAATGGGAAATGGTACGACTCATAGATGTCGCTGATTATATCAATGGTTATGCTTTTAGTCCCAAGGGTTGGAAAACCAAAGGTTTACCCATAATAAGAATCCAAAATCTTAATGACCCAAATGCCGAATTTAATTATTTTGATGGAAAAATCGATGATATTTACATTGTAGAAAATGGTGATTTACTATTTTCTTGGTCTGCAAGCATAGGCGTTTATATATGGAATAAAGGAAAAGCTGTGTTAAATCAACATATATTCAAAGTAATTCCTAAAAAAAGCGTTGATAAATTATATCTTTATTATGCCTTATTTTTGGCCATAGAGCAACTAAAGAAGAAGATACATGGTTCAACAATGAAACATTTCAAGCGGTGTGAATTAAAAACAACATTTATTCCACTTCCTCCTCTCCCCGAACAAAAAGCCATTGCAAAAGTTCTTTCTACAGTAGATGAGGCAATACAAAAGGTAGAAGAAGCCATAGCCAAAACAGAAAGATTGAAGAAAGGGCTAATGCAAAAACTGCTCACAGAAGGCATAGGGCACAAGGAATTTAAGTATAGCAAGGAGTTAGGTTGCGAAATTCCGAAGGAATGGAAGGTGGTGAAGTTAGGGGAAATAAGTGAGTTTTTTGACCATCTTAGAATACCTATCAAAGAGCAAGATAGAGCAAAAAGAAAGGGTCCTTACCCCTATTATGGGGCGCAAGGAATAATAGATTGGATAGATGACTATATTTTTGATGGTGAGTATATTCTTCTCGCAGAGGATGGAGAAAATCTGAGATCAAGAAATCTTCCTATAGCTTTTAGAGTGTCAGGAAAATTCTGGGTAAACAATCATGCACATGTTCTAAAGATTAAAAATGAGGACAAGATGATGAGTGATTATTTAGTTTACAGTTTAAATTTTATTAATATTCGACCATATATTGTTGGTTCGGCACAACCAAAACTTAATCAATCAGATGCAAAGAAAATAAAAATTCCTCTTCCTCCTTTGCATGAACAACAAAAAATCGCAGAAATTCTTTCCACAGTAGATAAAAAGCTGGAGCTGGAGAGGAAGAGGAAAGAAAAACTGGAAAGGATAAAGAAAGGGCTTATGAATGATTTGCTTACTGGAAGAAAAAGAGTGAATGTGGAAAAGGTGTTAGGAGAGGAAAAATGTTAGAAGAAACTTTACTAAGTGGATTATTGGGGGCTATAATAGGCGCTACCATCGTAGCGATATATGAAGAGTACAGATTTAGAAGGAATATTAAACTAAATATTGCTCGAGAAAAATTAGAAAAAATATATTCTCCACTTTACTTTTTAATCGAAAAAAGCAAGGTAATGCTCAACAAGGAGGAGGATAAAATTTTATATTCTTCTAAAGAAGGAGAATTAATAGATAATATCATTCTAAAATATTATCATCTTGTGGATGAGGATTTAAGGAGAGATATTTTACTGTTATATCCTCCACTAAGAAACAAAAAATTGATGATGATACATTGAAAAATATTTTCTCAAAAATTTGGGAAGGTTATGAAAAATATAGTAAAATCCTGAGTTTGAAATAATATAATTGGAGTAAGAAATACTAAAGTGGTGAGAATAAGTGACGTCATGATATGATGGATTCAATAATTATTAATATCTCTCCAAATACTTGTGTAAAATCAGGAACCTCTTTTAGCTGATGACGTAACGATGTTTCCCATGCATTTTTAAAATCGTCTTTTCTTTCCTGCAGAGCGTTTTTGTCTATTTTCACTTCCTTGAATTTGCATTTTTCGGGCAATATTTTCATCACTTTTTCACTATCTATTCTATCCCACAACTTCCACACATCATATAAGTCGCGAGGTCTTGTTCTCTCAAATAAGCTCCTTATTTTCTCAGCAACTATTTCTTCTAAAGAATATGAAATTACCTTTGCATTGCATTCATCAGAATATGGGTGAATAATCTCTTTTTCCTCTAAGGGCAATAAAATTTTTTTTCTCTCATTCTTTGTAATGTCTAACTTTATCCTCATGGGATCGCCTGTCCTTCTTGTTATTCTAAAACGGACTATACCTTCGTATCCATTCACGTTTTCTTTTAATTGTAAATTTTCTTCAAAATTTATACCACTTTCTTCTCTTACTCTTTTTATCCCCTCTAAAATCTCTTCCTCTATTTTCTTCTTATCCATTTTCCTCAATAAAGTAAAGTCCAAATCATCTGAAAATCTGTAACTCTCTACATAAACCTTTCGGATCCCAGTTCCTCCTTTCAATGCCATCTCAATTACTGATAAATGTTTCAATAGCCAGTTCTGTGCATAATCTCTTTCAACAGTAGATAAGGGTACACCGTTCTCTCTTGCCTTTTCTCTTAACTCCATTTCGGGGATCATTCCACCTCCTCCAAATTAACATTTATTATTAACCTCCATTTTGCATTGGTGTAACCCTTTTTAGGCATTGTAGGGTCAAGATAAAGATAATTTCTTGTTTTAATGGCTGGCAAATTAATCTTTATTCCGATTATATCGCACAAATAACCTAGCCTTCTTATCACACCAGAATTTCTCATTTTTCCCGCGTATAAAGAAAGTTTTTTTACATCAAATCTTCCATTTTTCAATGCTTTCGCTACTTCTATCAACCCTCCACAATACTTTGGTTTATCGATGCAATCAATTATTGTTTTCTCCCTATCTGTAATATTTACAGGCGTATCTTCAATCCATATTTTTGTAATGCCAAAAAATTTCCCCTCTTTGATTCTCACAATTTTATAATTAATGTCAAATACATCAAGATTTTGTGTTTTTTTTCTTGCTGGCGTCTGAATAAATACGGCTAAAGGTAACTGTTCTGTAAACCCATAATAATTTAGAGCACTCCAATATGAAATAGCATATGGTTGCACTAGCAACGAACCTATCACAAATTCATGGAGAGTGTATCTTCCTTTTTCTGCTCCAAGAGGAAGTATCATATATTTTCCTTTTTCTATTCTTTCTATCCATCCCTGTCTTTCTAAGTGATAAAGAAGATCTTTTAGCTGTTGTCTAGAAAGATTTGTTGCAGATAATGCCTCCTCAAATTTAAACACCCTCCCTTTCCTTGCAAGCATGTTCAATACTTCAATTTTTCTCATTTTCATACACCATAGTCGCAAATTATTCGACTTTAGTGTATATAATTGAGAACAAATATAAATCCTTCTATTTTTACTACAGAAATAATAATGCAGAATCTGAAGACACTACAGTATGCACCTCAAGGTATACTGCTTTATAAAAATACTGTAATTTCTTTATGTTTTGGAACCCAAGTTGTTAAAATTTTTCCGTTAATTTTCTTTTTCATAGTTACATGTTTTCTTACTCTCACTTCCTTGAAACCATTTTTCTTAAGAATAGCAATAACTTTACGCTGAGGTAACGGATGCAGCTTTACCATGTTGATCTTTAATTTCTATAGTAACCGTTGTCATTATTACAGTTGTATCAATTTCTTTAAAATCGGGCTTAGGGGTGTCTGGGTCTTCAAAATATTCTTTTATTAAATCCTTTATATTTTCTTTAACTTCTTCCTCCGTAGCTCCTTGAGTTGCAATATCAAGAATTGGGCAGCTTGCTACATACCATTTACCTTCTTTGCTTATTATTATTGGTAATGAAATTACATCCATATTTTCATAATTTCATGGATAATAAATACTTTGCCTTAAAATTGATCTTTATATCCTTTTCTCATTTAAATCTATCTTGCCCTCTTTTTTTCTTTTCTCATAATCTTGAATTTCCTTTAATTCATCTTCATAAGGTTCATCAATACCAATTAATCTTAAAGCAAGCATGTTTTCAATACGCTGAAGCATTGCCTTTATTTCACTAATTTCTTTTTCAATTTCCTTTAATTGCATAGTAAAAACAATGTTAATGTATTATAAAGTTGTTGGTATAATTTCATTTTCAAAACCATAATAAAGGATTTTTTAATGTTGTTATAGGATGAAGAAGGAAGAAATATTGAAAGTATTGAAAAAGGAATTACCTTATATTAGGAAAAAGTATCATGTGAAGAGTATAGGATTGTTTGGCTCATATGCTAGGGAAGAGGCGAGGAAGGAGAGTGATATAGATATTTTAATAGAGTTTGAGAGACCAATTGGTTTGTTTAAATTCATGGAGCTTGAGGAATATTTGAGCCAAAAATTAGGGAGAAAAGTTGATTTGGTTGAAAAAGAGGCTTTAAAGGAAAGAATAAAGCCATATGTAATGGAGGAAGTTGTTTATGTCTAAAAGAGATGTTAGAGTATTATTCGAAGATATCATTAAATCGATCGAAAGAATAAAAGAATATGTTGGAGAAATGAACTATGAAGAGTTTTTAGAAGATGAAAAAACCAAAGATGCTGTTGTTAAAAGACTTGAAATAATAGGAGAAGCAGTTAAAAATATTCCAAATGAAATAAAAGAAAAATATCCTGAAATTCCATGGAAAGCAATTGCTGGAATGAGGGATAAGCTTACTCACGAATATTTTGGCGTTAGTTATAAAACGGTTTGGGAAACGATAAAAGAAGATATTCCTTCATTCGAAAGGCAAATTAAAAAAATTATGGAGGAAATATGATACCTCATTCTCCAGAGAAAACAGCAGTAGAAGATTACATCATTAATGAGCTAATTAAAAAAGGATGGCGTTTTTTAGATGCAAAAGAATTGCAAAGGGATAGCTTAGAAGAGCCATTACTTACTGGAAATTTATCAAATGCTATAAGGAGGATAAATGAAGGGATAGAGGAGGAAGGAATAAGGAAAGTAATAAATGAATTGAAGTTGAAAGGAGCTGGTATAGAAGGAGTAAAGCAAATTTTATATTTTCTAAAAAATGGAATAAATATAAAAATTGAAAAAGAAAGAATTGTAAAAAATGTTAAGCTATTTGATTTTGGTGATGTTAACAAAAATGAGTTTATTGTAAGTAGGCAAGTTTGGTATAAAGGGAAAGAAAAAGAGCCGATAAGAGTTGATATTGTGCTATATGTAAATGGAATTCCTCTTGTTATTATTGAATGCAAAAATCCTTTAGATATATCAGTAAGCTGGTATGATGCATATAAGCAAATAAAGAACTATGAAAAGAAAGTGCCAGAGTTATTTAAATATGTACAAATTGGCATAGCTGCAGAGCAAATTGCAAAATATTTTCCCATTGTTCCATGGCTCAGTAATGTAAAAATTTATGAATGGAAAGAAGATGGTAAAGATTCTTTAGATTCAATTATAGAAATGCTTTCTCCATCAAAATTGCTTGATCTAATCAAAAACTTCATTTTTATAAGAGAAGAAAGAGGAGAGGCAACAAAAGTTATTGCAAGATATATGCAATATAGAGCTGCAAATGCTATTGTGAGAAGAGTTTTAAATAACTTGAAAGGAAAAGAAGAATTGAACAAAGGCTTAATATGGCATTGGCAAGGCTCAGGTAAAACATTAACAATGATTTTTGCAGCAAACAAATTATATTATTTGAAAGAATTAGAAAACCCAACCATATTTTTCATTGTAGATAGAAGAGAATTAGAAGAGCAACTAAGGCAAGAATTTAATGCTTTAGATATAACTAAGCCAGAAATTATTGAATCAATAAATGACTTAAAAAGAATGATAAGACATGATGAATACAAAGGAAAGAAAGGAATATTCATTACATTAATCCATAAATTCAATCCAAAAGAACTAGATGATTTGCAAAAAGAATTGGAAGAAGTAGCTAAAACAAAAGAAACCATAATGCAAAGAAAAAATGTTATAGCTTTAATAGATGAAGGGCATCGCAGCCAATATGGTTTGCTCGCCGCCCAAATGAAAAGAATTTTGAAAAATGCATTTTTCTTTGCTTTTACTGGCACACCTTTAGCTAAGAAAGGAAGAGATACATATGAAGAATTTAGCAATCCTCCATATGAAAAATATCTAGATAAATATTTCATAGAAGATTCAATAAAAGATGGTTTTACCCTAAAAATTGTTTATATGCCTCGTTTGGAGAAAGAAGAAGGAATACATTTGGATAAAGATTTATTGGAAATATTTCTAAAAGAAGAATTTGAAGAATTGCCAGAAGATTTAAGAGGAAAAATAGAAGAAAAAGTAAGGAGAAAATTGAATAAAATAAGAATTGTGTTGAAAAATCTAAAGAGAATAAGGAGAATTGCTGAAGATATAGCAAAACATTTTAGGGAAGAGGTTGATGGAAAATTCAAAGCAATGGTTGTTGCTGTTGATCGAGAAGCTTGCGTTTTATATAAAAGACAGCTCGATAAATTACCGCCTAAAGAATATTCAGAAGTTGTCATGACATTTAATATTAAAGATCCGACAATAATTCAAGAATATTTTGAGGAGTTAAAAGAAAGATTTAAAGAGAAAGAAATAGAAGAAATAAGGAAAGAAATTGTTGATAAATTTAAGGAAAAAGATGAGATGCCAAAAATACTAATTGTTACTGATATGTTGCTAACTGGCTTTGATGCCCCTATTTTGCAGACAATGTATTTAGATAAGCCATTGAAAGAGCATAGATTATTACAAGCTATAGCTAGAACCAATCGCCCTTATGATGATGTTAAAGAAGCTGGGCTTATAATTGATTATATTGGATTGTTTAAAGAGATAGAAAAAGCATTTGAAATATATAGTAAAGAAGATATTAAGGGAGCAATTTATGACATTAAAGAATTAAGAAAAGAATTTGCAGATTTAACTAATAAATTGTTAAGCATATTTGAAGGAATACCTAAAAATTTTGAAATGCCAACATTAAGAAAAACATTCGAAATTTTATCAATGGATGATCAAAAAGCAAAAGAATTTTTGAAAGGTTACAGAAAATTAAGAAAACTTTTTGAATTACTTGGTCCAGATATAATAAAAGCAAAGCTATACCATGAATATAGATGGCTGTCTGGAATCTATGTTCATTATATAAGAATTGTTGATAGAAGAAAAGAAGAAATAAATGAAAAAGTTAAAGAATATTTTAGAAGAACAGTAAGGCATGTTTATGCAACAACAGAAATTGGGGAACTAAAAGAAAATCTGCCAATAATAGAATTTGATGAAAATTATATAAAAAAGCTGGAGGAAAAAGTTAAAAATAAGGAAGAAAAAGCTGCAAATATTGTTTTTACTCTTAACAAATTTATTTTAGTAGAAAGAGAGAAAAATCCTATTTATGAAAGTGTTGTTGATAAAGTAGAAAGGATTTTAAAAATGTGGAAAGAGAAAAATAAAGATTTTGAGAGAATATATGAAGAAGGAGTAAAAATTTGGAAAGAAATACAAGAACTAAATAAAAGGCAAAAGGAAATGGGCTTAAATAAGCTAGAATATTCCATTTTGCTTAGTTTAGAAGAAAAAGTTGGAAAAAAGAAAGAATTAATAAATGATGTTAAGGAGCTAGCCAACAAATTACAGCAATATATGTATCCAAATTGGGTCATTCAACAAACAGCTAGAAAAAATATTGGTAAAGAAATTCGTCGATTTATAAGAAGATATGGATTAACAAAGGAAGAAAGAGATAAGCTATATGAAAAGTTGATGAAAGGCGTTGAGAATTATGCTAGTTAAAATTCATGATAGGGAGATAGAATACGAAATAGATTATCGCAACATAAAATATCCTAGGCTTGAATTTAAAACAGGAAAATTATTGCTAGTATTACCAAAAAATTATAAGGATGAAAGAAAATTAATTGAAAAATATAAAGATTGGATATATAAGAAAAGCTTGATTATAGAAGAAGCAAAGAAAAAAGCAAAAAAGAGGAAAATAGAGGAAAGAAGCGAGGAAGAACTAAAAAATATTATTGAAGAGCTAGCCAAAAAATTTGCTAAAGAATTAAAAGTAAATATTAACAAAATTTATTTTAAAAAGCTAAAATCTAAATGGGGGAGTTGTAGCAATAAAGGAAATTTATCCTTCAATATATTGCTCAAATATTTGCCTTATGATTTAATAAAATATGTTGTATTCCATGAAATAGTCCATTTAAAGGAAAAAAGACATAACAAAAAATTTTGGGAAATAATAAGCAAAAAATTTAAAGATTATGAACAAAAAGAAAAAGATTTGTTGATTTATTGGTTTTTGATACAGGAATTAGAAAGGAATTAAGGCATTTCCAATTTCCTTTTCATTTTAAAAATTTGATAAGCCATTTAGCAGTCTGTCTAACTGCCTCCTTACTATTATATTTTGGTTTCCATCCCAATGCTTTTAACTTGCTTATATCTAATCTCATAAATTTTACATCCCCTTTCCATCCCCTTCCATCAATTCCTCCTGTAAATTTATATTTTGGTTTCAAATTCATTTCTTTGCTAATAATATCTGCTATTTCTTTAACTTCGATCCAGTCATCGGAACCAATATTAAAAATTTCTACTTTTTCTTTTGCTTTTTCAATTCCAAATAACATTGCAGAAATGCAATCATCTATATATAGATAGGATTTTTTTTGTTTCCCATCTCCTAAAATTTCTAATTCATTAGGATTTTTTCTTAACTTTTTAATAAAATCATATATTACTCCATGTGTGCTTCGTGGCCCAACAACATTTGCAAACCTGTATATAATTCCTTCCATATCAAATGTATGGCAAAAAGAACAAATTAGTGCTTCAGCAGCAAGTTTAGAAGCGCCGTATAATGAAATTGGAATAAGGGGAGCATAATTTTCAGGAGTAGGTAGGATCGTTGCATCTCCATATACTGTTGATGAAGAAGTAAATATAATTTTTTTAATCCCCTTTTTCCTCATTTCCTCCAATAAATTATATGTTGCTAAAATATTATTATCAAAATGTATTTTTGTATTAATAGTTCCTATTCTAACATCAGGATTTGCTGCTAAATGAAAAACTATATCGCATTCATTCAATGCTTTTCTTATATCTCTTTTTTTTAACAAGCTTCCCTCGATTATTTCAATTTCGTATTTTTCAATAAATTCTCTTTTACCAGACGAAAAATTGTCTAGACACACAACTTCATCTCCTTTTTTCAATAAAGCTTCTATTAAATGGCTTCCTATAAATCCAGCTCCTCCCGTTACTAAAGCTTTCATGGAGAAAAATGGCTAATTTGTATAAAAATTTATCATTATCATTATCATTATCACTATGCTTTTATATCCCTCCCAATTTAATTTTCATGGAAATATATAAAGAATATAAGGCGGCCCGTGGCAAAAATTTGCGTTGTAAAGGATGGCGCCAAGAAGGATTATTAAGAATGTTTGAAAACAATCTTGAAAATGCTGAAATTCCAGAAAAGTTAATTGTATATGGTGGCTCAGGCAAATTGGCTAGAAATTGGGAATGTTTCCACAAAATTGTTGAATCATTGAAGGAATTAGAAGATGATGAAACTTTGTTAATTCAATCTGGAAAACCAGTTGCTATTTTTAAAACAAGGGAAGAAAGTCCTCGCGTATTGATGGCAAATGCAAACTTAGTTCCAAAATGGAGCACTTGGGAAAAATTTTATGAATTAGAAGATTTGGGCTTAATAATGTATGGACAAATGACAGCTGGTTCATGGTGTTATATTGGAACACAAGGAATAATACAAGGAACATATGAAACATTTGCTGCTTGTGCTAGAAAACATTTTGATGGCAGTTTGAAAGGAAAATTTGTTTTGACTGGAGGGCTTGGTGGAATGGGAGGAGCTCAGCCATTGGCAATAAAAATGAATGGAGGCGCAGCATTAGTTGTAGAATGTGATGAGAGGCGAATAGATAGGCGAATAAAAGCAGGATATTGCGATATAAAAACAGATGATTTGGACGAAGCTTTGGAAATAGTAAAAAATGCAAAGGAAGAAAAAGAAGCAATATCTGTAGCTTTGCTTGGAAATTGTGCCGATGTGCATCCTGAGTTGGTTAAACGTGGCATTGTTCCAGACGTAGTTACAGATCAAACTGCTGCTCATGATGCATTAAATGGATATGTTCCAGCTGGTTATTATGGAAGCAATTTAAAAGAAGCTATAGAATTAAGACAAACAGATCCTAAAAAGTATATAGAACTTTCAATGAAATCAATGGCCGAGCACTGCAGAGCTATGCTAAAATTTCAAAAAAATGGTTCGGTGGTTTTTGATTATGGAAATAACTTGAGAGGGCAAGCTTATGAAGCGGGAGTTAAAAATGCTTTTGGTTATCCAGGATTTGTTTTAGCATATATACGTCCAATGTTTTGTTATGGAAGAGGGCCATTTAGGTGGGTTGCTCTGACTGGTAATGCAGAAGATATTTTAATAACAGATGAGCTCGTAATGAAATTATTTCCAGATAATAAAATTTTAGTAAATTGGATTAAAAAAGCTGAAGAATATTTGCCATGGGAAGGTCTTCCGGCTAGAGTATGCTGGCTTGGATATGGAGAAAGGCATAAATTTGCTTTAGAAATAAACAAACTTGTAAGAGAAGAAGTTATTGGCCCAATTGCAATTGCAAGAGACCATTTAGATGCAGGAAGCGTAGCTTCTCCAAATAGAGAAACAGAAAAAATGAAGGATGGAAGCGATGCAATAGCAGATTGGCCATTATTGAATGCTTTATTGAATTGTGCAGCTGGAGCAGATAGTGTTGCAATACATAATGGAGGGGGAGTTGGTATTGGGTTATCGACTCATGCAGGAATGATTGTAATATGTGATGGAAGCAAACAAACAGATGAAAGAATAAAAAGAGTTTTTATTACTGACCCAGGATTAGGAATAGTTAGACATGCAGATGCTGGTTATGAAAAAGCCATTGAAGTAGCTAAAAAATTTGGAATAAAAATGCCCATGTTATACTAAAACTTTTAATATGGCTTTTATTTGCTAATAATGGAATATGAAATTTGTCCATATTGTAGGGCAAGGATAAAAAAGGGAGAATTGGAAGAACATGTTAAATCAATGCATATTAAAGAATTTGAAATGGAAATGCTCAATAAAATAAAAGAAGAACAAAAAAGAATAATGAAAGAAATAAAGGAAAAAAATCCATCAGGATATATAGAATTTCTTGAGGATTTATCAAGAGAAGAAAGTAAGGAAATAAAATTGCTTTGTGCTACTGAATTTCTTTTAATGAATGAGTTTGGAAAAGCAGAAAAAATTTTTAAAGAATTATTAAAAGAGCCAGATGCAAATATATATAATGGACTTGGAATATGCTACAAAAAACAAGGAAAAAAAGAAAAAGCTATTGAATGCTTTAAAGAAGCTATTAGATATGGAGAAAATAAAATATCTGTTATTAATATATGTGATTTGTATGAGGAAGAAGGAAAATTTGGAGAAGAAGAGAAACTTTTAAACGAGCTAATAAAAAGATATGAAGATGGTTTTTTGTATGCAACATATGCGAGAATATTAATAATTGTTGGAAAATTTTCTCTAGCAGAAAAAATTGCAAGAAAAGCAATAGAATTGGGAGAAGAATTGGAAGGATACATACAACTTTCTTTTTCATTAATAATGCAAGGAAAAGAAAAAGAAGCTGAAAAAGTTTTATTAAATTTGAATAAAAAATATCCAGACGAACTTCATCCATACATTTTGTTAGCTAATTTATATATCAATGATGAGCCTGAAAAAGCTGAAGAATATTTAAAAAGATTGTATGAAAGATCGAGAGAACCATTTATAATGGAATTTTTGATTACAAGTTATTTGAAGATGGGAAAAGATGAAGAAGCAGAGAAAATAATAGAGGAAGCTTTAAAATTATATGATAATATTGCAAATTTCCATTTTTTGAAAGCAATCTTATTAATAAAAAAAGGAAAAAGTGGGGAAGAGGAATTTGGGAAAGTAATAAAAATATTACCATCAAAAGATGTTTATATTCAGATAGCAGATATTTATATTGATGTTGGAGAATATGATAAAGCAATGAAATATGTAAAAGAAGCTGAAAAAAAATTTGGAGATGATGAAATTATTAAATGTGTAATTGGAGATATTTTATTTGAAACAGGAAAAACTGATGAAGCTTTCAAACAATATAGAAAATCATTAGAAATAAATGAAAATTTAGATGCTTATTATGGGTTGATAAAATGTTATTATGAGAATAATGAATATGATAAGGCTGAAGAAATTTATAAATACATTATTAAAAAATATGATGATGGTTGGATTTGGTATCACTATGCAAATTTCTTAAATGAGATAGGAAAAATAAATAAAAGTATAGAAATTTGTAAAAAAGCTTTGAAATTGTTTAATGACGAAGAATTATTAAATGAAATAAAATGGCTTCTTGAAGAAATTGAGGCTCATGCTAATTGATGGAGAAAATCTTACAATCGAAGATGTAATAAAGGTAGCAAGACGAAAAGAAAAAGTGGAAATAGACAAAAAGGTATATGAAAAAGTAGCTGAATCAAGAAAAACTATTGAAAAAATTTTAGAGAAAGGAAAACCAATATATGGAGTTAATACTGGATTTGGCGAACTCGCAAATGTCAGAATAAGTAGTGATAAAATAGAAAAATTACAAGAAAATTTAATAAGAAGCCATGCTTGTGGGGTTGGTGAAGCGCTACCTGAAGAAATTGTGAGAGCGATCATATTGCTAAGATTAAATTCTCTTGCAAAAGGATTTTCAGGAGTAAGATATGAAATAATTGAAAAGCTAGCAGAAATATTAAACAAAAATTTTTACCCTTATGTTCCTTCACAAGGCTCAGTTGGAGCTAGCGGAGATTTAGTTATGCTTTCCCATATAGCTCTATGTTTGATTGGAGAGGGAAAGGCAATATACAATGGAAAAATAATGCCCTCAAAAAAAATATTTGATGTTTTGGGAATAAAACCTATTAAATTGAAAGCAAAGGAAGGATTGGCATTGATAAATGGTAGCCAATTTATGACAGCTATTGCCTGTTTATCTTTATATGATGCTATCAATTTAATAAAAAATGCTCAAATTGCTGGAGTAATGAGTTTAGAAGCATTGAAAGGAACCGATCAAGCTTTTAGGGAAGAGATTAGTTTGGCTCGCCCATATAAAGGGCAAATTAAGGTATCAAAAAATTTATGGAAATTGACTAGAAATAGCAAAATTATATTGTCTCATTCTCGTATTCAAGATGCTTATAGTTTGCGATGTATGCCCCAAGTTTTTGGAGCAATGTATGAAGCATTAGATTTTATTAAAAAAATTTTAGAAATTGAGATTAATTCAGCAACCGATAATCCACTAATTTTTGGGAATGAAGTTATATCTGGAGGGAATTTTCATGGAGAGCCAATTGCAATTGCATTGGACTTGCTTAATATAGTATTGACAAAAATTTGTGTTTTCTCAGAAAGAAGGGTTGCGAGATTATTAGATGAAAAATTATCAGAGCTTCCTGCCTTTTTGGCTAAAGAGCCAGGAATAAATTCAGGCTTAATGATTTTACAATATGTTTCAGCCTCTTTAACAAGCGAAAATAAAAGCATGGCGTATCCTGCTAGCGTTGATTCTATACCTACTTCAGCAAATCAAGAAGATTATCAATCGATGGGAAGCATTGCAGCAAATAAAAGCATTAAAATATTAAAAAATGCCGAAAAAGTAATTGCTATTGAATATATAGTAGCAACTCAAGCATTAGATTTTCTTGATTTAGAGCCTTCTCCAGCAAGCAAAAAAGCACATGATTTTATAAGAAAATATGTTGATAAAATAGATGAAGATAGGGCATTATATGAAGAAATTGAAAAAATTTCAAAATTTGTTCACGATGGAAGTATATTAAAAGAAGTTGAAAAAGTTGTAGGGAAGTTGGAATGATGTTAAGCATTGTAAGATTTGCTGATTCTATCAATAATCGAATAAGCGGCCCATCTGTTGCTAATTATGACTTATTATTGACACAATCTGAAATAGGTTTACCAGATACATATATGATTACATATAAGGAAAAGAAAAAGGAAATAAAGTATCCAGAAAAAGTTAAGATAGTAGAAGTACCTTTAGAGCAGAGCAAAGAAGTATCGGCAAGAATGCCTCTCCAGCCGCATTTTAAAACAATAAATAGAGCTTTAGATATTGCAAAATATTTGAAAGAAAAAGTTATTGTTGTGGCAGTAAGTGGAAAATATTCTCCTCAAGCAGAGCAATTTTCATGTTTATTAAAAACAAATTATAAGAAAAATTGTAAGCTAGTTATAGAAGGGCATGGAAGCGAGGTTTGTGGATATCAATTTTTAGAATTTAAAAATTTATATGGAAATATATATAAGAAAGCTGACCTTGTTATAATAATGGAAACTCCTTTTGCAAAGCTGAGATTTAAAGAGAATGGATTTCCGATAGATAATATGGCAGTATGTCCAACTGTTGTAAGATGGGAAGATAAAATAAATAAGATTGAGGAAAATCGAGAAATTTTAGAAAAAATAAAAAGAAAATATTGTAGGAAATACAAGATACCATTTAATGCAGAATATATTATAACTATTGGAAGATTTCAAAAAGAAAAGGGACACAAATATTTAATAAAAGCTTTTAAAAAATTGCAGAAAGATTATCCTAATCTTTATCTTTTACTTGGAGGAAGCGAAAAGGGAACTATTAATGAAATAAAAAAATTAATTAAAAGCAATGATAGAATTAAAATAATAGGGAAAGTTCCTTTTTCAGATTTTCATCCTTTAATAGCAAATTCTATTGCATTTGTTATTCCATCTATTGAAATTTGGAAAGGAAAAAAATTATATTTTGCAGAAACTGGTCCGAGAACAATTGTTGAAGCTTTAGCAGCTGGAATAGTTGGAAAAAATGTTGTTATAGCATCTAATTCAGGAGGAACTCCATGGAAATTTAATATGGAAGATTGGTTAGAAAAACAAATAAAAATTGGTTATGAAGCTATAGAAAAACCCTTTTATAAACAGATATTAAATGGTATATATAATGCAAATAATAGAGGTTTGCTAATAGAGCAGAAAAATGAGAAAGCAATTGAAGAAGCAATTAGAATAATTATAGAAGATGAAAAATTTGCAAAAAAATTGAATTTAGAAGGAAGAAAATATGTAAAAAATTGGTATAGTAGCATTAAAATTGCCAAAATTTATAATGATTTGCTAAATTATATTATTAGTTAACAAAATAGAAAAAATTTTATTTTCTATATCTTTAATTTTTTATGAAGAAGTTAATTATATTTGCCATTTTTATTCCAATTTTATATTTTGGAGGAAACAGAGATATAGAAATTCATGGTGATTTAATTATAGATGAGCCCACTACATATGAAAATGAAATAATACATATGTATGGAAATATAACAGTATTAAGTGAGTTATATTTAATAAATACAACTTTAATATTCCACCAAAATGCTACTTTTATAGCAATGCCAAATTCAACATTATTTATAAGTAATTGCATAATTAATTCCAGCAAATCTAATAACTACTCTATATTTATTGAAGAAAATGTTAATTTTACCATACTTAACTCAAAGATTTCCAATTTTGGATGGAAAGATTTGGAAAGGCTAAGAAATGCAACAAGTGGAGCTGAATATATTGAATATAATAGATATCTTTGGATAATGGCAGAATATACAAGAAATTTAAATTTATATGGAAACGATGGTTTAGAAATAAGAAGCAATAATACTATAATGAAAGGAAATGTTTTTGAAAATTATACGAGTATAAGATTCTATTCATCCAATAACATTATTGAAAACAATTCTTTTATTGAAATGAAAAATGAGGGGCTTTCTTTCATGACAAATTCAAATAATAATATAATAAGAAATAATTATTTTGGAAATGCAAAAAGAATGAATAGAGAAATTTATGGCTTAAGATTTTATCCAGGAACAAAAAATGAAAAGATATATAATAATACATTTGAATGGCTTCCAATTGCATTAATGGTAGCAAATATTCCTCCGTGGGATGCAGGAGAAAATTTTGAAATATGTGGCAATAAAATGAGCTGTGTTATATTTGGATTTAATGGAAAATTAAAAAACAGCCATATCTATAATGAAAATTATAATTATACTTGGAGCCCTGTTCATTTTGAAGCATGTAAAAATTTAATTTTTGAAAATTCAATTATTTCTGATGTAACATTTCAAAAAGAATTAGAAGATGTTATTAATCAAGAATATTTTGAAGAAGTATGGGAAAGAGGTTTATTACCAAATATGGCATACTGGATGTTTGGATTTTATTGCTCAAAAATAATGATTGGCTTAGGTTGGAGTGGGTACAATATTGAAATTAGAAATAATTATATAGCAAATGCTCCCCCTTATACAATGGCGATTAATTTTGATAGTGCAAGAGGAATGAACTATATCTATATAGAAAATAATACATTTGAAAATATTGGAAATTATGTTCCAGATGGTTATATTGTAAGAAATGATTGGACAGGGTATAATATAATTGCAAATATTACTCCATTAGCTGGTTGTTGTATCATGCCAGAAGCAAGCGACCATTTATATGTTAAAAATAATGAATTCATAAATGTTTTAAATGGATTTGCAACTTCAAGTCCAGATGCATTGGGTAATTTTGGAAACTTTACCATCGAAAAAAATATTTTTATAGGATTAGGAGAATTTACTTGGAATGAACAAAGATATTTTTCTGGTTGGTGGAGTGGAAATTATACAACAACAAAAGAGGCAGTTGGAATAGCTTTTGGAATGCATTATGCTATAAATTATGATTGGTGCGATTTTTCAAATAGGACATATAGGGCAAATGCAAGTAATATAATAGATAGCAATATAATCTTTAATTTTAAGTTCCCAATTGTCATAGATTACAGGAGAAATCAGCCAGGTGCTGATGAAATGGGAATAAAGAAAGCCATTATCAAAAATAATAGAATAGTAAATTATAGTTGCATTATAATTTGGTGTGATGAGCCAAATAATGTTACAATGGAAAATAATGAATTTGCAAAAAATGGGGGAATTTTTAAGCATATTTTAAAGAAAGGATGGAATTTAATCACAATTCCATTGAGATGCAATTATACTGCAAAATCATTAGGGCAAATTATAAGCTATTGTAGTATTATAAGTAAGTGGGATGCATTAAATCAAACATATATTTCTTATTTAGTGAATGTATCTCCAGATGAGTTTAATTTTGAAATAGAAGATGGTAAAGGATATTTTGTATATGTGGAAAATGATACAATGTTTTATGTAGCAGGAGCATTAATAACAAATATTTCATTTGATTTATATCCAAAATGGAACCTTATAGGATGGTATGGCAATGCTACAAATGCAAGTTCATTACCCCTTAACTGTACAATAATAAGCATATGGAATGCTAGCTTGCAACAATTCCAATCTTATTTAGTTAATATATCTCCACCAGAATTTGATTTTGAAATAAGGAAGGGAATGGGGGTATTTGTTTATAGCGCGGGGAGCGAGATTCGAACTCGCGCGGGCACACGCCCACAGGATTAGCAATCCTGCGCCGTACCAGGCTGGGCCATCCCCGCTTGTATTAAAAATTTGCAATAAATTAAAAATTTTTCCTTGCTAATAAAGCCATTAGTATAGCAATTTTTGTAATTTCCAATCTATCCATTTTATGGGAAAGAAACCATATTGCTCCTTTTTTCTTTTCCTCATTGCTTCTAAATGGAATAATTTCTTTCATTTCTTTTCCATCTAATTTTTCAATTATCCAATCAGGACATTGAAAAGCAGGACTTTTTCCAAAGGTTATATAGCCCAATTTATCAATTATTGCAACATATTGCTCTACAAAATAAACACCATTTTCCTCTTTAATTCCTGCTTCAATTCCAACACCATAATCAAAATTTTTACATGCTTCTTTTGCTCTTTTAATTGCTCCTTCAATTATTTCCTTTCCTATTGGCTGTTTTTTTGTAATTATTTCCATGCTTTCATATTCTATTTCTATTTCCTCAAAAAATTCATTAAAAACCTCCTTTACAGCCCTTATTTTTATCTCATTTTTTGAGCCTATACATACTTTCATAGGCCTAATTCTTTTCAATCCTTTTATTTCTCCACTTTTTATTCTACTTGTTGAAACAGCAATCCCATCATTTGCAAATAAATAAGGAATTTTTATTATTTTTAATTCTTTTAAGCCACTTCTTCTTCTAATTTCGTTAATTTCTATAGCCCTCCTTTCTGTTTCTGGAGAAACAATAATTGCATCAAAATCTTCTTTTATTGCTGTTCCATAAACATCGTTCAATGGCTCTATAATTGCATTCCATCCCATTCTTATTAAAAAATCTTCCAATTTTTTCTTTCTTTCTTCATAAGGCTTTGCTTCTTTTCCCAATTTCTTTACCAATTCATCTGTTGATAAGCCAATATAAACTTTTTTTCCTATTTCAAATGCTTTTCTCAGTAATAATATATGCCCTTCATGAATTATATCAAATGTTCCACCAAGGCAAACTTTCATAGTTGTATATATTGCTTACATAAAGTTTTTTAGCTCTACAATAATACATATTGATGAAAGAAAATATACGAATAAGAGACATTATGAATCCTAGTCCAGTAATAATAAATAGAAAAGCTAGTGTGCTAGATGCAACTAAGGAAATGAAAAGTGAAAAGGTGGGGAGTATAATAATTGTTGAAAATGGTAAGCCAATAGGAGTACTTACAGAAAGCGACATTTTAAGAAAGATAGTTGCTGAAGAAAAAGACCCAGCTAAAATCCCCGTTGAAAAAGTAATGAGCAAGCCAATTATAACCATTTCTCCAAATGCTAGTATTGAAGAAGCAATTAGAATAATGGGAAAACATAAAATAAGAAGATTGCCAGTTGTTGAAAATGATAGGTTGATTGGTATGGTAACAGAGAAAGATATAATGCAATTTTCTCCTTTACTTTTAGATATAATTGAAGAATGGGCAGAAATTATGAGGGAAAGGATATCATATAGAAAATCTACAAAATTTATGTCAGGAAAATGTGAGGAATGTGGAATGCTTTCAGATAGACTGCTTGATGTAAATGGAAGGCTTCTTTGTGAATCTTGTGCTGAGGCGACGAGGTGAATTTTTATGAAAGTTGGGCAAATAATGGCAAAAGAAGTTATTTATGTAAATAAAAATGATGATTTAAGCCACATACTAGATTTGATGGATAAGCATAATATAACAAAGTTACCAGTATTGGATAATGGAAAGCTTGTTGGGATTGTAACAGATAATAAAATAGCAGATAAATTGGGAAGTATAAGAAGTAAAGGAGTACCTGCTTCTAAGATGCATGCTTCAACAGTTATGGAAAAAAATTTTGAAACAATTTCTCCAGATACAGATATAATTGATATATTAAAGACAGTTGGCGAGCCTGGCCCTACAATGCTTCCTGTTCTTATGGATGAGGAGCTTGTTGGGGTCGTAACAAAAGCTGATTTGTTGCCACTAGTAAAAAGCATGGAAAGCATAAAAAAGATAATGACCACCCCCGTAATAACTGTTAAGCCAGATGATAGAGTAGTGCATGCAAGGCGGCTAATGATTGATAATAATATTGCTAGGTTACCAGTAGTAGAGGAAGGGAAAGTTGTTGGAATAATTGCAGATAGGGAAATAGCTTTTGCATTCGCTACTTTAAGGAAAAGCATAAGTTTAGGTCATCAACAAAACAGACTTAGAAATTTACTCGTAAAAGATGTAATGAGAAGCCCGGCTATAACTGCTAGAGATAATATATCAATAAAAGAAGCTGCAGAATTAATGATTAAGCATGAAATTGGTTGTTTGCCAATTGTTGGAGGAAATGGTAAAATAAAAGGGATAATAACTAGAACAGATTTATTAAAGCATTTGTTGGAAGAATTGAAATTAGAGCAAAGGTAATTCGTTAAGCCATTTTATATCGCTAAAATATAGCATTCTTATATCATTTAATCCTAAAATAATCATTGCCATCCTTTCTAGTCCAAGCCCCCATGCCAATACTGGCTCTTTTATTCCAAAAGGAAATGTTACTTCAGGCCTAAAAATTCCCGCTCCTCCCAATTCAATCCATTTACCCTGCCATTCAACTTCAATTTCTAAAGAAGGTTCTGTATATGGAAAATATGATGGTCTAAATCTTATTTTTTTAAATCCTACCCTATTATAAAATTCCTTTAATATCCCTTTTAACATGCAAAAATTTGCATTTTTTTCATATATAATTCCTTCAATCTGATGAAATTCTGGAAGGTGAGTTGAATCTATATTTTCTCTTCTAAAAACCCTCTCTATAGAAAATACTTTTGCAGGAGGAATAGGATTATTTGCTAAGTATCTTATCGTATTTACTGTTGTATGAGTTCTTAATAAAGCCCTTTTTGCTTCTTCTTTATTAAATTTATATCCCCACCCTATTGAGCCTGTTGCTCCGCCATTTTCATGAATTTTTGCAATTTTTTCTATTAGCTCATCATCTATATCTATTTTGTCTGGCTTTTTACAATAAAAAGTATCTTGCATATCTCTTGCTGGATGGTCTTGAGGTATAAATAAAGCATCCATGTTCCAAAAACAAGATTCTACATAGTTTCCTTTAATTTCTTTAAATCCCATTTCAGCAAAAATTTTCCTTATTTTTTCTATTAATTGTGTTATAGGATGGAGCTTACCTGGATAGATAGAAGGAGCAAAAGCTTTAATATCATATTTTCTGAATTTTTTATTTTTCCATTCTCCACTTCTTATAATTTCAGGCGTCAATTGGGAAATTTCTTCCTCTATTGTTATTCCTTTTCTTACAATTTCCCATCCCTTTTCAGTTAGATGAATAATTCTTTTTATCTTTTCCTTTTCCTTTATTGCTCCCCTCCTTTTTAAAATTTTTATAATTTTCTCATCTATATCGAATTCTTTTCTTGAGATTTTTTCTAAAGCTTCTTCTTCTGGTTGTTTCTTTCTAATTTCTTCCTTTCCTTTTTCTGTCAAAATTAAAAATTTCGTTCCATTCTTTTCAACAATTTTCCCCCATTTTTTTCTTATAATCCATCCTATTGCAATAGATGCATTCTTTTTCCCTATTTCTTTTTCTATTTCTTCAACTTTTTTTTCTTCAACCTTCTTTTCTGGTAAGCCCTCTTTTAAAAATTTTTCCCCTTCTTTCGTTATATCATATTCTTTTATTATCCTTTCTTCCATTATAACAAGTCCTTTGCTTTGAAGCCATGCTGAAGCATTCATAACTTTTACTAATTCCATATTTACTTTTTCTGGTTCTACTTTTCCATTATTTTTTTGTAATTCAATTAGCAATTTTTTTTCTAATAGAGATAGAGCTTCCATACAATTTGTATAAAGAATGAATTTAAATTTTTATAGCATGAAACACAAAGCATTGGATGCATGAAATGTGTATAAGTAATCTTTTTATCTGAAGAAAAATAGGAATTATTTTACCTCATCTTTCTAAAATATGCCATAATAGGAACATAATTTCTAATCTTCTTTTCCTTCCAGGATGGATAATATTTGAGTTCTAACTCATTTTCGATAATTGTTGTTCATCACCGATTTTTTTCTCCTCTGACAATTTTACTCGGTCTTTTTTACCTTCGATGAAGAATATGATAGAAGATACAAGAAAAAGCGGAAACGAAATGATATATCCTATTGAAATACATATTAAACCAACGATAGCACAACTTAGAATTATTATGCCAGCTACCGTTTTATTCCTCATAAAAGATGCTGCAATGACAACTATTGAGGCAAATATAGCAATAATGCCACCTACATAAAAAAAATAGGTGGTTGAGTCTTTACCAAATGCCTCCTCGAAAACCTCTGCTATAAATCCTACAACAATAGCAAATATACCTCCCAAAATGCCAAAAATTCCACCAAATATGGCTAATACCTGTGATGCTCTCATTTTACACCGTCATAGAAGTGTATCATCGCGCACCATTTTCGGAGGGAATAAACCCGTATATTTTAACTCATAGGAAGTTGCATCGGCTGGTATTTCATATACAATCTCTGTTGTAACATCTCCTCCTTTTCCAACATCAACTGTAATTTGGTTAATTTCATCATCATAGGTTGCGGTATGGTGAGGATACTCCACCCCATTTATGACCATCCTCCAATTCCATGGATTAGTGCTAACCGTTTTACTTGCATTATTTACAATACGAATTGTTACAATTGCAAATATATATCCTTCTTTTGCTTCCCACTGATATTCCTCAAGATATTGATAATATTTTCCTATGTGGTCTGTTGTTCTTACCTTAAAGTCCCATCTGCATACTCCCTTACTTTCTTCTGTTTTCACACATCCACATATTATTCCTATAAATAAAAGAAAAAATCCAACAATACTTTCCTTAATTTCTTTTCCATTCTTTCAT
>CAZDCH010000006.1:0-22828 GCA_964503915.1 uncultured Thermoplasmatales archaeon
AAGGTTGTGCTTTTGTTGTTTGCTGTATAAAAGAGTTGTTGTAAATGCATCAAAATTTTTTTCTTTTGCATATTTGGCTGTCTTTTCTAATCTATATTCATAACATCTCATACATCTATATGGTCTTTGAATATTTTTAAGTTGCATTTTTAAATAATCAATAAAGTCATATTCATCGTATATTACTTTTATATTTTCTATTTCTGCAAATTTTTCTAATGCTTCTTTTCTCGCTTTATATTCCATATATGGGTGAATATTTGGGTTATACCAATATCCAACAATTTCATGTTCTTCTTTTAATCTTTCATATGGATATGTAAAACATATTGCGCAACATATATGAATTAAAATTTTCATATTATCAAAATTTTTTTGTATTTATATTTTCAGCGATAGATTTATATTTCAGATTTTTATTCTCATGAGGAGGGATAAAAATGGCAGAGCAAGAGCAGCTGGAAAATGTGGTATACGTGGGGAATAAACCGCCAATGAATTATGTATTGGCTGCAATAACACAGCTGAATTCTGGAGCACAAAAAGTGGCTATTAAAGCTAGGGGGAGAGCAATATCTAGAGCAGTAGATGTTGCAGAAATTGTAAGAAGAAGATTTGTAACTGATGCCCAAATCAAAGATGTTAAAATATATACAGAAGAACTAACAAACGACCAAGGAAACAAGGTAAATGTTTCCTGCATTGAAATATACCTGGCTCGTGAGTAGCCAGGTTCTCTTCTTTCTTTTTAATATATTATTTTTATTTTAAAATTTCGCAAGAAAGAACAAATATGGTAAGAAATTCGTCCCATAAAGCATTTTTAGGAAATCTAAGCCATAAGAAATCTTTCTATATAGTATAGTTGCTCCTTCCATAAACTTATTTGGAAAATAGATAGATAAACCATAACCTTTTCATAACTTCCCATGATATTCAGCAAATATTGTTTCATTTAATGCTTTTTGCAACATTTTAATGTCCTTTTTTATTCTTATACCAATATTTGTTTTCATCAAATTTTGAGAAAAATCAAACAAGTTATAAAGTTGATATTTTGCTGCCATTTGCCTTCCTAACATGAAAGTTTTTTCATGAGCTTCTTTTACAAATTTATAGTTTCTTATCCAGCCAATTATTAAATCAATGCATAATTTATTAATTGCAATAGTAACATATCCTATCTGTTCTTATTGCACTCATTGTTCTATAAGGTGCATATGTATCGTTTAGATTGCTAACAAATTCTATAATTTGGTTAGCAATATCAAAAATGCCAATTCCTTCATAATTATGGTTCAAAATCTCGCAAATCAAATTTGCTATCCCTATTTTATATCCGCTTTAATTCCTCGCTTCCAATAAACGTTTACAACATTTCTCAGCTCATAAACAGCTTCAAGATTACCCATTAGACACGGTGCATTAAACATTAAAATATCTATCCCTCCAGCTTCTTCCAATGCTTTTTGTATATCATCCATTGTCAGCCATCCATTATCTGTTTCATCAATACAAGCATCCCAACAACCTCCTCCATGATTATACATATATCCATGATATATCTCTTTCCAAAAAAGTTTTGCTTGCAATAGATTATAAAATCTCTAAGAGTCGTATAATTTCCCATATTTACCTCTCCCAAATATTCAAGCATAGTTTTCCTATGATACTTATCTATGTACCATATTATGCTCCTACCTTCTTCAGTATCTTGTAAAACAACAACATCTACTCCCTTCCAGAATAAGCTTCCAGCCGAAAATGATAGAAAGGATCATATGCATGTTTAAAATCTGCATCATCATATAACATAAATATCCATTTTTCTTTCGGCTCTTTTTTCCACTCTTCCATTCCATATGTCTTAAAACAAAAATTAAAGGATGGATGCCATATTTCCCATTCATCTTAATTTTCCACCAAATCCAAGCATCTCCATCTAAATATGCATCTGTAAATGAATGCTTCAGAATATAATGATTTTCTACAGTATCACCACCAGTAGTATTTAATATTATATAATATACCTCGCCAGGTATAACATTTATATCTTCTATATCAAATTCTACCCATTGAGGAGAATGTGGAATATATGCTGGTTTAAGTGTAACCTCGCAAGTTCCTCTCCTAAAACATATTTTTTTATAGAAAGGGTTATACTATTTACATTTCCTTTTTTACAAAAGTTTGGGCTCATTTCCATCTTTCGCAAAGAATAGTGCTTCCCTCACTTTGTGTCTGTTGTTGGTCAAGCTTATCATTTGATAGCAAAGCATTTGTGTATGGAATTAACAATAACAAAATAATAAAGTAAATTTTTTTAATAAAAATTTAATAAAGAGATTTATAAAAAAATTATGTTGCTAATTTATAAATTGTGCCTATGAACCCCATAATTTAAGCGATAATTATTTAAAACTGATTTGTATATTTATTCGGAGGCAAAAATGAAAAAGGCAATATTTGTAATAGGAATGTTGGTAACAACAGCAATTGCTACTATTGCAATGACAAACAACTATAAAGAATACAATCCAATTAGCTTTGAAAATGCAATAAAAGTAGAGCCTAACATAATTAAACTGGGCCCAACATCAGCAAATCAAGGAAATGTTCTTATTACTGAAAACAGCCCTGAAGATGATTATTTACCATTTATGACAATAGACCCTGCAGGAAACATTGTTGTAACATGGAGTCATCAAGTAAGTGCAATTGAATCCTATTTTGGCTTCGCATATTCTTCAGATGGGAGTGTATGGAATGGATATCTATTACAACTAGAAGGAATGGCATGGTATTCTAGCCTTGGAAGAGTAACTGCTCCAGAATTTACAGGACTATATGGTGTATACTTATATGCAAGTCCGGAAGGAGAGACGCATGGCTTCTATTTACTTCCAGATATTACAGATTCTTCAACATGGCAAGTATATTACTGGATTCCGGGAGATGAATGCGACTTTAAATATACATATGTTGATGATGATTGCATATACGAAAACAAAGACTATGGATTGAGCTTTTTAGCAATGGAAATATTCCATGAAATATATGGAGGATATGATATCCCAGATTGTCCAATATTGATGTACACACTTGCAGACTTATCTGGAGGAGTATTTTATTTTGATGCCCAATCTAGACTAGCAACTGCTCCAGCTAGCTATCCTGCAATGGCAAATACCCCACAATATATGCATTTAGTGTGGAGCTATTATGATGGAAGCCATTACAAATTAGTATATAAGAAAATAGACCCATTGGTAGAGCCAGATATTGAATATACAGAATGGCAATTTTATCTAGATGAAGGAGACTTTGATTGCAGATATGCTGATGCTGATGCAGTAGGAAGCAATGTTTATGTAGTATATTGTACAAATGAAAATGGAAACTGGGACATATTCTTGCAATATTCAAATGATGATGGAAATACATGGACAAAGAAACAAGTTACTAGCAGTCCAAATGATGAACTATATCCAGCAATATATGTAAGTGGAAATACAATATATTTGGCATATGTAATGAATAACGATTTGTATTTCACCAAATCAACAGATGCTGGAAATACATGGGATGAACCAGCTAAAATAAATGATGTAGATGGTAGCGTTTCAATGGAAGAAAGAGCAGTTGATATCTGTTCAAGAGGAATTGTATGGGTAGATACAAGAAATGGAAATAGAGATATATATTTCAGTACATTTCCAGCACCAATAATAAGCATTGAAAAGATTTCTGGAGGATTTGGAGTAAAAGCAACAGTAGCTAATGTTGGAACATTACCTGCAGAAAATGTGCAATGGACAGTAGAATTGGAAGGACTAGTATTTATAGGAAAGAGGACCGAGGGAACAATTGATGTATTGAATCCTGGAGAAAGTGTAAATGTTGGGCCCTCCTTTGTGCTTGGAATTGGCCCAGTTACAATAACAGCTACTGCAGATGGAGCAAGTAAAACAGCATCTGGCTTTATGCTAGGCCCATTTGTTCTAGGAGTTAGCTAATTCTTCCCCCCTTTTATTTTTTGGGTAAAATTTAAATTTTTGAGGCATTTTATTGATTGAGCGGGCGTGATCTAGCTGGTTAGGATGTGAGCCTTCCAAGCTCAATGCCCGGGTTCGAATCCCGGCGCCCGCATAAATTTGCGTTTAAATTTGATTATCTGGCAATTTTTTCACTGCCTCTCCTATTATTTCCAGCTTTCTGACAAATGCCCTCTTTAATGTTTCTTCAAGAAAATCTTCTAAATCTATATTTTCCGATTGTTTCAACAAATATTCAGCTTCACCCAATATATGAGATAAAAATTCTTCATACTTCTCATATACTTCCTCTCATAATATATGGCTTTAAATGCTTATTTATAGACTCTAGAGTAATAACATCAACCTCTCTTCTAAATAATTTTTTCAAGTAAAAAACGATGTTCATAAAATTATCAAAATTTTTCCTTTCTTTTTCAAATTCAACGATTATATCAACATCACTATTCTTACTTTGTTATCCTTTTACAAATGATGTCAGAAGCTTTTTATTTATCGTGAACATCAAGATATATATGGAAAGTTTACTTAATAGCATAGTGAATAGGTTTGTCAAAATTATAGAAGATTTTAGAGTAGAAATATAATCAAAGACAAAGACTTAAAATATCATACAGAAAGTAATTTGCATAGTTGGCTACAATATGCTCTAATAAAATCTGGAGAGGAGGAAGGATTATTACCAATTCCAGAAGTTAAATTAAAATTCAGGAAACCAATTGACTATCAACAGTATGGCATATATAATAAAAAAAGAAAAAGGCATTTCAGTAGGGTAGATGTTGCTTTTTATGACAACAATAAGAGCTTGCTTGGCGTTTCAGAAATATTCACTATGGATCAGGCTCATGGATGTTTACCGTCAAAAAAATTAGATTGGCTAACACCGAGAGATTCGTTGATACATATGATTCAATATGCTGGAGTTAAACCTAAATTTATTATATTAGTCACTACTTTATTAAAGAAATCCTCATATGTTCCATGGAAAACGAATATCAAAGAGATTGACTCGGAACTTACCAAACATAGGAACTATTACAAAGTATTTAAACCATGTTGGATGGAGTTTAAGAAAAAAATTAAAATCGAAAATATACTGCTCATAATTAATGAGGATGGGATTGAAAAGATCCAAGTCTTACTAAATCTGTATCAAAATCTTGACACTATTATCTGCTATAAAATTTAAAAAGCCAGTTAAGTTAGTATATAGAAATGCACCAAAAGAAAATTCCTACATTTTTAGATATATGTTGGGCTGTAATTATTCGGAAAATTTTGGATTGGAATAAAGATTATGACGAACTAATGGAGGAAAAAGAATTTTTAGAAAAATTAAGAAAAAAACCCGAAAGACTCTCTATAGAAGAAATAGAAGAACATCTATTGAAATTTCTTAATAAATGGGGGTGCAGAATAACAAAGGAAAAACACGATATTGTAGCTCAAAAACTTAAAAAATTTTTTAATGAATATAAAAATGAGTTTTTCTTCAGAGAAGAAAATGATATTTTAACGTTTGATTTTGGCAAATATAAGGAAAAACTTGCTAAAATAATAGAAAAACTTAATGCTATAGACGAAATTGGCCCAACCGCCATATCGAAGATTTTACACATTATAAATCCACACCTATTTGTAATGTGGGATATGAAAATTGCAAAAGGATTAGGTTTTGAACATTCTAAAGAGGACTATATAAAATTTTTACAAGAAATGCAAAAATACGCAAAAAACATTGATAAAACATATAGAATGAAAACACAGTGCTCGGAAAAGAATATAGAAATATTTCTCAACAAAAAATTAGGATTAAAAATAAGATATACTTTAACTAAGTTTATTGATGAATACAACTGGATAAGATATACAAAAGAAGGAAAATTGCCTACTGAATGGAATAAAGCTGAAGAACTATTGAGAGAGTTATACTGTGAGTAATTATTAAATCATAACTATAAATCCTATCGCATCTGCATCAGACCAATTTTATTTCTATAAAGTAAAAAGTAAATGAGATTTTACCAGTAAATCTGTATCGGAATCTCGGCACCCGCATTCATCTGAAATCTGTTATACATACATTTTATCCGGTGCTTTTTCTTCTAAAGCCTTTTCTATGATTTGCCTAGCTACATCATAACTAACTTTAAAAATTTTTGAAATATGTTCTGCAATTTCTTTTTTATTTTTCCTTCCTCTGCTTGTTTTTTATTATATCAGTAATTATTGCTACTTCTTCATTTTCTCATTAATGCATATTTCATCATTCTCCATTTTTTATTTAGAAGTAAAAGAAGTCTATAAATTTTCAATCTATCTTTTATCCATTACAGCTGTTTCTAAGCCAGTATATATTTTGTAGAGTAGCAAATCTTTTTTCCAACATCAACAATAACACTAAATAGTCTATAAGGCTACTTGCTATTATAACTACATTTTCTCCAAATTTTTGTGTTTTTACTTTCCAATGCTCATCTAATGGTCTGTCAGAATCTTCAATTTCTTCTTCAAACCATTTAATAAATTTTTCTTTCAGTTTTCCATATAATTATATTATAAATATCTGCCTAAAATCTAAAAACATTAAAAATAAAAAACATTTCCAATAACATGGAAGAAATAAAATTTTCAGAACCAGATGATATTTTAAAAGAAAAGTCATTTAAAAAATATCTTAAATATTTTATCTTTTTCGGACCTGGAGCAATAATAGCTTCTGTTACAATTGGACAAGGACAACTTATATTGGGCCCACAAATTGGAGCATTTGCTGGCTATAAATTACTTTGGCTTATTACAATAAGTGCTGGCTCATATTTTTTGGCTTATGTGTCTGCTAGATTTATTTTAATTTCTGGTATGAGCATGCTTGATTTATTTTCCATTAAAACTAAGAAAGGCTTTCTCAATTGGGTTTTTATCATAATAATTTTTATTTTCGTTCCATTATTTGCAGCTACAATAGCAACTACTTTAGGGCGTTCTTTACAATGGATTTTTGGCATAGGGCATTATTTAATATGGGGAATAGCTTTTAGCATTTTAGCAGCCTTATTAGTTGTATTGGGAAGATATAAAATTGTTGAATATACCCAAGCTTTTTTTGTTGCAGTACTTGCAATTGGAGCTATTGTATCGGTAATAATGATTAAGCCAGATTTATTAGACATTTTCCCCCATTTTTTTATGATTGGCGATGCACCAAAACAATATCCTCAATGGGTTTTAGATTACTTTGAAAGCGTAGGCGAGGAACCAAAGCCAATTCCTCTAATTATGTTAGGATATGTTGGCACTCTTACTGTTACAATAATAACTCTTGCTAGCTATACAGGATGGGTTAAGTTAAAAAAATGGGGCATTTTCAAAAACAAAGAAAATCCTGAAGATTTTTCAAGAAAAATATTTAGCATTTTTAAAAGAGGGGGAAAAATAAATTATTTGCCTAAAGAAGAAAAAGAAATAAGAAAAGCGAAAATGTTGCTAAAGCCATCTGCCATTGACATTACTTTAGCATTCGTAATAGTTGCCATCGTTTCTGCAGCTTACATGATTGCAGGTGCACATCTATTGCCTCCGCAGGGCAAATTACCTTCTGATGTAAGCTTATTAAAAGAGCAAGCCGTCATATTTTCAAGCATTGCTTCTTGGCTAAAGCCATTGTACCAAATAAGCGTTTTCTTTGCTTTATTTGGAACTGTATATGCTGGTTTTGAGGCAGTTTCTCGAATGCTTTATGAAACAATGTCTGCAGTTAGTAAAAGAATAGAAAAAACATCATATGATAGATTTACTTTATATCTCTTAATCTATATTCTATCTACAGGTATACCGCTAGCTATACTTGGAGCAATGGGTTTATCAATAATTTTGATGCTAAGCATAACTTTGCTATTTATAGGTGTAGTAGGAGTTATCATATATGGCATAGGATGTGTATATTTAAGTCAAAAAGTATTACCTAATGAATATAAAATGAGCAAAATAGCTTTTATTATGAGCATATTATCGATTTTGCTCTTATTCGTTCCTTTTTTAGTATTAATTTATTTTTGATTTTTGATTATTGGTTATTGGTTATTGATTATTTCTGGTAACCAAGTTTTTCAAAAGCAAACCCCCATTCTCTATATACTTTTTCTTTTATTTCTTCATTTATTCTATATGTATAGGGCTTATAATCTTTATATTTTGCAAAAAATTTTTCAAAGTTTGGTTTTGCTTTTTTGAATCCTTCCAAATTTAAGTCTTTATATACACTCTCCAATATTTCTATTGGCTTTTTAACAAATTCTTCGTATCTAATTTCAACTAAATTTCCTTCTGGTATTAAATCTCTTTCAGCAAAATACTTTTTATATACTCCCTTATAAAAATCAAAGATTAACCTATCAATTTCTTCTCTTTTAACATGTTGAAAGGAAAAAATGGGCAATATTTTTTCATATAGTCTCCAAGTAGATAAGTAAACTTTATAAGGATTTCTACAAATATGAATAAATTTTGCATCTGGAAAAGTTTCTAATAGCAATTTTATTCTTCCTGTATTGACTGGACTTTTTAACAATATTCTTTTCCCATTATGTTTATAAGTTATTTTTTGCAATAGGTATATATAAATTTTTTTCCATTTTTCTTTTATTTCCTTACTAACACCTTCAAATAAAACATACTTCCTAAAATAATCAAAAATCCTTTTTGGGAAATACCAACCATGATAAAAGGAATATTGACTTAAGTTCGCAATTGCATATTCCTCTTCATATGGTAAATCTGCTTCCATTTCTAAATCATCCATTGGGCGCTTCTCTGGCAAATGCCTTTTAACAATTTTTTTAAAAAATTTATCCCATTTTAAAAAAACCCATGGAGCCATCGTTTCAAGTGTTGAAACATATGCTAAATTTTTATCTTGTCCCATCATATAATGTAAAAAAGTTGTGCCACTCCTAAAATGTCCAACTATAAAAAGAGGAGGAGCAATTTTAATTTCTTTTATTTCTTTATCAATCTTTTTTTCAATCAATCTAAATGGAGTTAGAAAAACAGTCATTATTGTAACATATAAAGCTTTTGGTATGAATTGCCAATCTATTCTAAACCTATTTTCTATAAGTAATTTAGCCCAATTTATAAAAGATGAACCAGCTAATGGCTGCATACCAACATTCAAATAATTTTCTTTGTCGAATTTAAGTTTCATAAGATTATATTTATATTTAATAATTTTTCTTGCTTTAATTTTTTATATGTTAAAAGAATTATCAGCATGAAATTTTGGGATGAAAAAATTGAGACAATGCCTTTAAAGGATTTAAAAGAATTGCAGTTAAAAAGGCTTAAAAAAATCATAAGATATGCATATGAAAAAAATGAAATATACCATAAAAAATTTGATTCAGCTGGAATAAAGCCAGATGATATAAAAAAGTTGGATGATATAGAAAAAATTCCATTCTTAACAAAAGATGAACTCCGCCATTACTATCCATTTGGTTTGCTATGCGTTCAGCTGGAAGATTGTGTAGAAGTGCATGCCTCCTCGGGCACGACAGGAAAGCCTGTTGTGGCAGTGTATACAAAAAATGACTTGGAAGTGTGGGCTGAGGTTATGGCTCGTTCTTTATGGGCTAATGGGCTAAGGAAAGGTGATGTTTTGCAAAATGCATATGGATATGGATTATTTACTGGAGCCCATGGATTTGAAAAAGGCGCTCAAAAAATAGGAGCTTTAGTTGTTCCGACTAGCTCTGGAAATACAAAAAGGCAAATAAACATAATGAAAGATTTTGGGACAACAGCCTTAGCATGCACTCCTTCTTATGCTTTATATATGGCAGAGGTAGCAAAGCAAATGGGATATGAGCCAAATAAGGATTTCAAGCTTCGTTTAGGCTTATTTGGTGCTGAAGCATGGAGCGATGAGACAAGGAAAAAATTAGAGGAAACATGGGGAATTGTAGCCCATGAACATTATGGGCTAACAGAAATTATTGGGCCAGGAGTAGTTACAGAATGTAAGGAAAAAAAGCTTCATATAAATGCTGACCATTTTCTGGCGGAGATAATAGATGCTAAAACAGGAGAAAGACTGGAAGAAGGAGAAGAAGGAGAGCTAGTTTTTACAACTTTAACGAAGGAGGCATTTCCAGCTATTCGCTTCAGAACAAGAGATATAGCTGGGTATATAGAAGAGCCCTGTGATTGTGGGCGAACATTGCCCATACAAACTAGAATAAAAGGGAGAAGTGATGATATGATGAAAGTAAAGGGAGTAATTGTTTTTCCTAGCCAAATTGAAGAAGCAATGATGAAGGTTGAAGGAGTTAGTGGAAATTATCAGCTTGTAAAAAAGAAAGAAAAGGAAATAACAACCTTAATTGTAAGAGTTGAACCAACAGAAGAAAGATATAGGGAGGGAAATTTAGATGACTTGGCAAAGAAAATTGAGGAGGAAATTTATACTATATTGAATTTGCGCATTCCAGTTGAAATAGTTAAGCCAAATACATTGCCTAGAAGCGAGGGAAAAGCAAAGAGAGTTGTAGAGGAATATTAGCACTGTAATAAGCATTATCTTCTAACAATACTCCATAGCAATAAAAGAATTAATAGGAAAACAATTATTGAAATGAAAGCATTATTGGCGGAGATATCTACTATTTTGCCAATTACAACTGGTAATATAGCGCCTCCTATATTGCTTATTGAAATATACAGGCTAGCTGCTATTCCCTCATTTTTTTCATCTACTCCTTTTTCTGTCTCTTGACAATGTAAAGCAATTGGCCAGCTTGCTTGTAAAAACATTCCAAATAAAAAAGCTATCAATAAATATGCATATGTTGCCATTTTAACATAAAAAGGAAGCCAGAATATAATAGAAAGTAACGCCACCAAAACAGTTGTTTTTCTTACTCCATATTTACTGGCAACATATGGGAAAGAAAATGCTCCTAATGCACAACCAAATAACATTAATGATATGACTTTGCCTCCTTCTATTTCTTCTAATCCATATTCAGCTAACCATTTTGGCAACAAAGCTGAAGCTGATAAAGTTGTACCAACTATTAAAAAGCCAACTAATGGATATACAATTGCATTTTTTGAAGAGAAAATGCTTTTTATTCCTTCTTTAAAGCTTATTTTCTCTTTTTCTATTTTTCCCTTATCTTTTCCTAAAATTAGATAAATTATAAAGGAAATAAGGCATAAAATGGCAAAGAATTCATATACGGAAGCTATATCATAAGCTTTCTTTATATATGGAGAAAGAAATGATGCTGTTCCAAATCCAATAAATAAGCCAGATGAGGTTAATCCAATAGCTAAAGATGCTTTTTCTTCAAACCATTGTATCATTTGAGGAGCTAAAGCAACCAAAATCCATGCTAAGCCCATACCAGCTATAGATGTGCATAAAATTAATTGTAAATAACTTTCATTGAAAAATGCTCTTCCTCCAAACCCCAAAACCATAAATAAGGCTCCTATAATAGCAGATATTCTTGGCCCTTTTTTATCAACTAAACTTCCAGATGGCCAAGCAAAAAATATTACAAATAGTCCAATAATAGAAAGCAATAAATGCGATTCAGCTCCTCCTATGTCATATATTCCCTCTAAATCTTTAAGTAAAGGCGCAACAGCAAACCAGCTCGAGCCATAAGAAAAGATTAATAACCAAAATGATGCAAGCACAGCCCATTTTTTCATGAATTTGGAATATCTAAAAATTATTAAAATATTGCTAATTAGTTTGAAAGATTGTAAAGAAGTTGAAAAGTTGAATGGTGCTTTCTTTTTCTCTTTAAACAACTCATTTTCATGATTGGAAATTTTATTGTAGCAAAGTTTATGAAAGAAGGATTATTCAAAATTTGAAGAATTTAGCCAAAGAACATAACATAAAATCTGCTATAATCATAAAATGCTTGAAGATGCTGTCATTGGCTATTTTAATGGCAAGGATTATTCTAAAAATGAAAATAGAAGAAACAACTAGGCTTGTTTCATTACAAGGAAACATTGAATATAAAGAGTAATTCATACTCATGTAGCTTTGGCTTGTAAAGACCATGCCATAAAAGCACATTTGTTGAAGAAAAAGTTGGGTAGTAAATGAAATTGTTCTTTATGTTTTAGAGAAACTGTAAAAAAAGAAAAGAAAGATAATCTATGGAAATGGAGTTGGGATAAATAGCTTCTTTTCATAATCTACAACAACATATTTCTTTCCTTTCTTAACTATTTTGTGTCCTTCTTCTTCAAGCTTTTCTCTTTGCTTATCTACTCCTCCAGGATATTTTTCATTTAATTGCCCATTTGATTTTAAAGTTCTCCAGTAAGGAATATTTTTCTTTTCTTCCTCTGCCATATTGGCAACAATCCATATAAAAATTCCAGTTGTTAAAGGACATGCTATATTTACACCATGTTTTTTAGCTAAAATTTCCCTTATTTCCTTAACAGTTATAACTTTTCCTTTTGGGATTTTTTCCATTATTTTCATAACTTCTTTTGGAGCTGGAATAACCATTTTTCCCTCTCCATATATCTTTTTCCATTTCTCTGGCACTTCAACAATTTTAGGCAAATCTTTTTTCTCCATTTTCTCTTTCCATTTCATAAATTGTTATCTTTAATGAAATGAAATAATTTTCCTTCTAAATTTGTTTTTATACCTCACAAATCTGACCCTATAAAAATTTCCAAGCCATATGTTCTATTCCATATTTCATTTCCTTTTCATCTATTTAATAAGCTGGTCCTAAATCAACATTTTGCTGACCATCTCGTAAATAATTTATATTCTGCAATAATAAATGCACATGTTTAATCCAAAAATGGAAAAATTGCCAAGGAAAAAATTGGAAGAATTGCAGTTAAAAAGGCTTAAAAAAATCATAAGATATGCATATGATAATGTTCCTTTTTATAGAAAAAAATTTGATTCAGCTGGAATAAAGCCAGATGATATAAAAAAGTTGGATGATATAGAAAAAATTCCTTTTACAACAAAAGATGACTTGCGTAAAAATGCTCCTTTCGGACTGCTTGCATTGCCAATGGAAAATTACATAGAACTGCATGCTTCTTCTGGCACAACAGGTGAGCCAATTACAGTTTGCTATACAAGGCACGATTTGGAAGTATGGGCAGAGGTTATGGCTCGCTGTCTTGCAATGGCTGGACTAACTAAAAAAGATATTTTTCAAATTCCTATTCCATATGGAACATTTACTGGAGCATTTGGATTTCACTATGGAGGGCAGAAAATAGGAGCTTTAATTGTCCCAACTGGAAAAGGAGATTCTGAGAGGCAAATAAAATTAATGAAATATTATAATGTTACTTTCATAGCTGGCATAGCTTCATATGCAATGCATTTGGCAAGTGTTGCAAGAAAAATGGGAATAGAGCCTTCTGAGCTTAATGTTAGAAATGGAATTTTTGGGGCAGAAATGTTTACTAAAGAAATGAAAAAAAGAATAAGTGAAACATGGAATATGGATGTTCATGATATATATGGGCTAACTGAAATGTGTGGGCCTGGTGTTTCTGCAGATTGTGATGAGCACGATGGCTTGCATTTATGGGAGGATCATTTTCTGGCGGAGATAATAGATGCTAAAACTGGAGAAAGGTTAGAAAAGGAAGAGGAGGGAGAGCTTGTTTTGACTACTTTAACTAAAGAAGGAATGCCAGTAATTAGGTATAGAACAAGAGATATAACTTTTTTATATGATGGCTTGTGCAATTGTGGGCGAAGCCATATAAAACATGCTCCTATAAAGGGGAGGAGTGATGATATGGTTATTGTAAAAGGAACAAATATATTTCCTAGCCAGATTGAAGAAGCTATAATGAAAAATAACAAAGTTGGTAATGAATGGCTAATGGTCATCGATAAAAAAGGAGATATGGATGAATTAATTGTGCAAGTTGAAGCTAAGGAAAAATACAGCCAAGAAGAAAAGAAGAAAATTGAAGAAGAGATAAGAAAAGAAATAAGAATTATAACTACTCTAAATACAAAGGTGGAAGTTTTAGATCCTGATACTTTGCCTAGAAGCGAGGGAAAAGCAAAGCGTGTAATGGATAAAAGAAAATTATGAATAATTATAAGATACGCTTTATTAATAATTTCTTGATATAAATATAGAAATTCTGGCAAACGCTTTCCAAATATCATGCCTTCTATTGTTTTTTCTATTGAATGGATGCCTAATTTTCGGAACTTTAACTGAATAAAACAAACTTTTATAATTTTTTATTATTGGCATATTATATCTATAAAATCTGATAACTTCATTCCATTTTCCCACTTAATAATATAATTTCCATTCTTTGTTTTTTCAATTTTTGGAAGAATATTATATATTTTCTTGCTTTTTCCTTCTAAGCCTTCCATCTCCATTGTAAATATTCTCCATGCTTCTCCTCTTATTCCTTTTCTTCTGAAAGCAAAAATTGGTAAAATTCTTGCTTTCTCACATTTCATTTTCATTTCTTCCGCTTTCTTTTGCATCCTTCCCTTTTCATGACTAAACAATATTTCCTTTTCTTTTCTTGCTTTTATTTCAACAACAAAAGAAATATCTCCTCTTATTGCAACAATGTCTGCTATGCCTAAGGAGCCAGCTGCCCTTATTGTAATGAATGGCTTTTTTAAAATTTTTAAATATTTTTTCTTTTCCTCTTGACTTCTATTCTTTATAATTTTCCCTATTATTTCTTTATTTCCTCCCAATATTTCCCTTAGCTCTCTTTCATATATACTCATTTAATCCTCAATGCTGGGTCTCCCAATAAAACAAATCCTTGTATGGTATGAAAATGCCATCTCTGATAAGGATACATAAAATGTTCAACATATCTAGCTACAGCATTTCCCCAGCATTCTCCTAAATATTTCTTCCCATTGCTATATGCATCAAATAAGCCTAACTGCATGTATCCATAGCCAGATTCGACACAATCAGGCTCATCTATGCCATTTCCATCTAAATCTCCTTCATTTCCTGGAGTAGCTACAGGAAAACATGTATATCCTAAAGATGCAATTCCTCCCCCTTTATATTTACGAGCAAACCACCAACTTATGCATTCTGGAGCTGGTATTTTACCTGTCCATGGATGTATTGTTAAGCTAACATTAAACATTGCAGTATGACAGCCTCCAAAAATTGCAATTGGATATTCTTTATTAAAGAAAGTTGGCAAGTCCCATATTCCTATGCCTTTTTCCCATTTATCAAACTTGTTTGGCTTATGAGTGCTCCAGTAAATTGGGCTTCCATGTCCATGAAAATGAATAAAAATTGCCCCATTTCCTAAAGCATTTTTTATATTCTTAGCTGAGACATCCATTTTGCTAGCATATACTTTTTTTGCTTCAAAATCTGGCAAATATTCTAAAGTTTTATTGCAAACAATTTCTCCTTCATATCCCTCATTTTCAAAATTATCTCCACCTACCAAAACTACTTTTTTCTTTGCTTCCTTTTTTTCATATTCTATTATTTTATTTATCATTATTCTCAATTCTATTTTATTCCTACATGGCAACCTACCAACATATACATCTGGATATAAATCTACTTTATCTTTTAAATGACCAAATGATTTCCATTCTGAATATATTCCATTCCCATCACTATCCCATGATGAAAAACTATAATTTTCATCATATATGTCTGCAAAATATAAATCGCTAATGTATCTACTTTCGCTTGCCCAAAAAACATTTACATATCTTACTGGCATAATCCATCTTTCTTTTAAGCCAGGTTTCCTTCCTCCAACAAGCAAAACATATTTTATTCCATATTTTTCAATGCAATCTTTAATGAAATATTTTATTTTTTCTGCTTCATCTCTTCCCTTATTTTTTATTTCATCTAATGTTGCAATTAAAGTTCTTATTCCATAACTTTCTTTATGTTGCTTTAGCTTTATCAAATCATCTTTCCATTGACTTGGGCATATTATAAGCAAATCATATTCATCTTTAAACAATGGCTTATGAAAATTATATCTTAGCTGAACATTGAATTCATCTGCATAAAAAACATTTCCTTTGATATATCTTATTGGATACAGATATAAATTCAATATTACAACATGCTCATCATTTTTAATTCCTCCAAATGCTTTATATGAATACCATTTTTCTGGATATATAATATTTGGGTCATATCTTCCTTTTCTTATTTTTCCTCCTGGTGGAGCTGGAATGTATGAAGCTGGCAAATCCATTTTTCCTAAATTTTTAATTATAGATGGCTCTGCATAAATGCTAAATTTGCTTCCCGCTGGCAAAATATAAGTTTTTATGTATACTGGTACAATTGGCTTGTTTTCTACCAATAAAGATGCACAATTTCCTATTTCTATTTTTTCTTTAATTTCTGTTGTTTTTTCTGTTTCTTTAATTGCAATCCCATTTAATCCTAAAAACAAAGCCATAACTATAGCCAAATATTTCATAAAACTAATTATAAAAGTTTTTAAATTTCTTACTCATAAATTCATTCAACAATAAGATTTTTTTCTAGCTTATCATCGCTAGCCAACAAAAATTCCTTGCTCATGTGCAAACAATTTACTGGGCAGACATCATTGCATTGGCTACAAAAAATGCATCTTCCTACATAAATTCTAATTTTCTTCTCCTCTTCTTTAAATTCTATTGCTTTCGCTGGACAAACTTTTATGCAGCTTCTACATCCAATGCATTTTTCTTTTTCATACAAAATTTTTCCTCTAAACCATTCTGGAATTTCAACAGGGGGATGAATTTTTGCTTTTCCTTTTTCAACATCTTTTAGATATTTTTTTACATTTTTTGGAGCATATTTGGCTGGAAATAAATTTGTAAATGGTTTCCTTACCATTTGTCTTAATAGCTGGCTCAACATTGGCAACATATTACCACCACCTTATATGATATTGCGAATCCCACATAAGCAATACTAAGCCAAGCAAAGCAATCAAAGTAATAGTAATCCAATATACACTAACTACTTGTGTTATTCTCAATCTCGCCATTCCAGCTCTTACCAAACTAATTGAAAAAAGCATAACTAAAAATACTTTAAATAAAAAGAAAAGAAAATCAATAGCATGATTAATATAACTAATGTTAAGATTGATTAACTCTGACAAATTATATGGGAAAAATATAGCAACAATTAGAGAAGCCATAGCAAATGCTCTTACTGCATCTGCAATATAAAACAATGCTAAATTTCTTCCAGAATATTCAACAAGCAATCCATGAGCTATTTCCGTTTCCGCTTCCGCAACATCAAATGGTATCTTTGCAACTTCTCCAGGAGTAACAACAACTAAAGATAAAAGTAAAATGATTAAGCCTATTAAGCCTAGCAAACCAACTTCTCCCCATATTGGATGTGTTGCAATAAATTGCAAGCTAAAAATATCGCCTCCTATATGGCTTAATTTCCACACAACTGCAATTATTACAACAGCTAAAGGAAATTCATAAGACATCATTGTAACCATTTCTCTTTGAGCACCAACAGTAGCAAATGGTGAGCCTGATGCAAATCCACCAGCAACCATAGCCAATGCAGGTATAATAAAAATATAGATTATAAGTATAATATCACCATATCCTCCAAGCAATGGCTCTATATTTCCTATTGGAATGTAAAGCAAGATAATTATTGAAGAAACTAAACAAACAATAGGCGCTAAATTATACATCCATTTTATTGCATTTTCTGGAACTATTGTTTCCTTGCTCATCAACTTTATAACATCTAAAAATGGCTGCCTAATTGGAGGACCAACTCTCATTTGCATTCTTGCTACCAATTTCCTATCTATACCCTTAAATAACAATCCAAAAAATATTGCAAAAATCGTAATACAAATGCTTGCTATAACTGTTTTAAATAGTGTTTCTCCTAACATTTTAACAACCTCCTTGTTTTTTTAACAGATAATTTATGTAAATCATCTGCAGTTAAAATCTCTTCCTTATTATCCCTAACAACAATAACTCTATTTGTACATGAAATACATGGATCAATGGAAGCAGCAACAATTGGAATATCTGCAATTTGCATATCCAGCAACATGGGGCGCCATGAAAGTATATTAATGTATGTTGGTGCTCTAACTTTCCAAGCATATAGATATTCAAATCCTGATTTCAATTTTACATAATGTATATCTTCCCCTCTTGGTGCTTCATATCTTCCAACAGCTTCTCCTTCCGATTTTTTTATCTGATTTAACAATTTTATTATTTTTGGCTCAGCTAATATATCACCAGGAGGCATTTCATCTATTGCCTTTTCTATAATTTCTATGGATTGCTTAACTTCTAAAAGTCTTACAACTATCCTATCATAAGTATCTCCTATAGTTTCGCCAGTAAGTATATCTGGGGTAATGGCTTTAACTTCAAAATCTGGATATGCAAAATATGGCATATCTTGGCGGACATCTTTTTTAATTCCACTTGCTCTTGTTGTAGGGCCAACGGCAGCTAATTTAATGGCATCTTCTTTTTTTAATATACCTATTTCCCTTGTTCTCATTTTTATCGTTTTGTCTTCTAAAAATAGTTTTGCTAGTTTGGAAAAAGCTTCCTTATAGTATTTCAACATTTCCTTAATCTTTGGAAAATGTTCCTTTTTTATATCTCTCCTCACGCCTCCATACATCATTATTGCTTTCGTAACTCTATTTCCATTTATAAGCTCTAAAATATCCATTACTTTTTCTCTAACAGCCCAAACATAATGAAGCAATGAATCAAATCCTAGCTCATGAGCAGCAACACCAGCCCACAATAAATGGCTATGTATTCTCTCCAGCTCACCTTGTATAACTCTAATATATTGAGCTCTTTCTGGAACTTCCATCCCAACAATTTCTTCTATTGCCATCACTAAACATGCAGGATGACAAATATTACATATTCCACATATTCTTTCCGCCAAATATATACTCTGCACAGGATTATTCCTATTCATTCCAATCCATTCTATGCCTCGATGATTTTGGCTACATATAACATCAACATCTATGATGCGCTCTCCTTCCAGAGTAAATTTTAACAATATTGGTTCTTTTAGGGCTGGATGAATCGGACCAATAGGAACTTTATATTTCATTTTCTTTCCCTCCAAGTTTCATATAACTTATTTGTTTCTTTTACACCCATTTCATCTCTTCTCCATGGATATACTCCATCTGGAAAATCTTTTGTTAAGAAAAGATGTCTTTTATCAGCCAGCTCCTCAAATTCAACTCCAACCATTTCTCTTATTTCTCTTTCCGAAAATATTGCAGCTGGTATTAAGTTTGTAATAGATTTAATTCTAAGGTCTTCCTTTGGTAATAAAACCTTTAAATTTACAATAAATTCTTCTAAAAATTTTCCATAGCCCAAAGTAAAATGATAATTTAACATTATTTCCTTTCCTTCATCACTTGCTGATATTATGCAAAAATGTGGGAATTCTTCTGCTATCTCTATTAAATATTCTATAGCATCTCTTATTTTTTCTTTATCAACTTTTATCCATAAACTTTTTTTCTTGCTTTTTTTTCTTACACCTGCCTCTCTCTCTTGCAATTTTGCTTCATAACCAGCTTCAATAAATTTCTGCATTATTTCTTCAGCATTCATTTCTTTTCCACCTCTTCCAAATATTCCCATGCTTTTATAACACCTTGTATTATTGCCTCTGGTCTTGGCGGGCAACCTGGAACATAAAAACATTTTGCACCAGGCAATATTCTTTCAATTGGGCCAGCTAAATGATATGATTCGTGAAATACGCCACCACTTATTCCACAAGAGCCAACTACTAAAATAACTTTTGGATCTGGTGTTTGCTCGTATATTCTTTTAACCTTATCAACCATATCATTTGTTACTGGCCCAGTAAATGCAATAACATCTGCATGTCTTGGCGAGCCTACTAGTCTAATTCCAAATCTTTCAACATCATATCTTGGTGTAAGAGCAGCAATTATTTCAATATCACATCCATTACATGAACCACTATTAACATGAAATACCCATAATGCCCTCTTGAAGGCTTTTGGTATCATGTTATTACCTCCAATATCATCATATTACCATTTCAATTATAAATATTGCAATAAATATTATTGCAGATATTCCAACAAACCATGCAATATAATCATTTATTATGCCAGTATGCATTCTTTTCATTGTATCATAATATCCTTTTAATGCTTCTATAAATCCCCAATATATATTTCCTGCTCTTACATGAACCTCTTCTTTAGAAGGTTCTTCCATACCAGATAAAAATGGTTTTAATTTCTCTCCTTTCTTATATTCCTTTTTTCCAAACGACCTTACTATATATGCCATTATAGCTATAACTATGAAAGCAATTACCCATATAATTGGCTCCCAATACCCTCCAACTGTTTTTATCATTTTATCCTCCCATTATTTTAGCTATATATGAGCTATTTTCAATTAATGCATTTACAGCAGGATCTACAATATTTTTTATTATTAAATCAGGAAATAGACCAAAAAATATTATTAGGGAGGCTAATATAAGCATGGAAAAAAGCATTATTTTTGGGACTTCTTTGCATTCCATTATTTTTGGCCCAGCAAAAACTGCATGAAATATTTTAACAAATATTGCTAACATTACAATACTTGCCAATATTGCAACAATTGATAATATTGGGCTAACTTTATAAACAGATTCATATATAATAATTTTTGAGGCAAATCCATTCATTGGAGGTAATCCAGCAACTGCAGCTAATCCTATTATAAATAAAATAGAAGTATATTTCATTGAATGTGCCAATCCTCCTAGCTTATTTAAATTTCTTTCTTTAGTAACATATATTATTCCGCCAGCTATTAGAAATAGTAAGCCAATATCTATTATATCATTAAACAAATGAAACAAACCTCCTTGTAATGCTTTTCTTGCAAATGTTTCAATTTCATTACTAAGTATTCCATATAATCCTACTCCCATTCCAAGCAATATATATCCAATTTCTGCAACAGCAGCATAAGCAATCAATCTTTTTATATCCTCCTGAATTAAAGCCATTGTCACCCCTATAAAAATGGATATTAGTCCTAAAATAATGATGATTGATGGAATTATAATGTGCAAGCTATCTACATATATGGTAAAGCATATTCTTAGTAAGGCATATAGGCTTGCTTGTGTAACAGCAATTAAAACCATTGATATTGCTCCTGGGGCTTCGCCATAAGCATCTGGCATCCACATATGCATTGGAGCTGAACCAGCTTTCATTGCAAAAGCTGAGAAAAATAATATTAAAGCTATTTTATCTATGTTTGATAATCCAGTTGTTTTAATTGCATTTGCTATTGCAGCCATATTTAATAAATCATATTCTCCATATAGTAAGCCAATAGCAAACAATACAAATAAGGCAGCTAATGAAGAAATTACTATATATTTAAATGCCGCTTCTGTAGTACTTCCTCTTCTAAATTCATATGCAATTAATGCTGCAGATGCAATAGATGCTATCTCCAAAAATACAAATAAATTGAATAAGTCACCAGTTAATTCCATTCCAAGCATTCCAACTACCATTAATAAAAATAGGGTATAAAATCTTCTTCCCCTCTCTTGAACATGAACAAAAGAATAAATTATGCCTATCAATGAAATAAATACACTGATTAAAGCCATAAATGCGCTTATTCCATCAATTTCTAAAACAATTCTTATTGGAATAGCAGCTTGCTTTGGCAAAGCTTCTGTTGGTTCTTTTGCTCCCATTGTATATATTAATATACCATTTTCAAAAACTTCTTTTACTAATATTATTGTTAAAATAAAAGTTATAGCCATTACGATTAATACAAAAATATTCCTTGCTTTTTTATTTTTTATTAAAGGAGTAATAAATGCAGCCAATAATGGAGTTGCAATTATCAAAGCTGGTAAATGTTGAATCATTCTTTCAACCTCCTTATTTTACTTGCATCTAGAGTTCCATAATTGCGATATATATTTATTATGAAAGATAAAATCAAAGCCAAAACCGCTACTCCAATAACAATGCTTGTAAGTGTTAAAGCTTGAGGAACTGGCAAAACCATTTTTTCTGGGATTTGTTCTGGAGATATATCTGGAGGTAAATTTGTATAAATTGGGGCTATTCCTCCTTTTCTATATCCCAATGTTATTAAAAATAAATTAACTCCACTTTCAACAATCGTTATGCCTATTGCTATCTTTATTAAATTTCTTTTAAATATAATTGCATACATTCCTATAGCTATCAGTGCAACAACTGTTATGAAGGGCAAATTGTAAATCATTTTCTCTCCTCCCCTACAATTAAAGCTAATAGCATCACTACTGCAGATAATCCTCCAATTACTTTCATGCCAACTGCAATATTTAAAATTGGCAATATCCCACCACTATTTAAAGGAGCTTCCCCCCATTTAGGTATCTCACCAAACAATGGCTTACCTACGAGAAAATTTGCTAAGAATGCTGTTGCTAAAAATGTTCCAAAAATGGATACAACAACAAAAATTAATCCACCTAAGCTTTCAAACACTGAAAAACCTTCTTCTTTCATTTTCTTCTCAATATTTCTCACACCATATGCAATTATTAATAAAACTACGGCAGATGCTCCTATTGCCCCACCTTGGAAGCCGCCTCCGGGAGTTAAATGACCATGCATTATCACATAAAATGAAAATATAAGTG
>CAZDCH010000007.1:0-22028 GCA_964503915.1 uncultured Thermoplasmatales archaeon
TTCTATAGTATGTACACATTCTTCTTGGATATAGAATGCTCCAGTATATTCTTGCGATGGTCCGCCATTTATCCTATAATAAATTGCTTCTACTCCAACTGCACACTCTGGATAATCAACTGCATCTAGATATATAGGAGTTGAAGTAGTAATCCATATATTTCCTCCTGATTCATAATATGGAGAGCCAAATGAAATGCTACTAACAGGTGGGCTATCATCAACGTTTACTATTATAGATTTAACAGATTCAGTATTTCCTAAGTAATCTATAGCATAGTATAATATTTCATGCTCACATTCATCAGGAATATTAAAAACAGTATTGTTTCCATTTACAATATACCATGTATTTCCTCCATCATAGCTATAATGTATTTCTTTTACTCCATATGCACAATCTGGAAAATCGCTCGAATTTAAATAAATTGGAGTAAATGTTGTAATCCATTCCTCCATGCCATTTGTATAATATGGCATTCCAAATTCTATTGTTGTTGATGGTGGCGAGTCGTCAACACAATGAGTTTGTATATGTGCTTCCTCTATATTTCCAGCATTATCTACGCTATACCATCTTAATTCGTGCAAGCATTCTTCACTAAAGCCAAATTTTATCGAAATATTCCCTACTGATGGATTCAAATCATTTTCATCATTATCATATACTGTCACATTTTTAACTTGTATATCTATAATACCATCTCCATCACTATCCCACCATATTTCATAATGTGTATAGTTAACGCCAGTTTCATTATCTGAGGCATTTAAGTATATTGGAGTGAATGATGTAATATAGGCGCCATATTTTGGATTTCCTATATCTTTTTGAGTTACTGGTGGATTAGTATCCCCTGGCGAAACTATTATTTGCTTTGTTATATTTGCCATAGCTCCATCATCATCCTTAACAGTTAGAGTAACATTATATATTCCATCGACTGCATATTGATGGCTTGGATTTTGCTCATAGCTTATTGCACCATCTCCAAAGTCCCATGTCCAATTTACAATTATGCCATCAGCATCATATGATAAATCTGTAAATGAAATTGTATCTGCAGTTGTTGGATTTGATGGTGAATATGAGAAATTAGCCACAGGGGGGACATTAGTAATATCTTTAAAGCAATATAAATTACCGTCGTTAGAGCCAATATAGACACTACCATTTACTATTGCTGGAGAAGACCATATATCATTACCAGTCGTGTAGTACCAAACTAATGAGCCCGAGGAAGCATTCAAACAATACACTTTTCCGGGGTTTCCTAGATTGAGCTCACCAAAATAAACTAAACCATCTGCTACAGCTGGTGAAGAGCGGATTTCGTAAGATGCTGCATAAAAATCCCAAATTTTGTTTCCAGTATAAGCATCTAAACAATATAGTCTATCATCGCAAGAACCAAAATATATTTTTCCATATGCTATGGCAGGAGTTGAACAAACGGCTGCTCCTGGAGTAAAGGACCAAATTTTTGTCCCTGTAGAAGCATTGAGACAATCTACTCTACCCCATCCTGGCCTGCTGTAAGCAACATAAAGTAACCCATCTGAAATAACAGGGGATGCATTTCCATCGGTATTAGTAGAGCCGTTCCAGATACATTGACCTGTAGAAGCATTGAGACAATATATATACTGTCCAATGATATAAACTCGTCCATCATATACTGCTGGTGAAGAGCTCACTAATCCGCCAGAGCCAGCGTTCCATTTTCCAACATTATAGCGCCATACTAATGTTCCTGTAGATGCATTTAGACAATACAAATATCCGTCGAATGACCCAATATATACTAAACCATCAACTACTGTTGGTGAGGAATAAACCTTGTCGCTGGTTTTATACTTCCATGTCAAATTCCCTGTTTTTGCATCCAGACAATAAATATAACCATCATGTGAACCAAAATAGACTTTACCATATTTTACGGCAGGAGAAGAACAAATTCCAGCACCAGTTTGATAACTCCAAATACATTTACCTGTGGAAATATTGAGGCAGTACAATTTACCATCCAAGGAACCAACGTAGACACACCCATCCATTACACAGGGGGAGGACTTAATCTCTCCCCCCGTATGATAACTCCAAAGAACATTATTTGTTTTTGATCCATATGATGTAGTATACCCTGTATTGAATCGATCATGATGAAACATTGGCCACCAATCAATTTCACGCCTTTTCCATCCATCTGGTTTCATAAATGGATATCTATCTACATTACTCCCTCCAGGTATATAATAAGGTGTATCTCCTATTCCATCTCCTCCTGGCAAATCTTGATGCGGCCCATGATATAAATCGCTACCATTATAATCACTCCAGTAATTACCCCCAAAGGGATAGCCATTGTCCCAGTAATTTGTACACTCATCATAAACATTGATTGTGTTGTTGATAAAATTGTTATGATAAATAGAATTATTTCTAGGAGACCCAGCCATACAATATATACCGTATTTACAGTTAGATTCAAGAGTATTATAGCGAATTGTATTATTGTATTGTGCTCCACACCCAGCAAAAATTAAGATGCCTCCTCTCCATTTGGAGTTTTCACCATTATTGCTAATAATGTTATATTCTATGAGATTATTATTACTCATATTTTCGAGTTTTATTCCTGCATAAGAATTATCGATTATCGTATTATTGACAATATCGTTTTTTTCGTCTCTACCAAATAAACTAATACCCTGTTGATTATGTTTAATTAAATTCTCTCTTATAGTTGAATTAGAACAACCCATCAGAAATATCCCACTCCCAGAATTAGATTCGATTATATTATTTCTAATCGTATTAAATTTGAACGGAGGGGCAAAAATATCACCATAAACTACGATCCCATTTTTATTATCGTAAATTCTGTTGTTTTCAAGGGTAGAATAATTTGCATCTAAACGAATTCCTGCACTATCCCAATCGCTTCCACTATTTTGTATTGTAAAACCACTAATATTTACCCAATCAGCAACAATATATACAACATCCCCATTTCCACTTCCATCTATTATCGTTGTATTTTTATCCTCTCCCATGAGATTTATGCTTTTATTTATAACAACATTTTCATAATATGTACCATTGTAAACATATACAGTCCCTCCTTCAACAACTGCATCTATTCCATCCTGAATAACATTGAAATGATCATATTGCCAGCCAGGAGTGGAAGAATTGAAGTCATCATCAATCCATACAAACACAGGTGGAGAAGTAAGGGGATGCATCAATGGGTATCTATCTACATTGCTTCCTCCAGTTATATAATAAGGTGAATCTACGATTCCATCGCCGTTGTTATCATATGCACCTTCTGATGGTTCATCATAATCACTCCAGTAATTTCCTCCTGAGGGATAGCCGTTATCCCAAATGTTAGTAAATGGGTCGTTTGCTTGAATGGTGTTATTAATGAAATTATTATGATAAATGTAGTTGTTGTTAGATGCTTCTGGAACCCAAATCCCGTATGCATTATTCAAAAATGCATTATTTCTTATGATATTATTATGAGAGAAGGATATTCTAACGGCTCTAGGTGTGTTAGATATTTCATTGTTTTCCACAAGATTGCTATATGCTGTGTGCAAGATAATGCCAACAGAAGGAGCGTCCATAATAATATTTTGTGAAATAGTATTATATGCTAAACCATGAACCATTATACCTCCTCCAGTCCAGATATCAATTCCATTTCCAATTACTTTATTGTTTACAACGTTGTTATTATGAGATCCCCAACCAAGGTATATACCACGACCAGAATTATTTTGTATAGTATTATTTGACAATATGTTATTATTCGCTGAATCTAATCGGATACCATCTGAATTATTTTTTATTATGTTATTGGATATACTACAAAAGTTAACTCCAGATAATCGAATCCCAACTTTATCAGGAAATAAAGTAGCATTTTCAATAGTGAATCCCGAGATATTTACATAATTAGATGCTACAAATACCACATCAACATTTTCATTTGCAGCATGAATAATCGTTCCATTTCTATCCTGGCCAACTAAACTTATCCTCTTGTTTATAACCACATTCCCATAATAAGTTCCATTATAAACAAAAATTGTATCTCCATTACTTGCATTGTCTATGGCATCTTGTATGCTTGTATAATTGTTAGGGCCTGTGCCACCTACATATAAAATATTTCCTCCTGTTGGTTGAGCTTCCGCCCTGCCAATATCATTTTTTATTTCTGCTATGATAAAGCCAACAATTATTATACTCAAAACCAAAAGAAGCATACCTAATATTCTTCTTTTTTTCATTTTGTATGCCTCCAAAAAAATATACAAATATTAACTTAAAATTTTCCTCAATTTCTTAAAATTTCTATTGATTCAAATAAATCAAATTTCTATACCTTCTTTTATTGCTACGCTTACAATACTTATTTTATTCTTTAATTTATTAAATTCTTCTTCCGTATAGCATATAAAATCTACTGGATAATTTATTTTATAAACTAGTGCCATTCATGATATAGCTTGTATAGAATGCCACAGCAGGATATTTTTCTCTTTCCAAATCGCATTTTGCAATATCCAAATTTTGGAATTATAAATGAGGCGTTTGTAAACAAGTATAGGTAAAAACTCAAACCTTAACAAATTTTTTTATAAATTTTTTAAAGAAACTCCATTGTTTTTTAGTAAGTAAATGGAATTCAAAAGGAAAATTAAAATATTTTTCAAAAAGAAGGTCATAAATCATTAATTTTCTATCTCTTTTTTCAAATTCATCTGAAACAATGGCTATATCTATATCACTTAATCCTATTGAATATTCCCCTATAACAACAGAGCCAAAAACATACATTTCAAAATTTTCAAAATGTTTGCTCAAAAATTTCTTTATTTCTTTTGCATATTTGTTATAATTTTTGAAATAATTTATTCTTTCCATAATATCTTTTTTAATTTATCAAAAGCTTCAAAAGATTTTTCAACCTCCTCTTTGAAAAACTCTTCAAAAAAATATCTGGAAGTAATATAAGCTCTTTCAAGATTTCTAAGCTCGGTTTTATAATTTTCTAGAAATTCTTCTATTTCTTCTTTTTCTATATCTTTTAAATCAGCAAGAAGTTTTCTTAAATTATGCGTTCTTTCAAAATATCCTTTTAAATCCATTATTTTAGCTTTTATTAGCAACTGCATTGCCTGTTCTATATGAAACATTGCTAAATCATAATCCTTGTTTTCATAGTTGAATTTTGCATTTTTTATGAACTTATCTGCCCTTTCTATATAAAACTTGATCTCTTCTTTCATTTTTAATTTATTCCAAAGTGGTATTTAGCCTTATCCAATTTTTCTACTTCTTGTTGTTTACTATTGTTCCCCTGCTTTTCCTCTCTTTCATCACCTTTTGCCATTTCTGCTAGTGCATCATATTTAGAATGCAGTAGAATAATAAAACCAATAAATTCTGGAACATTTTTGAAAGAGGATTATATTATAACCCAATTTTTTTCAATAACATGCTTCATATGATTGTTGCATGCAGCAACTATGAAGGAATAAAAGAAATATATCTGCAGACAGAATTTGATAAATTAAAGAATATAAAAATCCATTACAGATTGAAAAATTAAAGATAAAAATTGAAATTATCCATAAATGAATTTTTCCAATTCTTCTTTTAATATTATATTTACTATAGCTCCATCTGCTTTTCCTCTCAATTCTTTCATTGCTATTCCCATTAAACCAGATATTGCTTTTTCTTTTCTTTCCTTTACAAATTCTTCCCTTTCCTTAATTATTTTCCTTATAATTTTTCTTATCTCTTCTTCTTCCAAAAATCCCAATTTGCAGTTTTTTATTGCAATATCTAATGAAACATCATTCTTTGCTATATATCTTAGCAACTTATCCAATGCTTCCTTAGCAAATTTCTTTTTGCTCAGTCCATTTAAAATTTCATCCAATCTTTTTATTACAATATTAACATTATATCCTTCCTTTTCCATTTCAGTCATTATATTTAACAAAATTCTAGAAACAATTTTTTCATATCCTTTATACTTTTTTGCAAATTTTTCAAATTCTTCATCTTTGCCAGAATAAACAAGCTGCTTAGCTTCTTCCATACTAATTCCGTATCTAGAAATTCTTTTTATTTTAGCATCTGGCAATTCAGGCAAATTCTTCATCAATTTCATCAACCTTTGCTTATCTATCCTAATAGGAGGAACATCTGTTTCAGGATACATTCTGGCAGCAGTAGGCATGGGGCGCATATATTCTGTAAAGCAATTTGGCAAAGCTCTTCTTACTTCTTTAGGAACTCCTCTTACAGCTTCTTTAGCCCTTTTTATTACTGCCTTTAAACTTTTTATTGCTATTTCCTTCCTTCCAGCTGATATAATAAAAGCATCCATATCATTGCATTCCAACTCTTCCCTTATTTTTTTAACTTCTTCAACGCTTATTCCATAATTTGGCAATTCATCAGAATGAATTATCCCTCCTCCCTCTATTTTAGCATACATTGCAAATTCTTTTCCAATCCTATGCTCCTTATATTTTATTCCCTTTATTATTCCATTAAATTTTGGAAGCTTAACCCCAAAAACTCCGCCCTTTTTCATTAAATTTTTAATTAAATTTGATTTTGTTTTTATAAAAATATGGCTTATTTCCTTTATTTCTTCCTTTATTTCTCCAATTTTTCTTTTCATCAATTCTTTTTTTACTTCAATTAATTCTATCTGTCTCTTTACCTCATTTTCCAAAATCTTGGGAATATCATTTAATTCTTGAACACCTTTAATTTCAACCCTATTTCCATCTTTTATTGAAATATTCAAATCCTGCCTTATTGTTCCTATTCCTCTCTTAACTTTTTTTGTAGCTCTCAATATAAGCCCAATTTTTTCTGCAATCCTTTTTGCTTCTAAAGGAGAAGAAATATCTGGAGCAGTTGCTATTTCTATTAATGGAATACCAAGCCTATCCAAGGCATATTCTACTTTTTTCCCATTTTCTTTTAATTTTCTTGCAGCATCTTCTTCTAAACAAATTGTTTCAATTTTTATTCCATTTATTTTTCCATTTAATGCAACTAAAGCAGTTCTTTGAAAGCCAGTTGTATTTGAGCCATCGATTACAATTTTTCTCATGAAATGTATTTCATCAACAATATCTGCATCTAGCAGCAATGCAATTGTCAATGCAATATCAATTGCTTCTTCATTTGCTTCATGTGGTGGCTCTTCATCGGCTTCAACAAGACAAGAAGAAGAGGAAGAGAAATAAACAAATTTTTTTCCTCTTCTTGCTTCCTCTAAAGCTGCCCTATCTATCTCTCCAAGCTCAGATTGAGTTGGTCGCAAATACCTTTCAAATGATTTTCTTTTTTCTTCCATTAATTCCGAAGAACAATTACAAAAAAGCTTATTTGTTGCTAGCTGCTGATGTATTTCTAGGCCAGCTTTAAATCCTAATTTCTTATAATCCATTTTTAATTTTTTTTATATTTTTTATTTTTTATATTTTATATCCTTACCATACTAACTACTTTATCTCCTTTATTTAGTTTCATCACTCTAACTCCCATTGTATTTCTGCCTTGTTTTTTAATATCTTTAGCTTTTACCCTTACCATCATCCCATTTTTGCTAGTTATTAACAATTCATTTTCTTCATTTACTGCTATTAGACCAGCAACTTTCCCATTTCTTTCATTTGTTTTAATTGTTATTATTCCCTTAGCCCCCCTCCTTGTTATTCTATATTCATTTATATTTGTTCTTTTTCCATATCCATTTTCTGTTATCGTTAGCAAATCTTCATTTTTTGCAATTTCAATTGCGGCAACTTCATCCCCATACAATCTTATTCCTATTACTCCTGTAGCATTTCTTCCCATTGGCCTAACTTCCTTCTCATTAAAAATGCATGCATATCCATTTTTTGTAGCAAGTATTACTTTCTCTTCTCCTTTTACTATTTTTGCTCCTATTAATTCATCATTATTTCTTAATTTAATAGCTCTTACTCCATTTGCCCTAATATTTGCTAACAATTTTAATGAAATTTTTTTGATAATACCTTTCTTTGTTGCCATAATTAAGTTATTTTCAAAATTTTTTAAAGGCAAAATATCAACAACTTTGCTAGCTTTAATTAAATTAACAATAGCTCTTCCTTTTGAATGCCTTCCTCCATATGGTATTTCATATGCTTTTTTAACAAAAACTTTACCATCTGTAGAAAAAAACAGTATATAGTCATGAGTAGATGAAATTGCAGTTCTATAAATTATATCTTCTTCTTTCATTTTCATTCCAATTAAGCCCTTCCCTCCTCTTTTCTGACTCCTATATTCATCTAATGGAACTCTTTTTATATATCCTCCAGCAGTCAAAATTATTACAACATTTTCTTCATGTATTAAATCTTCTATGTCCATTTCAATTTTTGCCTCCTTTATTTCAGTTCTTCTTTCATCGCCATAATTTTCCTTCAAATATAATAATTCATTCTTAATTATTTTATCAATTTCCTCCTTGCTCGCCAAAATTTTCTTTAAATTTTCTATTTCCTTTTCTTTTTCCTTTCTTTCCTTCTTCAACTCTTCATATTCTAAAGAAGTTAATGATTGCAATCGCATAGCCAAAATTTCCTTTGCTTGTTCTTTGCTAAAATCAAATTTTTCAATCAATTTTTTAAATGCATCTTTTGCATCTCTTGATTTTCTTATTAAGTTAATAACTTCATCAATATTTTCTAAAGCTTTTATAAAGCCATCTAAAATATGCTTTCTTTCTTCAGCTTTCTTCAATGCATATTTACTCCTTTTTCTAATTATTTCTCTCCTATGCTTAATATATTCCAAAATCAAATCCTTTAAGCTTAAAATCTTTGGAATCCCATCAACCAATGCAATATTTAATATACCAAAAGTAATTTCCATTTCAGTATGCTTAAAAAGTTGATTCTGAACAATTTCAGGAACAAAATCCTTTTTAACATATATTACAACTCTCATTCCTCTTCTATCAGATTCATCTCTTAAATCAGATATTCCTTCAATAGCTCCTTTTCTCACCAAATCTGCAATATGCTTTATTAAATCTGCTTTATTTACTTGATAAGGTAATTCAGTTATAACAATTTTATTCCCTTCAAAATGAGTTCTTGCTCTTACTTTTATTAATCCCCTTCCCTCCTTATAAGCTTTTAATAGCTCCTTCCTTCCATATACTATTCCTCCTGTTGGAAAATCTGGCCCTTTTATATATTTACAAATCTCTTCAATAGAAATATTAGGATTTTCTATTACAGCAATTATTGCATCTATAACTTCATTTAAGTTGTGGGGAGGCATATTTGTTGCCATTCCAACTGCAATTCCTGCAGAGCCATTTATAAGCAAATTTGGCAACAAGGCAGGCAAAACAACTGGCTCCTTTAATGTTCCATCAAAATTATCTCTCCATTCTACAGTTTCCTTATCTATATCTTTTAGCATTTCCTCGCTTATCTTGCTAAGCCTCACTTCTGTATATCTCATAGCAGCTGGAGAATCACCATCTATGCTTCCAAAATTTCCTTGCCCATCTATTAATGGATAGCGCATAGAAAAAGGTTGAGCCATTCTAACTAATGCATCATATACTGCTGCATCGCCGTGAGGATGAAATTTTCCTAATACTTCTCCAACTACTCTAGCAGATTTGCGATGGGGTTTGTTATGGTATAAGCCCATTTCCTTCATTGCATATAAAATGCGGCGGTGAACTGGTTTCAATCCATCTTTAACATCTGGCAATGCTCTTCCTACAATTACGCTCATTGAATAATCAAGATAAGAAGTTTTCATTTCTTCTTCTAATGGCCTTGTTACTATCCTTTCAGATATCAAGATTTACTACCTCCCTTGCATGTTTTTTAATAAATTCTCTTCTTTCCTCAACATTTTTTCCCATTAAAATTGTAAATAGCTCGTCAGCTTCAATAGCATCCTCTATTTCAACCCTCTTAAGAATTCTTTTCTCTGGATTCATTGTTGTCTCCCATAACTGTTCTGGATTCATTTCTCCTAATCCTTTATATCTTTGAATGATAGCACCATCGCTTGCAATTTTTTTCATTTCTTCCTCGCTATATGCATAATATTCCTTATTCCCCTTTTTAATTCTATATAATGGGGGCTGAGCAATGTAAATATATCCATTTTCTATAAGTGGACGCATATATCTAAAAAAGAAAGTTAAAAGCAGAGTTCTAATATGGGCGCCATCTATATCAGCATCTGTCATTATAATTATTTTATGGTAATTAGCTTTCCTAATATCAAATTCATCTCCTATACCTGTTCCTATAGCAGATATAATTGCTCTTATTTCATCGTTTTCTAAAATTTTATCAAAACTTGCTTTTTCAACATTCAATATTTTTCCTTTCAATGGCAATATAGCTTGATATCTCCTATCTCTTCCTTGTTTTGCAGACCCTCCTGCAGAATCTCCCTCTACTATAAAAAGCTCGCATTTTTCTGGCTCGTTAGAAGTGCAATCTGCAAGTTTTCCAGGCAAAGATAAAGATTCTAAATAGCTTTTTTTTCTTACAAGCTCTCTTGCTTTCCTTGCTGCTTCTCTTGCTTTCATTGCTTGTAATGCTTTTTCAATTATTTTCTTTGCATCAGATGGATTTTCTTCAAGATATATGGAAAGCTTTTCATATACGAGAGTTTCAACAACTCTTTTCACTTCAGAATTTGCAAGCTTTGTTTTAGTTTGTCCTTCAAATTGAGGATTTGGCACCCTACATGATATGATAGCTGTTAATCCCTCCCTTACATCTTCCCCGCTTAATCCCTCATTGTTCTTAAATATATTTTTTCTTCCATATTCATTTAATGTTCTTGTTAAAGCTGATTTGAAGCCAGATAAATGGCTCCCTCCCTCTCTAGTATTTATATTATTGACAAAAGAAAAAACATTTTCTGCATATCCATCTGTATATTGCAATGCTATCTCAACATATATTCCTTCTTTCTCTCCATTAAGATATATTACATCATGAAGGGGAATTTTATTTTTGTTTATATATTTGACAAATTCAATTATCCCTCCATCATATTTGAAAAATTCTTCTTTTCCTGTCCTTTTATCAACCAATTTTATATTTAATCCTTTATTTAAAAAAGCCAATTCCTGCAATCTTTTTCTCAATATATAATAATCAAAACTTTTATTTCCAAATATTTCATTATCTGGATAAAATGTTATTTTTGTTCCAGTTTCCTTTGCATTGCCAATAATTTCCAGCTTTGTAACAGGCTTACCCCTTTCATATCTTTGCCTATATATCTTTCCATTTCTTCTTACTTCTACTTCGAGCCATTTAGATAAAGCATTTACAACAGACACACCAACTCCATGTAATCCACCAGCTACCTTATAAGCACCTTTATCAAATTTTCCACCAGCATGTAATTTCGTCATTACAACTTCAACACCAGATATTCCATATTCTTTATGAATTTCTACGGGAATACCTCTCCCATTATCATCTACAGTTATACTTCCATCTTCATTTATTATAACGCATATTTTATTGCAATAACCAGCCAATGCTTCATCGACAGAATTATCAATTACTTCTTCTACCAAATGATGCAATCCTTTTTCATCTGTAGAACCAATGTACATTGCTGGCCTTTTACGAACAGCTTCTAGACCCTCAAGTACCTTAATCTTATCAATGCTATATTCTTCAGTCATTTTCAAAAATTAATGGAACAAGCCCTTTGCTTCTTTCGCTCCCTCCAATTTATTCCAACAAGCTTCACAATATAACTTACCACATACTGGACATTCATATACCATTCCTTTATATGTTGGGTCGAGCATATTTTTACCGCATGTGCTACATGAAGTCAATTCCTTATATTTCTCCCTACAATCCTTGCAAACTAGCACATCTGGAGTGAGCAAGCTCCTTATCCTTTCTTTTCTAATTTCTTCCTCATTCATTTTATTCCCCATTCAAAATCCATTTTTGCATATAAATTTTGTTGTATAGAATGGGCTCGGAGGGATTCGAACCCTCGACCTTCGCCTCGTGAAGGCGACGTCATAGCCACTAAACCACGAGCCCAATGGGCGTGGCGGGATTCGAACCCGCGACCGCTGGCTTAGAAGGCCAGCGCCCTATCCATGCTAGGCCACACGCCCAATTTTAAATATGCAATTTTTAAAAATTTTACGAGGGGGAGGCGGGGGCGAGGGGGAGGCAAGAAAAAAAGAAGTTGCTTACCCTCGCCCCTTTACATTATATTATAGACAAAATATATAAATTTTATGAAACATTTTTAGAACTATGGTAAATTTTCTCAATATTTTTAATCCTTTTTTCATTCGTATTGGGAAGCTTCATCAATAAGTTCTTTAACTTCGCCATTTTTTATAAAAACTGGATGCGAAATAATAGTTCTTCTACAACAATATCTTTTTATTCCCAAATCATCTAAAACTTTTTTAGCATCTTCTCCTTTTATATATACTCTCTTTTTATATTCTTCAAATAAAGAAGCAAGGACTTTTCCACAAGTAAAGCATCTTATTGGTATAATCATTAAATCACCTATATGATTTTTGCCTCCTTTTTCTTGCACCTCTTCCAAGCTGTTTTTTTGGCTCTTTCCGACGAGTATCGCTAACTAATAAAGTTCTATCATATTCCATAAAAAGCCTTTTTAATTCTTCATCCTTTGTAAATTCTGCCAAAGCTTTTGCAATTGCTGTTCTTGCTGCTTCAGCCTGACTTATTGCTCCGCCACCATTTACTTTTACTTTTATATTTACCTTATCTCTATATTTTTCAGCAAGAAGCAATGGTTCTTTTATAATTTGACGGAAATATTCAGGATATGCATCTAAAAGCATATTGTTTATTCTGACAATTCCTTTTCCTTTACTAATATATGCTCTTGCAATTGCGCTTTTTCTTTTTCCAGATGCAATTACAACTTCCATTTTACCCCCAAATATTCTGATAATTCTTTTAAAGTTATATAATTTAAAGATTTTTTAAATTCAATTTTTTCAATTTCTTTATCTTTTAATTCATCTGGTATGCCTATAAATACTTTTAGCCTTTTATATGCTTTCCTTCCCTTTGGTTGTTGGTATGGAAGCATTCCTCTTACAGTTCTTTTTAAAATTAGGTGGGGCATTCTGGGAAAGAAAGGCCCTTTTCTTTTTGTTCCTCCTATTTCTCTTTTCCTCCTATATCTTTCCTTTATTTCATTTTTATTTCCAGTAATAATTGCTTTCTCAGCATTTACAATAAATATTTCCTCTCCTTTTAGCAATCTTTTTGCAACTATTGACGCCAATCTTCCTATTGGAGCATCAGTAGCATCAATTATTGCCATTTAACCACCTAAAATTCTAATATTGCTACCTTTAGGATTTTTTTCAACTATCTCAATCAAACTATAACATTTACCACCAGCTTTTTCTATTTTCTCTTTAGCTGATTTTGAAAATTTCCAAGCAGCTACTTCTATTTTCTTCGCTTGTCCCATCCCTAAAACTTTACCTGGAACCAAAGCTATTTCTCCTTCTTTCAAATGCTTAACAATTTTCCCAATATTTATTTCTGCCCAGTTTTTAGATGGCTTTTCTAGTTTCTTTGCAACAACTTTCCAAATTTTTGAATTATATTTTCTGGATGCTTCATAAAGATAATTTATTGTTTTTATGAGTTGTGGATTTGTTTTTCGTCTTTTCATTAGAAGGAAGTATATGCAAATGTTTTATAAGATTTATGCTTATGTTATGTTATGTTAATTTTAAATAGTTTGCAACTCTCCTAAAACCTTCTTCAATAATTTCAACATTTTCAACATGAGGCCCATAGCTTATTCTAACAGCATTTTTTAAGCTATCTCCAAATCCTCTTCCTGGAATAAATAAAACGCCCGTATTCTTTAATACGCGTTTAACAAATTCATCTGCATCTTCTCCAACTTTCATTAGAGTATACAATCCACCTTGTGGAATCAGATAAGGCATGTCTAAATATTGCTTAATTGACTTTACTGTAATTTCTGCTGCTCTTCTATAAGCATTTTTCATATTGTTTAAATATTCCTTTAAATCCTTCAAATTTTCCTCAATATATCTTATAAATGCAAGCTGATGCAATGTATCTGGACAAAGTATGCTACACTGCTGAATTCTTTCCAATGCATTAATTATTTCCTCATTTGCAATTACCCACCCCATCCTTCTTCCTAAGCCACGCCCCCATTTAGAATTGCTATGCAATGCAACAATATGTGGATAATTCATAGGACTCCATGAAAAATATGAAGGATATTTTATAAAGCACTGCGTTTTGTATGCATAATCAATAATAGCAACAGAATCCTTTTCATAACATATATCTGAAATTGTTTTAACGAAATCTTCTCCAAATACTTGTGAAGAAGGATTATCAGGAGATGGAAACAATACAATTTTTGGCTTCTCCTTTTCATATATTTCCTTAAAATCTTCAGCCATCTCTTCTTGACTTTTATATTCCCACCTTTCAACATTTATAACCCTTTGCCTTATAATTTTTGCATTTCTCAAAGCCATTTTTATCTGCCCCGGATAATTTGCATATGTTGGGTCGAAAAGTAAAATTGCATCATTGGGATTTGCTAAAGCAATGAATAAGTCATGAGTAAGTTGAGTTGAAGATTGCCCAATAATGATATTTTCTATATTTGCTTTAACGCCAAATAATTCCCTTTCCATTTTTGATATAGCTTCCCTACACTCTTCAAAACCAAGTGTTGGACTGTATTTTCCAGCATCATGAAATTTTTCTCTATCATTACATATTTCAATATATTTTTGTCTTAGTTGTTCTGGAGGATGATGACCAACCCATCCTCCTCCATATGAAATTATTTCATCTGGGTCCAATCCCATATTTATTATATTTTGCCTGCTTGCCATTTTCATTATTTGACGTATTGGAGATGGTTGGCTAATTAGTTCTTGAACAATTTTAGATAGTTCCATAGGCATGTAATAAGATTGTATTTTTATTTTTTATAATTAACCATACCCACCTATTTTTAAGCTTGGATCTCCTAGCAATTCCCATTCTTCAACTATTTTTGTATCTATCAAATTAGTCATTGGTGGAAATGCATTTAAATAATATATCAAATTCTGCGCATGGACTTCACCAAGCATTTCTTTTCCTTCAGCATAACTCTTAAAAAAGTTTATTTCCATGAATCTGCCTCTTCCTTTCAAACAATTTTCTCCAGGAATTCCATATCCATAACCTGTATTTGCAATTGTTGCTATTGTCCCTCCATTAATTTTGCGAACAAGCCACCATCCCCAGCATTCAGGACTCCATTCACATTTATAATATATTTCTTTAAGATGCCTTATCTTTAGCAAGTTTAATATGCTAACATTAAATTGATTGTTATGGCATCCTCCAACTATACATATTGGATATTTTCCCTTATTTGATAAAAATAAAAATTTACTAACATCGATTCCAATCCAAGTTTCTTCATCATATGGAGGATGAGTTGCCCAGCTCATTGGATTTCCATGTCCAGAGAAATGTAAAAATCCGCATCCTTTATTAATTTCATTTATAATTTTTGAAGTGGTTAGATTTTTTGAAGCCCAAAGAAAAACTGCTTCAAAATTTTTATTTTTTAAATATTTATAAGATTCTGCCGTTGCGAGCTCTCCTTCAAAATAAGGGTCATTTTTGTTTGGATAGGTATCTCCAGCTATTCCTACAAATCTTTTAAACCATTCCTTGTTTAAAAAACTATTTTCATATTCAATTATTTTATTTACAACTATTCTAACTTCCATTTTATTTCTACATGGCAACCTGCCAACATAAACATCTGGATATAAATCTAAAATATCTTTTGAAAATGCCCTCCATTCTCCATATATTCCATTTCCATTTGAATCCCAATCTTCAAATTTTATCTTGCCATCTTCATATTTATATATATCTGCAAAATATAAGTCGCTAAGAAATCTTTTTTCTCCTCCGTCATCTAAATGGGAATATCTTACTGGCATATACCATTTTTCTTTTATTGTAAACTTTCTTCCTCCAACAAGCAAAACATATTTTATTCCATATTTTTCAATGCAATCTTTAATGAAATATTTTATTTTTTCTGCTTCATCTCTTCCCTTATTTTTTATTTCATCTAATGTTGCAATTAAAGTTCTTATTCCATGGCTTTCTTTATGTTGCTTTAGCTTCATCAAATCATCTTTCCATTGACTTGGGCATATTATAAGCAAATCATAATCATCTTTAAACAATGGCTTTTTAAAAGAATATTTTATTTTTATGTTTGCTGAACTAATATATTTTAACTTATTTTCAGTATAAATAAAAGGAAATATTTGGATAGAAAGAAATATAACCCTATTTTTTCCATCTATTCCCACACCAATATTATAAGAAAGTATATTGCAATTGCTATTTCTACATTTTGCATTATCATCTCTTAAACAGGGAGGGGCTGGCATTATTTTATCTATTGATATATTTTGCATTTGTTTTGCAGTAATTTCTACTCCTAATATTTTTGTTCCAATTGGAAATTTCAAAACTTTTATTTTATATGGAAGCATTATTTTATCAAATGTATAATAAGCATTCTCCATTTCAATAAAAGAATACCCATTTCTTTCTTCTATTTTAAAAGGAAATGATATGTCCAACTCTATTGTGTTATCCATTTTATCTATGCCAAAAAATGGGAGAATCATTAAAACAAAAATTAACCATTTCATATTATAAATTGTTTTTTCCTATATATCATTTGCTAATCCCTTAACCTTTTTCCAGTTAAAGCAATAAATACATCTTCTAAAGTTGGTTCCAAAGTTTCAATAGATTTTATATTTCTATCAGATAAGACTTTAACTATATCCAAAAGCAATTTTTTCCTATCTTCAACTATCAATTTTAAAAATCCATCTGAATAAATAGCTTGCTTTATTCCCTTTATTTCCTTTATTTTTTGTACCATTTTTTCATCATATTCAATCTCAATTTCTAATATTTTTTCCTTTTCAAGTTTCTTTTTTAAATTGGATGGAGTATCCATTTCAATTATTTTCCCATTATCTATTATTGCAACCCTATTGCACAAATTATCTGCTTCTTCCATATAATGAGTTGTAAGAAAAATTGTTGTTCCTTCTTTATTAATCTTCTTTATAAATTCCCATATATGTCGCCTTGCTTGAGGGTCCAATCCTGTTGTTGGCTCATCTAAAAATAGGAGCTTTGGTTCGTGTAGCAATGCTAATATAATGTTTAATCTCTGCTTCATTCCTCCAGAAAAATTTTTAACCAATTCCTTTTTCCTTTTCTCTAATTCCATAATTGAAAGGAGCTCATCAGCTTTCTTCCTAATTTTTTTCTTGGGCAAATCATATAGCATGCCATAAAAATATAAATTTTGTTCAGCAGTTAGCAGCTCGTTCAAAGCTTTTTCTTGAGGTACTATACCAATTAATTTCCTAATTTTACTTGCATTTTTAATTATATCGTATCCAAAAATATTTGCTTTTCCATCTGTTGGCTTTAGCTGGCATGTAAGCATTTTTACTGTTGTTGTTTTTCCAGCCCCATTTGGGCCAAGCAAAGCAAAAATTTCTCCTTCCTCAACTTCAAATGATATACCATCTACAGCTTTTATACCATTAAAATATTTTTTTAAGTTGCTTACATAAATAGCTTTCATATTCCTTCCCTCTTTTTCATTAGAATAACTCCAATAATAAATATTGAGATAGCAAATATGATAGAAATAATGAAAGGCGCAAAAATTTCTTTCAAGCTTGAGCCTTTTATCATAATTTCTCTCAATCCATCATTTATATATGTTAATGGAAAAATTCTAGATATATAAAACATCCAACCAGTTGTTATTGGAAAGAATATGCCAGAAAGAAACATCATTGGAAAATTAATTAACATGCTAAGCTGGGAAGATTCTTCAGCAGTTTTTGTTAGGCAAGATATAACCAAGCCTATGCCAGCCATTGAAAGCATTCCTATAATGATAATTATGGAAAGAAGCCATATACTCCCAACTATTGTTATATTAAAAAGAAATATGGCTACTAAAAGCAATATAACAACTTGTAAGCCAATAATTAGAATATTACTCAAAATTTCTCCTCCAATTATTTCATAACTTGAAACGGGAGCAGATAAAATCCTCTGCCTAATTCCAGTAACTCTATCTTCAACTAATGAAGAAGCAACCCCACCAACTCCAGTCCACATTATTGTCATGCTTATTAAGCCTGGAACTAAAAAATCAATATATTTCAATTTTTTTTCTGTAGAAGAATAGCCAATAGTTGTAACATTTATTGGTTGAGCAATTCCTTTTATATATTCTATTTGTTCTTTTGTAAGATTAACAAATTTTTTCATTTCCTCCATCTTTTTTTGAGATATATTTCTTGAAAATGCCTCAATTATACCACTTACTGTTCCTAAAGCTATATTTTGTGTATTTATATCTGCAGAAGCATCATAATAAATTGTAATGTTCGTATAGAAAAATATTAGATTTGAAAAATTTTTAGGAAGAAACATTACTAAAATGCAATCCTTATTTTCTATTAAATCCCTTGCTTGCTCCTCCTTTTCTCCATTCTTTTCAACAACAATTGCATCTATTCCTTCATATTCTTCAAAAATTTTTATAAAAGATTTTGTAAGTTCATCCTGCGAATCTGTAACTATTGCCATTTTAAAAGATATGAAATGGTTTCCTCCAAATACAGTGCCAAAGATAATCATAAATAGCAGAGGATATAAAATTAAAAAAGCAACCAGCTTTTTCTGATGAAATGTTTCCATGATACGGCGCCAGCAAACTATGAAAGCCTTCTTCATTTTTAAGGAAAATGCAATATTATATTTAAATGTAGTGCAGTTTTTCCTATCTACATGCCTAAATCAAAGCCAAAAGGCGATTTTTCTTTTCTTTTTGTACGAGGTGTAGAACCTTTATCTATGATTTTAATTCTTGGTTCTCTACTGAAAGAAAAAATCATTTGGTTTCCTTTCAAATCGTTTATTTTGTCCTTAAGTAACTCTAAAGCTTCTTTATTCGTATTACCTACAAGCACTATCAATATATCTTCATAATCTTTCTTATAATCCACTATTTGACCTATTAATCTGTCCACTTGTTTTTTCTTACTTAAATCCTTTTTTAATTCTATGCCTATTTTTCTATCTACTGCAATGTCACATAAACCTTTGCTCGCTTCTCTTCTAACACTTATTCTTTGCGGTGGACCAAAGGAAAAATAGGAAGGCTTATTCAATTCTCTTCTTAAAAATTCTATTAAATCATCTCTATATTCGGGTTCTTTATCATATTTTTTCTGGGGTACCCATCTATTTACTATACTAACTACCTCACTAAATAAATCCCTAAACATTAAAAATACAATGATACTGGAGTATTTAAATCATTGCCTTTAGTAGCAAACTTCTTTTCCGGGTTAAAAAGAAAAGAAAAAAATGTTCCATATGCAGGGGGTGGGATTCGAACCCACGAAGGCCTACGCCACAGGCCCCTCAAGCCTGCGCCTTTTCCACTTGGCTACCCCTGCCTATTTATTTATATTTATCAATATTAAAAATTATCTCGTTATTCCTTAGCTTATGGCTCTTCCCCATACAATCTTTTCCATTTTCTATCTACCCACCTTTGTAATTCTTGTATCATTTCCTTAGTAAAATGACGAAATCTTCCTTGCCCTTTTATATATTCTTCAACTGGTATTTTCTTTCTTGGCTTATAAATATTTGTTATCTCACCATATTCAGCCTCATATAAAGTCCACATTCCAGAATCAACAGCTTTTCTTGCAATTTCTATTGTTTTAGATGGGTCAAATCTCCATCCTGTAGGACAGGGTGATAAAACATGTAAATATCTAAATCCTTCCATTTCTTTTGCTTTTTTTACCTTGTTTAAAAAATCTTTTGGATGTGATATGCTTAAAGTTGCTACATAAGGAATTTCATGTGCTCTCATTATTTCTGCCATATCTTTTTTATGTTCAAGCTTCCCCAAAATTTTTTTTCCAGCAGGAGTTGTTGTTGTTGCCGCTCCATATGGTGTAGCTCCGCTTCTTTGTATGCCAGTATTCATATATGCTTCATTGTCATAGCATACATAGATAACATCTTCATTTCTTTCTGCAGCTCCAGATAAAGCTTGTATTCCTATATCATATGTTCCTCCATCTCCTGCTATTCCTAAAGCTATAACTTTCTTTCCCCTTTTCTTATATGCTCTTGCTATTCCAGATATACATGCAGCTGTATTTTCAAAAGCTTCATGCAAATAAGGCACTTTCCAAGCTAAATATGGATATGTTCCGCTAAAAACAAGCAAACAATTTGCTGGAGTATAAACTATAGTATCCTTTCCAAAAATCTTCATCATATTTCTTACTATGATTGGAGCAGCACATCCAGGACAAGCTGTATGGCCAGAAGTAAAATAATCTTCTTCTGGCAAATCTTTTATATTCATATTTTCACCCCCCTTGTTCCAATCCAATAAATTTCTTTTTCACGCTTTTCTTTAGCTTTCAATAAAATTTCATACATTTTTTCTATATCACCTTTAACAACATCTCTTCCTCCCAATCCAGCTAAAAAGTTTAATATTGGCAAATCTAAGCCATACAATGCATGCCTTGTTTCAATAAATAATGGGCCACCAGAGCCATATGATATTGCCCTATCATATATTCCTATAGCTTCAACATTTTCAGCAATTTTCCTAATTTCCTCTGATGGAAATGGGCGATAAAAACGCAACTTTATTAGCCCTACTTTTTTTCCTTTTTGGCGTAATTCATCAACAACATCTCTTGCTGTTCCAGTAACTGTTCCTACTGTAATTAAAACAACTTCTGCATCATCACATTTATATTCTTCTATTAAGCCATAATAATTTCGACCAAACTTATTTGCAAATTCCTTTGTTACTTTTCTAATTACATCTTTAGCTTTTTCCATTGCAACATGCGTTTGATATCTCAATTCTTGTATATATTCTGGAGGAGTAAAAGTTCCTATTGCCATTGGCTTATCTGGGTCTAAAGTTGCATGTGGCTCATATTTGCCAATAAAATCTGCTACTTCATCGCTTGAAGGGGCTTCTACAGGCTCAACAGTATGGCTTAATATAAAAGCATCTAAACAAGGCATTACAGGCAATAAAACATCTTTATTTTCCCCTATTTTATAAGCCATTATTATCATATCTAAAACTTCTTGATTATCTTCACATGACATTTGTATCCAGCCAGCATCGCGCTGAGGCATTGTATCGTTGTACTCACACCATATGCCAATAGGAGCAGCCAATGTTCTATTTACTACTGGCATTACTACTGGCAATCTCAATGCAGATGCTATAAAAAGCATTTCATGCATTAAAGCCAAGCCTTGAGAAGATGTGGCTGTAAATGTTCTTGCTCCAGATGCTTCAGCGGCGATACAAGCGGACATGGCAGAGTGTTCAGATTCAACCATAATAAATTCTGCATCTGTTATGCCATCGTTTACAAAATTTGAAAATTCTTCGACAATTAAAGTTTGGGGAGTAATAGGATATGCTGCAACAACATCTACATCGCAAAGCAAAGCTCCATAAGCAGCAGCATAGTCGCCAGTAACAACCATTTTTTTAGCAGGCAATTTTTGAATCAAGCTCTCACCTCCCTTTTCATTTCTATAGCTTTAACGGGACATTCATTTGCACATATTCCGCATCCTTTGCAGTAATCATAATTAACTATTGCTTTTCCATTTTGCATTGATATGCATCCTTCTGGACAATAAAACCAGCAAAGCTTGCAACCAATACATTTTTCTTTATTTATTATTGGCTTAAATGTCCTCCAATCTCCTGT
>CAZDCH010000008.1:0-21599 GCA_964503915.1 uncultured Thermoplasmatales archaeon
AATATTATTGCAATTCCCCTATCATTTTCATTTCTTATCAATCTTCCAATAGCTTGCATTATTTTTCTTAATGCATTTGCCTCCATAACATATTTCCAGCCATTTTCAAATTTCTCATCATAATATTTTTGCAGTGCTTGCTGGCGCGCCGATGGAGGTGGATATGGAATACCAACTATTATTACAATTTCTAGTTCTTCAGAAGGAAAATCTATTCCTTCTGCTAGCCTCCCACCCATTACAGACAAAAATATGCCTCCCATTTCCTTAAATTCTCTAATTTTTTCCATAATGCTTTCTTGTCTTTCTTTTCTTTTTTCAATATACAATTTTCTTTTTATATTAAGCCTATTAAGAAATCTATTCATAATTACATATGATGGAAATAGAACTAAGATGTTTTTTTGAAATGAATTGCAAATTTTTTCAATGTAATTCTTAATCTTTTCTACCATTTCTTCTTCCATATAATATTTTGTTGTTATACCCTTTACATATAAAATTTTCCTATTTTCTTTTGGAAAGGGAGATGGAAACTTAACTAATCTAGCTCTAATTCCCAAACTATCTTTATATTCATTCATTGGCTGTATAGTTGCTGACATGTGCAAGCTACAATAGAAAGAATTTAATATTGAAGAAGCAATGGAAGGTTCCAAACAATATGCTCCTATTTTTAAATTATCTTCTTCTCTTTCAACTATTCTTACCCATTTTTCATTTAACAATAACCATGAAATAAAAAAATTGCCAATGCTTTTTATAAAAGAGCGAGGTAAAATATTTTTACTTTCCTTTATATCTGAAACTACTTCTCCATATACGAGCATTTTATTTGCTATTTCCTTTAATTCTTTTTCCTTTATTTCTTTTAAAAATTCTGGCGGTAAAATATCATCTTCCTTTTCTGATTTTTCTAAAGATTTTTCAATCTTATTAAATATTTCTTGTAAGTAAAAAAGGAAATTTATTATATCCCTATCTTTTATTCCGTATTCATTACATTCTTTAATTGCGCTTTTAATTGTTTTCATTGATAACGAAAAGGATAATAATTCTCTACAAAAATCTGGTAAATTATGGGCTTCATCTATGATCAAAATAGTTTCTTCTGGCTTATATGTAAATAAAGAAAAGAATTTTTCCCTTAAAAATTCATCGAAAATGTATATATATGGAGCAATAACAATATCTGCGCTTTTTACTAACATTTTATTTATTTCATAAGCACAAATTTTTCTTTTTTGACTATAATCATATGTTTCCTCAGCTGAAATTACTCCATTTAGCTTAATAAAATCTCTATAAAGCAAAAAATTTTCAAAAAATATGCATCTATTCCATTCTTCTTTTCCTTTCAGTGCTTCCAAGCTCCTCTTTTTTCTTGCAGAACAAAATTTTGCCATTTCTTCATTGCTTATATTTTCTTCAAAAATTTTTACTAAGGGACACATATTTATTTTTCCTTGCAAACTAACTGCTTTTATTTTTATCCTTTCCGCTATTTTTTTAAGTTCAATAATTGCCTGTTTTTGTTGAGAATTTGTTCTTGTTAAATAAACTATTCCCATATCATTTTCTTTTGCAAAATAAATGGAAGGAACAAGAGAACATATTGTTTTCCCTATACCAGCAGGAGCTTCCAAAATCAAATTTTCTTTATTTCTAAGACAATTTAAAATAATTTCCATAGTTTCTTTTTGGTATTTCCTCAGCTTGTAAGGGAAAATTTCATTCATGGCTTTTCTTTATTTTAATAAGCCTGTCCAAAACATCTCTTTCATCTGGCGTCAAATCCATTTGGAGCAATTTTTGAATTTCTTGCTGACTTATATCAACAAGCAATATATTGCCAGGCTTTATTTGTCTTCCTACTGTAGCTCCATCTATTGAAATTGCAACTTCCATACCTTGTACTGCTTTTGATAAGCTTTTCTTTTCTTTTTGTATGCTCTTTATTCTACCAACTAACTTACCATCATCTCTTATTAACTTTTGATTTGGCCTTATTTCTCCAGCCAATACTCTCACACCTATTATTGCTGGCTTACTTATCCTAAAAGTATAATTTGGAAGAAATTTTATCATTCCTGGATATGTAATTTCTTTTCTTTTTTCTTCTTCAATTTCTTTTTTCTTTCTTTCTCTCCATTTTTCAAATTTTTCCAATAAATGATAAATTATTTTATCAGTAATTATCTCAACGTCTTGTGCATTTTCAATTTCTGGTAATAATTTAACATTGAAACCTAAAACAACTTTATTAAGAGGATTTGAATTAGTTGAAGCTTCAACAATATCTCTTTTTGATATATCCCCAACTTCAGCTTTTCTAATTGGTACATTTTTTAGCATAAATGCCAACGCTTCCAAAGAACCTACAGCATCTGCCTTTAATATTATCCCCTCATCAGTAGTTCTAATATCTATGCTCATTTCCTTATTTATTTTTTTAATATCTTCTTCCAAATTCTTAACAACTTTTATTGGAGCTCCAGCAAATGTTTCTTCTAAATCTGGCGCAACAATTTTTATTCCACAAGCTGCATATGCTTCTTTTACATTTAAAAATTTATCGGAAGGATCTCTTATTTCATCTAATGGCTTTGGCTTTAATAATGCTCTAACTGTAGTTATTATTGGCTTATTTCTTCCTCCTAAAACTATCTTATCTCCTTCTTTTATTATTCCATTGTATATAATTGCATCTACTGTTGTTCCCAATCCTTTTTCTTCCTTCACTTCTAAAACTGTTCCCTCAGCTTCTTTTTCTTGACTAATCAATTCTCTTTCCAAAAATTTTTGAGCAAGTCCTATCAATACCATTAACAATTCTTCTATTCCTTCGCCTGTTTTTGCTGAAATAGGAACAATTGCTATGTTTCTGGTAAAATCTCTTATTTTGTCATATCTTTCAGCTGAAAATTTAAGATCATATAATCTACCTATCAATCTATATAGCTTTTCATTAAATTCTTTCCTTGTTATTTCAATTTGTTCATTCAATCTTTGAGAAATTACTCCTTTAACTTTTTTCCAACCAGTAATTACATCTATTTTATTTGCAGCAACAACAAATGGAGTTTTATATTTCCTCAAAATTTCTATAGATTCTTCTGTTTGTTCTTTTATTCCTTCATTTATATCAACAACTAAAACAGCCAAATCTGCTAAAGCCCCTCCTCTTGCTCTTAAAGTTGTAAAAGCGAAATGTCCTGGAGTATCAATAAAAAGAAGACCCGGAACTTTAAATTTTTTTCCTTTTAATAGCTCCCCACATATAGATTTAATTGCTTCAATAGGAACTTCAGTTGCTCCTATATGTTGGGTAATCGCTCCTGCTTCTTTAGAAGCTATGCAAGAGCCTCTAATATAATCTAACAAAGTTGTTTTTCCATGGTCAACATGTCCTAATACGGCAACTATAGGCTGTCTTATATACACCAAAGCAAAAAAGAATTTATTGTATATAATGTTTAATATTAATTTAAACTATCCCATTTTTTTCCCATAATTTCCTGCTCCAAGCTTCATATAATTCTTTTTTATTCAAATCAATATATTTATTCATTTCATCTCCATCATATATAACCAAATTGTTTCCCTTTACATTTCCTATCTTATATATCTTTATTCCATTGAACATTTCTTTAAAATCTTCTTCCTTTTTCTTATCAACTTCAACTACCCATCTAGTATTGCTTTCAGAAAATAATTTAATATCTGTCCTAAAAGGCAATGAATACAAACATATTTCTGCTCCTTTTCCTCCTATTACCATCTCCGCCAAAGCAACAGCCAATCCACCATTTGAAATGTCATGACATGCTAAAATATATCCATTTTCAATTGCTTTAACAACCCTTTCCATGCTAATTTTTAATAAATTTGCATTACTTCTCGGAACCATTCCTCCATCTATTCCTAATAACCTATAATATTCACTTCCTCCCATTTCTCTCTTTGTCTCGCCAATTAAATAAATTGGATTTCCTTCTTTTTTAAAATCTGTTGTTACACATTTCCTTATATCATTTACAATTCCTATTCCCATAATTGTTGGTGTTGGAGCAATGCTTCCAATAATGCTTTCATTATAAAAACTTACATTACCTGATGCAAATGGAACATTTAAGACAGATGCCATATCATGTAATGCCTTTAAACATAAAACAAATTCACCCATTCTTTTTGGCTTTTCAGGATTACCAAAATTAAGGCAATCGGCAAAGGAATCTATTCTTGCTCCAACTGCTGCCAAATTTCTGCAAGCTTCATCTATTGCTGAGCAAGTTCCATGATATGGATTAATGCTTGTATAATACGGATTTATATCAGTTGTTATAGCTATTCCTTTAAATGAATCTTCTAATGGCTTAATAACAACTGCATCTGAATGTGTTTGCATTTCTAAATTTCCAAATAATGGCTTAACTATTGTTGCCCCTCTTACTTCAAAATCATATTGTCTTATCACCCATTCCCTGCTACATACATTATAAGAAGATAAAATTTTTATTAAAATGGATTGTAAATCTGGCATTTCAAATTCAAAATCTTCTTTTTCTTTTATAGCTGGCTCTATCCATTTTCTTTCATATTCTAAAGCTCCTATTTGAAATCTTAAATCAATTTCCCCAACCTTTTGTTCTTTATAATATATTCTTATTAATGGCTCTTCTATTACCTTGCCTATTGGAACAGCTTCAACATCCCATTTATTAAATATTTCTAAAACTTTTCCTAAATTTTCTTCTTTAACAACTAAAAGCATTCTTTCTTGACTTTCAGAAACCCAAATTTCCCATGGCTTCATATTTTCTTCCCTTAAAGGAACCCTATCTAAATATATCTCAGCCCCATAACCAGCTTCATATGCAATCTCACTGCAAACGCAAGAAAGCCCACCTCCTCCCATATCTTTCATTCCTTCTATTAATCCTTTTTCATTGCATTCTAAACATGCATGAATTAAAGGTTCTTTTGTAATAGCATCTCCCAATTGGACTGCAGTTATTGATTTCTCTTCCGATTCTTCTCTCAATTCTTCTGATGCAAAAGTTACTCCATGTATCCCATCTCTTCCTGTTTTACCACCAGCATATATTAATATATTTCCTGGTTCCTTAGCCCTGCTATGAACTAACTTATCTTTTTCAACTATTCCAATGCATCCAACATTTACTAAACAATTTCCAATATAACTATTATGAAAATATATTTGTCCAGCAACTGTTGGAATACCAACTCTATTTCCATAATCTCTAATTCCTTCTACAACCCTTTTAAATAAATAATGGGGATGTTTTATCCCTTTTGGCAATAAATTATAATCGTAATCTAGCTCTCCAAAAAATAAAGGGTCTATCAATGCAATAGGTTGAGCTCCCATGCAAAGAACATCTCTCAAAATTCCTCCTATACCTGTAGCAGCTCCTCCATATGGTTCAATAGCGGAAGGATGATTATGACTTTCCAATGCAACAACATAATAATGATTTTCATCAAATTCCAATACACCTGCATCTTCTCTTGCTATAATTTTATCTTTTGCAATATCATAAATATATTTTTTAAGGTAATATTTAGACGATTTATAACAACAATGCTCACTCCATGATTGAGCAAGTGCTTCTAATTCCAAATCTGTTGGAAATCTTTTCCTTTTCTTAAAATATTCCTTTATTTTTTTCATCTCTTCCAAACTTAAAGCTAATCCCATAGATTTACTTATTTCAAGTAATTCTTTATCATTGGCATCTATGATATTGATTCTATATACATAACCATCCTTAATAAATAATTTATTTACTGACATCTTCTATATCTATTTTATAATCATTTATAACTGGATTTGCAAGCAGTTTTCTACACATTTCTTCTATTCTTTTTTCAACTCTTTCTTTATCATTTTCTTCAATATAAATTTCAATTAATTTGGAAACCTTTACTTCTTTTACTTCTTTAAAATTCAATAAGTTTAATGCTTTCAAAATATTTTTTCCTTCTGAATCAACAATTCCTTTTTTCAGCTTTATCTCAACCCTGGCTTTCAACATGAATCTCTCCTTTTACATGACAATTTGGGCATTCATAAATTAAAGGTTTTTCTCCAACATCAAATATTTCAAATTCATTTCCACAATTTTTACATAAAACTTTTAAAATTTTTCCTTCTGCAACTTTTCCTCTTAAGACTCCTTCCATTCCGCAATTTGGGCATTCATATTTCAAGGGCCTAACGCCAGTATCTGATATATTAAATACAGTTTTACAATTATTACAAAAAACTTTCTTTAATGCTTCAGAAACAATTTTTATTTCTTCTATCTCTTTTTTGGGCAAAGTTAAATAAATTAATATTTCAGAAAGCAAAAAAATTGCATATAAAAAAATGCCTATTATGCTCCATATTTTTAGAGGTAAAATTAGATTGTAATTGAATTTTATTTCATTTAAAATTACTATTGAAAGCCAAATGAAATATATTATCGCCAAGACAATGATCAATTTCAGTAAATTTTTTTTATTCATCTAAGGAGTTAATTTTAAACCATTTATAAATTTTTACAACAATTTTCTTATTTCTTTCCTACTAAGCATTGAAAATGGGAGAATTTTATTATATATATAATAAAAAACTGCTAAAGAAAAAATTATTGATATAATTGGTGCAATTATAGTTATTATCCACATAATCATTCCAACAAATAGAGAAATTGAAAAATATTTCATTTTTTTTGTTCTTTTAATTCCTGCTCCTATTAAAATTCCAATTGCACAACTTGCAAGTATTACTGATATTGGAAGCAATATTAGTGGCACATTTTCTATTTTTAATTCAAAACTTTTTCCTAAAAAAAGAGGAGCAAAAGTTGATGAAAAGCCCAAGCCAAAAGAAGCTCCATATATGGGTAGTCCATCATCTCTTATAATTTTTAAATTTAAGATAACAAACTTTGATAATTGCTCTACTATAGAAAATAAAAAAGAATAGATTATGATTATATCAATATAATATTGCATTGAAAATACTGCAGCACTTTCAACGAAATAAATTATTGCTCCAAAGATTATCCCTCCAATAAATAGCAAAAATATATATTTTTCCTTAAATTTTCCTTCATATTTTCCTATTATTATATAAAGAATTGCTAATGCTGGTATTATTCCTAATGGAAATAATAGAGAGGTTATTTCCATAATTTAATAAATTTTATTATATTTTAATTTTAGTTCAATTCATCAATAATGCTTGCCAATTCCTCAGCCTTAGTACATCCAGCTTTTAGATAAGCTAATCTCCCAAACTTATCAAATATTGCTAGAGTTGGTATCGCATTTTCCAATAAATAATTTTTAGCTATGCCATATATATCTATTCCAAATTTCCATTTATTAACATACTTGCTGAAAGTATTTCTTATTTTATCAACATCATCTTTTGCATCAACATCTAAAGAAATTATGTTAATATCATAATTTTCCAAGATTTTTTCAAGCTCTTTCATTTGCAAATGGCATGGCTGGCACCATGTTGCCATAAAATCTACAATAATTATTTTTCCCCTATAATCGCTCAAATTTTCTATTTTTCCATCAATTGTTTTAAATGAAAAATCTTCTCCCATTTTCCCATTTATTGCATCATTCATTTTATTTAAAAGCTTATCTACAGATACATATCCAACTATCCGAAAAAGTTCTGTTTTGTTACTATCTAAAAATATTATTGTTGGTAAATATGGAATAAATTTTAATCTATATTCATCAATAAGCCATTTTTCTTTTTCAACATCAACTTTTATCATGACAAAATTTTTTGCTTTTTCAATTACTTCTTTATTTTCAAATACTTTATCCATTTTCCTACAAACTTCATTGTTCGAGCAAAAATATAGTAAAATAGGCTTTGAAACATTGTTTATTGCTTCGTAATATCCTTTCCATTCTATCTTTTTTTCTCCTATGCATCCAAAAAATAAAGTAATAAAGAGAAATATTTTTAATTTAATAAGCATAGATTTCATATATATCTTCCTATCCAATCTTTTAGCATATCTTCGGGCAAAGCTCCAACAATTCTATCAACAAGCTTTCCGTTTTTAAATAGAAGCAAGGTTGGTATACTCATTATTCTATATCTCATTGCAATTTTTGGATTTTCATCAACATTTAATTTTGCAAAAACAACTTTTCCTTTCAAATCTTTGGCCAATTTTTCAATTACTGGTGCGATCATCCTACAAGGCCCACACCATGGCGCCCAACAATCTACAACTACTATTGGATATTTCGAAACTACTTCATCAAAATTTTTATCTATCTCTATTGGTTTGCTTGGCATTTTTTCCTTTTTTTCTTTTTTTACTTCTTTTTTTATTGCTTCTTCAATAATTTTTTGCGCAATTTTTTCCTTAATTTTTTCTATCTCTTTCATGCTGGTAATATTTTAATAATATATAAACGTTTTTGCACAAAATTTGCACAACCGTTTTATATTCCTTTATATTTAATTTTATGGATTGTAAAAAGATATTGAGGTATATGTTAAATATTGGAGAAAAAGAAATAAAAATTTATAAAATTCTGCTAAATAATAGCGCGAGAGCAATTGAAATAGGAAAAATTTTGGGAAAAGATAGAAGCACTATACAAAGATGTTTAAAAAAATTGGTTGATTGTAGAATGGTAAAAAGAAAGAAGAAATTGATAAAGGGAGGTGGATTTTATTATATATATACTGCTGTTCCAATCGAAAATTTGAAAAAATGGCTTAATAAATGCATAGATAAATGGTATGGGGAAATGAAAAGAGCGATCAATGAATTGGAAAATATTTTCTAATTGATGCTTTTATAAGTTGTTTTGCAAGATTTATTGCTTCTTTTAGCTTTTCTTTATTTGGACCACCAGCTTGCGCAACTTGAGGCTTTCCTCCTCCTTTTCCTCCCAACAGTTTTCCAATTTCAAAAGCTATTTTTGAACAATCAATTATGTATAAATCTTCAGAGCGAGCAATAAAAATGCTTGCATTACCAGAAGGTAGAATATTGCTTGATATAACTACTGTAGATTTTTCTTTGGTTAATTCTCTTATTGTTTGTGTTGCTAACCCATCTTCAACAATAATTTTTATTCCCCTATATATCTCAGCTTTTTCTTTACCTATTTTTTCCTGCAATTTCTCAATCTCTTTTTTTAATTTTTTTCTTTCTTTAACTAATTTCTTAATAGCTTCAACAATTCTTTCTGGTTGAACTGCTAATAAGCTAGCAGCTTCTTTAACCAACTTTTCTTGCTTTTGTACATATTCCAATGCTTTTTTACCTGCACAAAATCTTATTCTTTCAACGCCATCCTGAATTCTCTCCACTCCAACAATTTTAATAAAGCCTATTTCAGCAGTGTTATTGACATGAGTCCCTCCACACGCTTCTATTTCCAAATCAGCAATATTAACAACTCTTATCATTTTTCCTTTAGGGGCTCCTCCTTGATAAAGCCTGAATCCATATTTCTTTTCTGCTTCATTTCTTTCCATAAATTTCTTTTCAACAGGCAATGCTTTTCTCACCATTTCATTAGCGATTTTCTCTATTTCTATTGCTTCCTTTTCAGTTATTCTTTTATAATGTGTTATATCAAGCCTTGCTTCATTTTCATCTAAATAACTACCTGCTTGCCATATATGGCTTCCGAGAACTTTGCGAGCTGCAAAATTTATGAGATGTGTAGCAGTATGATGATGCATCATCGCATAACGGCGATTCCAATCAATTTTTAAAAGAACTTTCCCCTTTTCTAAATCATTGCCAATATAATGAACAATTGATTTTCCAATTTTTTCTACTCTTTCCACTCTTATTTTCTTTCCATTTTGAAAAATATATCCAGTATCATATTTCTGTCCTCCTCCTTCTGGATAAAAAATTGTTTTATCTAAAATAACTCTGTTTCCCTCTTTAAAAATAACTTTTGCTTCTATTTCTTTTTTATATTCATCTTCATAATAAATGGGCTCCGTTTCATATTTATATTCTTTTTCTTTTTTTTCTTCTTTAGCCTTTAAATGCCTTTCTGCAACTTTAGATTCAAAATCAGGGGGAATATCAATATTTACAATTTCTTTAACAATTTCTGGATGAATTCCATGAGAATCATAAAATTCTATTAATTTATCTATACCTATTTTGCCTTCTTTTTCAATATACCTTTTAACCATTGATTTTCCCTTAGCCAATGCATTGTAAAATTTTTCTGTTTCTATTTCCAAAATTTCCTTTATTCTTTTTCTTTCTCTTTTTAATTCTGGAAAATCTTTAGATAAATATTTTATATGTTCATCAACGATTGCAAACAAATCATTATATCCTATTTTTTCCATAAAGCGTAAAGCTCTTCTTATTATCAATCTCGCAAGATATCCAGCCCCAGCATTTGAGGGAACAATCCCATCTCCAAGCATAAAAGCTAGACATCTTGAATGGTCAGCAATTGCATAAATATATTCCATTTCTTCTTTAGTTGACTCTTTTTTTATTTTTTCAATGGCATAAGGAAATATTGCATCATATAATGTCTTGTTTCCATTAACAAGCCATACCAATCTTTCTAACCCATAACCTGTATCAACAATCTTTAACTTCATTTCCTTGTATCTATTTCCTTTAACAACATATTTTCCATTTTCATTCTCTTCTAAATTCATAAAAACAAGGGTTGCTATTTCTAATCCATGACTTAAAACTTCAAAACATGCTCCTGCATTTCCTCCTCCTGCCCATTCTGCTTCTTTATAAGTTACTTCTTCTATTCTCAATTCCTGCAAAAATTTATTACAATATTCAACAGTTTCCTCGTTCCAATAAATATATTCCCTATCATTAAAAGCATGATGACCCATCATTTCAAAAAGAGTTAAATGTCTGCCACTTTTTCCAACTTCTTCCAAATCATTTAGCCTTATACTTGGTTGAGATATTACTAAGGGATTTGCAGGAGGAGGAACTTCCCCACTAGTTACATGAGGTTGAAAATCTGCAATAGAAGCAATGGTTAAATAAATATCATCTCTCCATCTTGCAACAACAGGATATCTTTTTAAGCGAGCATGATTTCGCTTTTCAAAAAATGAAAGAAATGTTTCCCTCATCTCATGTAAATCTAGTTTTTTTCCTATTGGATTATCAATAAAAGAATAGCTTACGCATGGCGCATCCCCACATAACATTTGCTTTTCATCTTTAGTCCAAAAATAGGATTTGCATTTTTCGCATTTTTTTCTTATGAATCCTTCTTTTTTAAAGAAATTTAATTGTAATATCTTCTCTAATTCTGGATGCATTGTAATATAAAAAATTAGCATATTTACAAATTTCGCATTATATAAAGATATATACACAAATAATAAAAATATGGAAAAGCTGCTTATTTTCTTATTAATAACAATAATTTTGTTATATTAGATGCTACTTCTATAAGAAATGAAATAGATGAATATACATGGGCTATCTTAAGATATGACCATAAACAGCTATCCATAAATTTTGGTTATATTCCAAAACCAAGCTATGTTATAATTTTAATTCGCAAATACAGTAAAATAGAGGAAGGATCAACAACTGATAAAGCAGTTGTTGCATATGGAACATTGAGAAACATGAAAAGTTTATATTTTTGGGAGTAAAGACTTATATATTAACAGATGAAAATATAAGAGAATGGTTATATCTTGATTTTGAAAAAGGCATAAAAGGAATACCTCCCAAAAATATTATAATAGCAATGAAGAAATAGTAAAGAAAGAATGGCCTTAATGATTTGGGCATCTCGGATTTATAGGTAATTCAAATATATCAGCAAAATTTCTTGCTCCATCATAATAAAAAATATTTTTTATATAATTGTTCATTTTATGTGTAATTTTTAATGTTTCTTGCACTTGTATAGCAGCTATTATGCTTGTTGTATTGATATCTGCTGAAATTTTTGGTTCAAAAAATTTTATATTCTGACCAGTGCAACTGAAACGCCATTGTAAAATTTTTGAGTGAGTAACATTTATTCCACATTCCAAACAACTTGTAAAAGGGGGTAAAACAACTTGAACTTTTCCTATCTGCCCATGAGTTGCTCCATCTATATATGGAATTTTATGGTAGTAACAATTAGCATTTATATGCAATCTTGTTTTAACATTATCAACACATCCTAAAACTATATCATGTTTTTCTATTAAATTTAAATTCTCTATTTCTTCAACATAATAATCAACTTTTATATCTTTTTCAATCATTTTAAGCTTTTCTGCAATAACTTCTGCTTTATATCTCCTATTTTCAGCATCTTTATTGCTGAAAAAAATGCATCTATTTAAATTCGATTTAACAATTCTATCCATGTCAACAATTGTAATTTTTTTATAGCCTGATAAAACTAGATTTTTGCAAACTTCATTTCCTAACGCGCCAGCACCAACTACCAATATTTTTTGCTTTTCAACTTTATCTAAATCGAACCATTTATATAATTTTAGCCTACTATACTTATCTTCATCTAAACTCCCAATTTTTATTGCCATCATTAATATACTGCCTATTTATAAATTAATTTATCAGACCTTACCAATGCTTAAGTATAAAATTTAGATTTAGATTTATATTTATGTTTGATAAAGAACATGGCATAATAATAGCATGCGATGTTAGCGATTTAAAAAAATTAAAAGAATTGGTTGAAAAAACGAAAGGAATTGAAGGAGTAGTAGGATATAAAATTGGAGGAAATTTTGCATTAAAATATGGATTAAAAAATATTGTAGATGAAATAGACTTTCAATTGCCTGTAATATATGACCATCAGAAAGCAGGAACTGATATACCTTATATGGCAGATAAATTTGCTTCAGCTTGTAAAATAGCAGGTATAAAGGGCATTATAATTTTTCCTTTTGCCGGCCCGAAAAGTGAAGAAGCTTTTATTGAAGCAATCTTTAAAAAAGGATTGGTTCCAATGATTGGCGGGGAGATGACACATGAAAAATTTTTGGCGGAAGATGGCGGCTATATTGTCGATTCTGCTCCTGCCAAAATATATGAAATTGCTGCAAAAAGAGGAGTTAAATATTTCATATTACCAGGAAATAAAGAAGAAGCTTTAAAAAAATATCATTTACTGCTAACAAGCATAATAAATGAGCCAAAATACTGTATGCCAGGAATAGGAAGGCAGGGGGGAGAAATAAGAAAAGCTTTTACTATATTACGAGGATATCCTTGCTATGCTATCATAGGCTCAGCTATATATAAAAGCGAAAATATAGAGGAGGCTGCAAAAAGATTTGCAAAGGAGGCGATGGAATTTGAATGAAAAGGAAATTTTTGTTGAATTATATAGAAAAGGATTAATAAAAACAATAAAACATAAGCCAAATGGATGGAAACTAATTTCTGGTATATGGAGTCCTTTTTATATTCAACTTAGATTTCTTCCTTCATATCCATATTTGTTAAAAGAAGTTGGTATTTTGCTTGGTAAGAAAATAAAAAATTATGGAAATAAATTACTCGGCATTGCTATGGCAGGTATACCAATAGCAACTTCTATTTCATTACATTATAATATTCCATCATGCTATACAAGAAAGCTTTTAGGAGTAAAAAATATTCATGATTTGGAAAAATATAGCAAGGAATATGGAGAACATTCCTTGATAGAAGGAGAAATAAAAGATGGAGATAAGTTTATTGTAATAGATGATGTTGTAACAAAATTTGATAGTAAGCTAATTGCAATAAAGCAGCTCGAAATAGAGGCGGAGAAAAGAGGATTTAAAATAGATTGCAAACATGTAGCTGTTGTTATAGATAGGCAACAAGGAGCAGAAGAAATAGCAATGAAACATGGAATAAAATTGCATTCTTTAATTAAGTTTAAAGAAGCTATTAAGTGGATAAAAAATTTAATGGATGAAAAAGAATATGAAATAATTGTTGATTATCTCTCCCAAAATTAACATATTCTTGGTATTGGATCCCCTATTGGCATATCTAAAATTCTTTTTCCTCCAACACTTGTCTCCAAAATAACGCTATTTCCTTCTACAACTTCTCCTATAATAGCTGCTTTCTTTCCATATTTATGCTTTCTTATTGCTTTTAAAACATCTTCTGCTTTTTCTTTTGTTACACCAAATAATATTTTTCCTTCATTTCCAATTGAATATGGATCTAATCCAAGCATTTCACAAGCTGCTAAAGTTGCTTCATTTATTGGTATATTATCTTCATAAATTATTATACCAACTTTAGATTTCTCAGCCATTTCATTTAAAGCATTTGCTATCCCTCCTCTTGTAGCATCTTTTGCTGCTACTATCCCCCCTTCTTTTAAAGCTTCTTCCATTAAACCATTTAGTGGAGCAACATCTGAAAAAATTTCTCCTTCAAAACCATATCCTTCTCTTTTTGAAATAATTGCTATGCCATGGTCAGCTATACAACCATTTATTATTATTTTATCTCCTGGTCTTAACATTGAATCAAGAAGCCACTTTCCATTTCTTTCAGCTATCTCAAAATTCCTCTTTAACCATTTACTAGCTATTCCAATAGCTGTTGTCGTTATTATAATATCTCTTATTCCATTTCTTTCAACAACTTTAGTATCCCCAGTTATTATTTCAACGTCAGCTTCTTTTGCAACTGTGGCCATACTTTCTAATATTTTGTTTAAATCTTCTATAAAAAATCCTTCCTCTATTACCATTGCAACTGCCATTGCAACTGGCATAGCTCCTAGACAACAAATATCATTAATTGTTCCACATACTGCAAGCTTGCCTATATCACCACCAGGGAAAAAAATTGGTTGTACTGTATGACTATCTGTTGTAAAAACAATATCATTTATAACAGCCGAATCATCTAATGCATCTAAAGGCACTTCTGCTTTATTATTCTTAAAATTTTTTAAAATATACTGTCTAATAAGCTTCCCCATTTCCTTTCCTCCCGCTCCGTGCGACAATTGTATCCTCTTCATTTCAGTCTCTTATGCCTTCCTCCCTTACAGTAAAAACAACCTCTCCTTCTGGCAAGTGAGGAGAATCAATAAGTCTAGCTATCCTTTTCCCTCCTTTTGACTTTCTCAAATATATTCTAAACATGGCAGTATGTCCAACAATATGTCCCCCAATGGGCTGGGTAGGGTCACCAAAGAAAACATCTGGACGAGCAGCAACTTGATTTGTAACACATATTACTGCATTATATATTCTAGCAAATTTTAATAATGTGTGCATATGTTTATTCAATTTTTGCTGTCTTTCTGCTAAGGCGCCCCTACCAACATATTCTGCTCTAAAATGACCTGTTAATGAATCTACAACTAAAAGTTTAATTGGATATTCTTTAGCAACTTCCATTGCTTTTTCTGCCAACATCATCTGATGATTTGAATTGAAAGCAGAAGCTACATGTATCTTTTTCAATGCTTCTTTACCATCTAATCCAACACTTTCAGCCATTTGTAAAATTCTTTCTGGTCTAAAAGTATTTTCAGTATCGATAAATATTGCTTCCCCTTCTAATCCTCCTTCATCTTCTGATAATTGAACATTTACGCATAATTGGTGGGCTATTTGTGTTTTTCCTGAGCCAAATTCTCCAAATAATTCTGTTATAGCTTGTGTTTCAAAGCCCCCTCCCAACAATTCATCTAAAGATTTTGAACCACTTGTTAAATGCTTTCTTTCCTGCAATTTTTCCAGCAAAACATCTCCCGTTTCAAATCCTCCAACATCTGCCTTTTCTCTCGCAGCTTGAATTATTTTTGCAGCTGTGCCTTCGCCAATATCAGCTATTTCTGCTAACTCTGAAGGAGAAGCAACTGCTATTGCCATTAAGTCTGTATAACCAGCTTCTTCCAACTTTTTAGCTATTGCAGGCCCAACACCTGGTAAATCCTCAAGCTCAAACATTCTATCATTTTTCAATACAGGCATTATTTATAAAAGTAATGGCATTAAGTAAATTTATAAAATTTTCGTAAAATTTAATGATACATGATTTAGTAATCATAAAATGAATGAATGGGATATTATAGCTAGAAGCTTTGATAAAACAAGGAAATATGCATGGGAAGAATGTTTAGATTTTATTAGCAATATATATGGAAATGCAATAGACATTGGGTGCGGAAATGGGCGCCATTTATTGCATATGGCTAAAAAATGCAAACTTACAGTTGGTATTGACAAATCTTTTGAAATGATAAAAATATGTAAAGAAAAAATAGAAAAGGAGAGATTGAAAAATGTTTTACTTATATGCTCTGATGCGTGCAATTTGCCATTTAAAAGCAATTTCTTTGATTTTGCAATTTTTATTGCTACATTACATAATATTAAAGGAAGATTAAATAGAATTAAAGCATTAAAGGAAATGAAGAGAGTTTTAAAGAAAGATGGTAAAGCATTAATATCTGTATGGGCAAAATGGCAAGATAAATGGAAGCTATATTTCATAAAGGAATTTTTTAAATTTTGGAAAGAACATGGAGATATTTATATTCCTTGGAAAGAATTAAATGTATATAGATTTTATCATTTGTATAGTAAAAGAGAATTTAAAAATGATATTAAAAAATCTGGATTAAAAATAGAAAGGATATGGAGTGTTAAAAAGGTTTCAAAAAAATCACCAGATAATCATTTTGCAATAGTTAAAAAATAGGCCAATAATAGCATAATAAAGAAGAATATGCTAATTATAATTAAAATCCATATTAAATCAAAATCTTTTGAAAAAATGATTGGAATTGGCCCAAAAAATATAATTCCTCCTTTTTTTTCTTTATAATTTTCTCTAATTATATTTTCCTTAAATGAAAAAACTGATAAAATGATTGATAGGAAAATGAATAAAATTCCTATCAATGAAAGGAATCCTGTTGAAAATATAAATGGGAATATTACAAAAACTCCAGCTCTTGCTTCCCCTCTTAAAAAATCAATTATTATGCATGCTATACCAAATATAAATAAAATGATGGGCAACTTATTTTCCATATCTTCTCTGCCTCCTTTGATAAGATTGTATTGCTTTTAAAAAATCTATCTTTTTTAATGCAGGCCAATAAACATCTGTAAAATATAATTCTGAATATGCAAGTTGCCATAAAAGAAAATTTGATATTCTTTCTTCACCTGATGTTCTTAAAACTAAATCTGGATCTGGAATTGGTAAATGGGATGTATATAAATAGGATGAAAGAATATCTTTATTTATGCTATCTGGCTCAATTTTCCCATCTTTAACATCTTTTGCAATTCTTTTCATAGCATCAACTATTTCCTCCCTTCCTCCATATCCAATTGCTATATTCAAATAATAATCCTTATAATTTTTTGTTTTTTCCATTGCTTCCTCTGCCGCTATTTTAACATTTTTTGGCAGTAAATTGATTTGTCCGATTATTTTAACTCTAACTTTGTTTTTATGTATTCTTTCATCATTCGCCAATTTTTTTAAGTCTGTTTCAAATAATTTCATTAAATGCTCAACTTCCTTCTTTTCTCTTTTAAAATTATCTGTTGAAAAAGCAAATACAGTCAAAATTTTTACACCAATTTCATGACACCATTCAATAACTTCTTTTAGCTTGTCTTTTCCCATCTCATGGCCCTTATAAGTAGGAAAACCTTCTTTCAAAGCATATCTTCTATTTCCATCCATAATAATGGCAATATGTCGTGGAATCTGCTTCTTTTTAATTTCTTCCAAAAGTTTTTTTTCGATTAATCTTTCAGCTTCCTTATATACTAATTTAAATAATTTATTTTGCTTTATTTTTCTAATTACTTGTTTTGCAAAATTTGTTTCTATTGCTTTTTCCCTTATCTTTTCAATTTTATTTTTTAGCATTTATAATAATAAATGGTTTATTTTAAATAATTTTATTTATGTAAAATAAGTTTTATATTATAAAGATATAACATTATGAAAGCTGTCATTGCACTAGGAGGAAATGCATTAACTGGAAAAGATAGAAAAGCAGATATAAATCTTCAATTTGAAACAACAAAAAATACTGCAAAATCTATAGCAAAAATGATAAAAAATGGATGGAAAGTTGTAATAACACATGGAAATGGCCCCCAAATTGGTTCGTTACTGTTACAACAAAAAAAAGCTGGAATTTCTATGCCATTACATGTTTTGGGAGCATTGACTCAAGGGCAAATTGGATATATAATCCAACAATGTTTATTAAATGAATTTAAAATACAAGGAATAAAAAGAGAAATTGTTACTATAATTACGCAAGTAATAGTAGATGAAAAAGATGAGGCATTTAAAAATCCAACTAAACCAATAGGCCCTATTTACAATGATATTGAAGCAAGAAAAATGAAGAAAAATTATACAATGGGAAAAGTTGAAAATGGTTGGAGAATTTTAGTTCCATCTCCAAAGCCATTATCAATTGTTGAATCAGAAATAATAAAGAAGCTAATTGAAGAAAATATAATTGTTATTGCCGCTGGCGGAGGGGGAATACCAGTTATAAGAAAAAATGGTATTTTAAAAGGGATTGATGCAGTAATAGATAAGGATTTAGCTTCCCAAAAACTTGCAAATGAAATTAATGCTGATATATTGCTTATTTTAACAGATGTTGAGTATGTTTATTTAAATTATGGAAAGGAAAATGAAATAGCATTGAGAAAAATTAAAATGGATGAAATTCAAAAATATTTCGAAGAAGGGCATTTTCCGGCTGGCTCTATGGCTCCAAAAATTGAAGCAAGTATAAATTTTATAAGGAATGGAGGAAAAAGAGCAATTATTACATCAATTGATAAAGCATGGGATGCATTACAAGGAAAAGCTGGAACGCATATTTATAGATAATTCATTTATATTGATTTCTTTTTGTTTTCCCTTTTCCATATCTTTTATTAAAACTTTTCCTCTCTTCCATTCATCTGGAGCAACTATTATTACTTTCTTTATTCCTTTCCTATTTGCATAATCTAAGGATTTAGAAATATTTCTTCTCATCAAATCCATTTCTGCTTTTATTCCTATTTGTCTCAACATTTTTGTTATTTTTATTGCTTCTTTTATCATATTTTGCATATATGCAACATATACTGGCTTTTCTTTTCTTTTTATTTTAAATCCTTCCATTTCCAACGCTAACAATACTCTATCAAACCCAATTGCAAATCCTGATGTAGGTGTTGATTTTCCTCCCAATAATGGAACTAAGCTATATTCTCCTCCCCCACATATTTGTTTCTCAGCTCCTAATTTTGGAGCATCTATTTCAAAAACTATTCCTCTATAATACTCTAAGCCTCTTGCAATTGATAAATCTATATTATATGGAATTGATAATTCTTTTAAAAATTCAATAATTTGTTGCATTCTTTCTGCTTCCTCATATTCAATTTTGTTTAAATCCTTAATTTTTATGAATTCCTCAAATTCTTTAAAATTTTCTATTTTTTTTCTTAATTCTTCAAAATCTTTCTTATCTATTAATCTCATAATTTTTTCATTATTTGCTCCAATACTATCTAAAAATTTTCTAAGAATGTCCAAATTTCCTATTCTTAGAATAATATTTCTTAAGCCAGCTTCTTTTAATACATTATAAGCTAAGGAAATTAGCTCTGCTATTGCTTCTGGCTTATCACTTCCTATAAGCTCGCATCCAAACTGCCAAAATTCTCTATATCTTCCCTTTTGCGGCCTATCATATCTGAAGCAATTTCCAAAATAATAAAATTTGAGTGGCTTAGGTTGCATCTGTAATTTTTCAACATAAAAGCGCATAACAGGTGCAGTTAATTCTGGTCTTAATGCAAGCTTTCTTCCAGCTTTATCTTCAAATGAATATGTTTCTTCAATAATTTCTTCTCCTGATTTTAAAGTAAAAAGTTCTAAATGTTCAATAGTAGGAGTTGATATTTCCTCATATCCATATCTTTCAAAAACTTCCCTCATCTTTGCTTCAAGCCATCTTCTTTTATTCATTTCATCTGGAGTAAAATCTCTTGTTCCTCTTGGCTTAGAGATCATAAAAAAATAAATGTACAGGCATATTTAAATCCTAAATTTTTTATTTTAAATTTATATTCCACCTACAATGAAAATAAAAAATTTAGCATACATATTTATAGCATTTATATTACCTTGGCTATTGATTATATCTGGTGTAATAGCAAACATATACAATGCATGGCTTTATGTAGGCAGCATGACATGGTTTATAATGTGTCTTATCCTTTTTCTTTCTTTTTATAAAATTTAACTTGGAAAATTGAAAAGTTTTAAAAACAATTTTTATTTATGATTAAGATGATATTTGGAAAGAAAAAGGAAGAATATATTGATTTAGAAGAATATGACATTGGAGAAGAAAGGGAAGAAGCAAAAATGTTTGTGAAAGTTGCTGAAATACAAAAGTACGATGATTTGAAAGATTTTTCTAAATATATCTATGAAGGTAACTTATTAATTTTGGATATTACACCAGTATCTGTAGATGATATTGAATTGGAAAGAATAATGAACGAATTAAAAAGAATAGTAAAAGATGTAAATGGAGATATTGCAGGATTAGATAGAAACCATTTTATTGTTACACCAACAGGCGTTAAAATCGATAGAAAAAAGTTAAGGAAATTTTAAATTTCTAATTTAAATTTAAATTTAAATTTAAGTCACCCCTTATAAATCCCTTCAATTTCCAACCAATCCATCCATTCTTCTTTGCATGCACAATATAAATTATTGAGTTTTTTTTCATCTTGTGTTAAAGAAAATTCTTTGATAGAATTAAGAAATTTTTTATCGCATTTCCCACAATTATGACTTCCTCTTTCTTTTCCACCAGCAACTACATCGCATTTTATTATTCCATCATAAATTTCCTTGCTCTTTTTCAAAATCTCAACTATAGTCCAAAGCCATGGAGGACGATAAATTTTCTTTCTCCACATTTCTTCCAATATTGTTTTACTATGAATTGAAACTGGATTGAATGAAATTGTATTTGCTAAATCTTTTATTTTTTCAACACTATATATTGCATCCTTGATAGCTTCCATTTCTGTTAAGAAAGGTGGCTTTATGAGCAAATAAACCTTTAATTCTTTTCCATATGAAATAACTTTTTCAGCTTCTTTCTTCCATTTGTCAAATTTAAATCCTTTATTTATTGAATATTCTAAAACCAAATCATTTGCCGATTCAAGGCCCATTGCTATTTCTAATCTTGCATCTAAATTCTTTAAATTTTCAATATTATCTATAAATTCTGGCCTGCTTTCAACGATTATTTTTTTTGCTTTAATGAACTTTTTTATTAAATAAATTTGTAACTCTTTTGGTATTTCATTTTCATCTAAAAAGCTTCCAGATGTAAATACTTTTACAACTTCTTCATTTTTATAATTTCTATATGCTTCATCAATTTGCTTCTTTATTTCTTCATATCCAGCATTATATGTTTCCTTATAATATCCACACATTAAACAGCCTGCCCAATAACAACCTTTTGTTCTCAAAATCAAAACAACTGCA
>CAZDCH010000009.1:0-20442 GCA_964503915.1 uncultured Thermoplasmatales archaeon
CAACAAAAGCATATGATACAAAGAAAGCTGTAAAAGAAATATTAAAAAAATTTGGTAAATTGCCCATATTAAGCTTACAAAATGGCTTGAGAAATGAAAAAATAATAGCTGAGATAGTTGGGAAGGAATATGTAATAGGTGGAGTAACAAATCATGGAGTAACTTTTTTACAACCTGGAAGAATTTATCATGCTGGTGAAGGAGAAACAATTATTGGAGAATTAAATGGAAAAATAACAGATAGAATAAAAAAAATTTCAGATGCTTTTAATAAATGTGGAATTGAAACAAAAATAAGCAATGAAATAAAAAAAGATATTTGGGAAAAAGCAATAATAAATTCAGCAATAAATGGATTAACGACTATATTAAAATGTAAAAATGGCGAGATTTTAAAAAATAAATATACAAAAAAGTTGTTAGAAGAGATATGTAAAGAAGGAATTAAAGTTGCAAATGCTGAAGGAATTTACATAAATAAAGAAATAATAGAAAAAACAAAAGAAATTGCAAAAAAAACATCAAACAATATTTCTTCAATGTTACAAGATTTATTAAAGAAAAGGAAAACAGAAATAGATGAAATAAATGGAGAAATAGTTAGAATGGCGAAGAAGCATGGAATAGAAGCTCCTTTAAATGAATTTTTGACAAATATAATAAAAGCAATGTGCGGCATCTGGGTTGACCTACCGCTCATCCAGTCACGGAGGGGCCCGTAGATGCCGCTGTTGCTCCATGCTTGCACCTCTAATCACTGTTCATAGAGGCCTTCGGATGGAGCAATAATAAATTTTTTTGTAAATAAATATTTTTTGTTTAGAGCTCTGTGAATTGTGGAAGAGATAAATTTTTCGTATAATTTTCATTATTCAATACATACTATTTATTCTAAACATTCCATAACCTTAGAAATATAATAGTATAAATAAAATTTTCATTCAACTATAAAAACCGCTGCAGCAATAACAGTTGTCCATATTCCTTTTTTTCCTCTAGCAGTTTGCGTTATACTTGTTGTTTTAATTATTTTTCCACTCATTCTAAAAACTTTCTTTTTTTCATCCCATGCTTTTTCAGCATCAAATTCGATGCCAAGCGTAGTTGCTAACATAGTAGCAGCTAAATCTTCGGCATAATCACCAGCTTTTTTGGCAGATTCTCCATAGCTATGATACTCTGAAAGATATCCATAAAAACTTCTATCTTTTGGTAGAGCTAAGCCCACAGAAGCAGCAATAAGATTTGCTTCATTTGTAGAATTTTGCGACATAACAACAAATGTAATTTGACCTGGTTTCAATAATCTTATACCTTCTTTTGCAGATATAATTTTACAGTTAGGAGGAATTATGCTTGATACATTTACCAAATTACAGTGCTGTATACCAGCGCTTCTTAAAGCCAGTTCAAAAGATTGGAGCTTATCTTTATGTTTTCCAACGCCCTTTGTAAGAAATAACTTCGTTGGTATCAGATGCATGGTGGGATAAAACATTAATTGTATTAAAATTTAATTATAAAAAATCTATATGCTTTCTTCTATTAGCTGTAATAAATCAATAACATCTCCATATTCTTTTAAATGGGTGTAGCAATGAGGAGAAGAAGTTACTATAGTTGCTTTCTTTTCTTTGGCTTCCTTTAATAAATATTCAGCAAATTCCTTAGCTTCTTCAGGAAAAGCGATTCTAAATTCAATTTCTCCCCCACATTGCCTTGCCATTTCCCTATTTTCTTCAAATTCTATTAAATCTCCAATTTTTTTTATTATTTGGCGTGGTTCTTCATATATATTAAGATATCTTCCTAAAAATGCTGAATCATGATAAATATATCTCTCATTTTTCTTTTTTAATTGCAAATTGAATGAAATTATAAATTGACTTATATGTACTGGATTATATTCTTTTAATGCGAGCATTCCATTGGGACAATTAAAAATCAATTTATCTATTTCCTTATTTTCTATTTCTTTTTTTATTTTTGTATCTATATCTATATTTATATTCTTCCCCACTTTTTCAAGAGGATAGCCACAACATCCTCCTATTATGGTAGCATCTATGCCCAATTTATCGAATAATGAAATAGTTATATCTTTCATTTCCATATTTGTTAGACAACCCATAAAAAATGCTATTTTACCCCCCTTTTTTGAAAAATTTTTTTCCCCTAAAATATTATTTTTTTCTTTAAAATTTTTGAATAGCTTTTCATGTTCAGGCAATAAATATTTTGTAGAATACCTTGCTGCTTTAATAATATCTGCTATTTTTATTAAAGATGGACAATCTTTTTCACATCTTTTGCATAAAGTACATTTCTGCAAAATTTTAATAACTTCTATATCCCTTTCTAATTCTTTAGTCAGTAAGCCATAAGAAATCATTATTTTACCTTTTGGAAAATCGCTTTCCTTTTGAGGAAATTTGTATACATGATACGATTTCTTACAAAATCCACAGCCAGTACAGCTTAGTATTTCATCATGATATTTTTCAAGCATAAAATTAATCAAAAAGAAATTTAAATATTATTTAAATATTTATTTATATCTAAGATAAGCTATTATTCCCTTTTTCCATTGTTGCATTTTTCCAGGATTCATTATGTTGTTTGGATCCAATGCTTTCTTTATTTTTTCCATTGTTTCAATATCTCCATTTATCCATGGAGCTTTTGTTATTCCAATGCCATGTTCTCCACTTGCTATTCCCCCAAGTTTATAAACCATTCTATAAACTTCATCTACAGCTTTTTCAGCTTTTTCCCAACTTTTCTCATCTTTAGGATTTATTAAAACTTTAGTATGAAGATTTCCATCTCCAGCATGCCCATATGTTCCAATAACTATTCCATATTTTTTTGCTATTTCTTGAATTTTTTTAATTGCATATGGTATTTTTGATATTGGCAAACACATATCATCAGCTAAACTTACTGATATCATATCCTTGCCATATCTTGATAAAGATGGCAAAACTCCCTTTCTTCCTTTCCACAATTCTATCATCCTATTTTCATCATCTGTAAATTCTATTTTATCAGCTTTTCCTTCTAGTATATTAACGATTTTTTCCATATTTTCCTTTACTTCTGTTTTAGAGCCATCTACTTCAATAATTAAAATTGCTTCAACATCTGGCAGGCCTATATTCATTGCTTTATTTACAGCTTGAATACATACTTTATCCATAATTTCTAATGCTGATGGAAGAATTCTATTTGCTATTATGCTAGCAACTCCTTTACCAGCTTTTACAATGTCATTGAACGAAGCTAAAATAACAGCTCTTTTTTCAGGCAATGGAGCAATTCGTAGAATAGCTTCAGTTATTATACCTAATGTTCCCTCGCTTCCTACAAATAGACGCTCAACTTGATATCCAGAAGAATTTTTTAAGGTATTGCTTCCAAATTTAACTTTTCCATAAGGTAAAACAATTTCTAAGCCAAGCACATAGTCGCGAGTAGCTCCATATTTAATTGCTCTCATCCCAGATGCATTTACAGCTATCATCCCGCCAATAGTACAAACATCACCACTTCCAGGAGTGGGAGGGAAGAAAAATCCGTGCTTTGCTAAAGCTTGGTTCAATTTAGCATATATAACGCCTGCTTCAACTATACAATATAAATCCTCTATTCTTATTTCCTTGATTTTATTCATTCCTGTCATATCAAGCAATATGCCACCATAAATAGGCACTGCTTGCCCGCATAAGGCGGTGCCAGCTCCTCTTGCTATAACAGGAATACAGTTTTCATTTGCTATTTTTACAATTTCTTCCACTTCTTCAGCATTTTTTGGCTTTACAACAATGCTTGGCATTGCATGATGTATTGAAGCATCAAAGCCATAGGAATATAAATCTGCTTTATTAGTGAAAATTCTATCTTTACTAACAATTTCTTCAATTTTTTCTATAATTTCCTTTTCCATGGTAAAAATCTATTTACTATTTATTTGTTTTATATTTTCACATTATATACTATTTTTTTATTTAAATTTATGAAATTTATTTATGTGGAGAAAGAGGTTGTTGTTCATATGTAGAAATAAGGGAAGTTATAATAGGTGAAGAAGAAACTTATGTAAGCTAACTAAAGAGCAAATCAATGTATTAAAATAATTAGCGGAGAAATTTAATATCCTTTTTTATTTTTTGAGTAATGCAAAAATTTAATGCCTATATAAAATTAGTTCGTCTTCCAGGGTTGGGAGGATTGGCTATTCCTCCTGTTTTTGGCGCTATATCTGTTGGAACCTATGATTTTTATAATTTGGCCATTTTATTTATAATAGGTTGCTTTACAGCAATTTTTGGATTTGTTTTAAATGATTATGCTGATGTTGAGTTAGATAAATTAGTAAAAGAATTACATGGAAAGCCATTGGTTAGTGGAGAAATAAGAAGGGAAAATGCTGTTGCAATTTGTATCATGTGTGTTTTATTTTCCTTCCTTTTTTCTTTTATTTTGTGGAAAGGAAAAGTTTTTGATGAGCTAAAATTTTCTGCAATTTTTATTTTATTTTTGGCTGGAATATTGGGAACCATATATAATTTATATGGTAAAAAAATAGCTGGCTCAGATTTTTTGGTAGCATTATCAATTTCCCTTATTTTTTTATTTGGCGCTTTATCTTTTTCTAAGCCAAATTTATTAACTTGGATAATTTTTGTATTAACATTTAATCAAACTTTGCACATGAATGCAATAGAAGGTGGAATAAAAGATGCAGACCATGATTTTATAATGGGCGTAAAAAATATTGCATTAACAGCAGGAGTAAAAGTAAGTGGTAAAAAGATTTTTATTCCTTGGCATTTTAAACTGTTTGGAATGGGGATTAGGCTTTCATCAGCATGTTTAGTTTTTATTCCATTTATTTATGGAATGAGTTATTACATATGGCAAATTGCTTTACTCTTAATTTTAATTTCACTAGTAATTTTAATTGAAGCGAAATTATTATGGATAAAAAATTTTGAAAGAATAAAAATAAGAAAATTGATATCTTCAGCAGCCTTTATAAGGTATTCAATTGTTCCCATAATGCTAATTAGCAAAATTGGTATTATTTCCTTCATTTTGGTTGCATTACCAATTTTATGGTATATTGCATTTACTCCATTAGCTGGCACGAAATTATTTCAGCCAGAAATGTAAAAATGAAAGCATGTATAATTGGAGGAGGATTAGGTGGACTTGCAACTGCTTCTTTATTAATTAAAAATAAATGGGAAGTTGATATATATGAAAAAGAAGGAATTTTAGGAGGAAGAGCTTTATCATGCAAGTTAAATCAATATGAAAATATAATAAAAAAATTTGAAATGGCAATTATATCAAAAGAAAATGTTGGGAATAGCTATAAAATAGACCTAGGCTTCCATTTGTTAGGAGGAGGAAAAAAAGGAGCGTGCATTAAATTTTTAAAGGAATTGGGAATAAAAATCGATTTCGTTGGCTCCCGTTTAGGATTGATAGGAAATAAAATTGATTATCCAATTTTAAAAAAAAGAGATAAAATTGCAATTCTTCCTAGAATATTTCAACTCATTGCTACAAGAAGAAAAAAAATAGAAGAAATGAAAAAAATATCAATGGAAGAAATTATAAAAAAATATGGAAGAGGAAAATTGAAATTAATTTTAGAAATATTTCCTCGTTTAATTACAACTGTAAATGATTTATCAAAAATTTCTGCAGGAGAAACATTTTTTGCTCAGCGCGAATTGTTAGGAGGACATCCAGTTGTTTATCCATATAATGGATTAAATAGCATATCAAATTCAATTGCAGAATATATAAAAATGAATGGTGGGAGAATATTTCTTAAAAAGAAAATTGATAAGATAATAATTGAAGATGGGATTGCTAAAGGAATAAAAATAGGAAATGAAGAAAAGGAATATGATATAATTGTTTCAACAGTTCCAGTTCAACGTATTTTTTCAATAGTGGATGAAAAAGAATTTCCAAAAGATTGGGTAAATTATATAAAAAACCTAAAGCCAACAGGAAGCTTAATTTCATATCATGCAATAGATAATTTAAGCGAAAATCTCATTAATAAATCCTTTGTTTTTATAGAAAAAAATGTTGATTTTGAAGGAAATGATGTTGTTGGAATGATTGATTTTAAAATGCATTATAAGACAAATGTGGCGCCTAAAGGAAAATATATTGTACAAAGCTATGCAATATGCTCGCCTGAAGAAGCAAGAAAAAAAAGTAAAATGTTTGAATTAATGGAAATAATAGATAAAAACTTAAAAAAATTGCTAGGAAATTTCAAGGTTGAATGGAATATATATGCCTCAACATGGCATTTAGATGGAGTAGCCAAAACAATTGACTGTATAAAGCCAAATGTTGTTACGCCAATAAAAAACTTTTATTTTGCAGGGGATTGCGTTTCTTCGAAAGGTGTTGGAATGAATTGTGCAATAGATTCAGCAAGCCTATTATTAAATAGTATTGAAAATCTCTTTAATTTCTGAAACAACATCTTTTAATGGCATTACATCAAACCATTTTTTTCTTGTTATTTCATTACAACATGCTTTGTATAAAGATGAAAGAAGTTTTGATAATTTATGTGGTAGCTTAGGAGGAGGAGAAACAAATTTCCTCCAATTTATTTTATCAATTTTTTTAGCACTTTCTAATTCTCTATACCATTCTGTTTTCCTATAAAATTCTCTTGCTATTTCTTTACTGACTGGAAAATTGTTGAATCTAAATCTACACTCATCTGGTGTTCCAATTACATCTACCAAAATTAAATTTCTATTCTCATCAAATCCAAATTCAATTTTTCCATCATCATTTTCAATGTTTACTTTTTTCGTTTCTTTTGTTATAATTTCATTTATTTTTAATGTTATTTCCTTTATTTTTTCTATCTCTTCATCATTTAATCCAGCTACCTCTTTCGCTTCTTCCCAACTTATATACCGATCAACTTCTTCTAATTTTGTTGAAACATCAATAATTGGTTTTGGCAATTTTTCTCCTTCTTTTGGCATTTTACTTATTCCTAAATCTTCTATTCTTATTTTTCCTTCTTTTAATCTCTTAAAGATGCTGGAGCCTGCAGGCAATGAATTTCTATATATTATTTCTAATGGAATTAGAAAATTTGTTTTTTCTTTTTTATAAATAGAATAGTCATATCCATTTCTGGTTTTAGGCTTAAAAACTCTTAGCAATTTAAATTGCATAATATTTGTTGGATTTTCAAGTTCATCCAATTTTTTTATTTTTCCATTTTCAACCAATCCAATATAATGGTTTTTTATTTCTTTTTCATTAAGTTTTTCAAAAAAATATGCTCCAATTATACACAATGCTTTCCCCTTATCTTCTATAACATTTGGCATTCTTCCCCAATCAAAAACAGAATAATGATCAGAAAAAATGAATCTCCCAATTCCAGTAATATTATCTTTTGCCTCTTTTATTATAACTAAATCCTTTACACTTCCCATTTTATTCCTCCCTTTCTAAATTTCTCAAATAAATTTTTATGCTCTCCTTTTCTTCAATGAATTCTTTAATTTTTTTTGCAAGATGTTTTGAAAGCAAATTATTCCTAAAATCTTCTGCCAATTTCCATGTATCAAGTCTTGTATATTTTTCATATAATCCCTCCTTTTTCAATATATCTTTTATTTTTGATTTCTTATTGAAATAAAAAATTTTTCTCGTTTTTATACTAACTGCCTTTTCGCTTCCATAAATACATTCTAAATCATTTTTTCTTGCATATTCAATTATTTTTTCCTTTATTTCTTCTTGCAATATTTTCAATTCTTCAATTTTTGCACATATTCTTGCATATTCATTAACAAGCTTATACCCTTCTTCCTTTACCATTTCTTCAACATCCATTTCTTTTAGTTCAAATTCATGTTTAAATAATGGGCAAATGGGTTGATATTCACAATAGGGGCATAAAGAGGATTCCTTCGCTGGAAATTCCTTATTTTTTATAGCTTTTTCTATTTTCTCTATTTCTCCAATAATTTCTTTTCTTGTTTTTTCATAACTTCTCTTTTTTATTCTGATTTCCTTATTAAATGCTAAGAAATGCCAAACCAATTCTACTTCTTTTACTCCATATAAATAATCTAAAGCTAAAGCATATAAAGAAAGTTGACAATCATTTTCTATTTCTTTTTTTGTTGGAAGATATAGAGAAGTTTTATAATCATGAACTTCATATATTCCGTCTTTTTCAACGATTCTGTCTATTATTCCAGCAATCCAATATTTTTCATTTAATGGAAAAAATATCTTTTTTTCAAGTGCAATTATTTTACCTTCATCAAATGGTTTATAAGTATTATAATAATCAATTAGATATCTCTCTCCCATTTTCCTATAATTTTCCATATTATATTCTTTTGTAATAAATATTTGAGAATCTATTTTCTTTTTCCAATTCTCGTTATAAAAGTTTAGCAGCTCTTCTAATGAACAAACTTTTTCATATAATTTATCCCTATAAAGCTTTTCTAACGCTTCATGAACTCTATTACCCATAAAAGCTTCTATATTTCTTCTTAATGGCTCTATTTTGTCAATATAAGCGTATTTAAATTTTAGTGGACAATTTTGAAAAGATGAAATGGCAGAATATGAATATATCATTATTATTAAATGCTTTTAATAAATTAGTTTTTTGCTAATGATTTGAAAAATTGTGTTAACAAATAAACTAACAATTTCCAAATTTTTATTATATAAATTTTTATAAAAGATATGGAAGGAAAAAATTAATATTGGGATTGATAGTTCTAGTTTTAATAACATCAATATTTGTTATTCAAACTCAAGGAAAATATACATATGAGCTGAAACCTTTCAAAACATACCACCAAATTTTAAAATTTTTTAGAAATAATATTGGAGAAATTTTTGTTTATATGGGAGAAATTACAAAAAATGCTGGCAGCCAAGATTTTTCAAGAACAAATATACAAGTAGAAGGAGTTGATGAACCAGATTTTGTTAAAACAGATGGAGAATATATTTATATGGTTACAAATCAAAAAATCTACATTGTAAAGGCTTATCCTAATGCTAGCATATCTTCAAAAATATTTCTTGATATTGAACCAATAAGCATTTTTATTAATAAAGAATATCTAATAGTTTTTTGCCATTCATATGGTGATATTAAATATAAAAATTATTCTAGAAGCTTTCCAACAACATTTATAAAAATATATAATGTTTCAGATAGAAAAAATCCTAAATTAATTGAAGATATTGAAATAGATGGAAGATATTTTGGTGCAAGAATGCTAGATGACTATATTTATATTTTAACTAAAGAATATCCATATGATATTTATCTTGTTCATGATGGAATAGAGATTTTGAATTTACCCAAAATAAAAATTAACAATAAAACAGAATCAATACCAATAAATTGTATATACTATATAGATATGCCATATACAATAGAACACATTACTAATGTTATTGCAATAAGTATAAGAGGAAAAATTGTTGACCAAAAAAGTTTTGTTATTGGTAATGTACAAACAATGTATGTTTCAAAATATAATATTTTTTTGGCATGTAGAAAATATGGTTATGAAGAAAGAACAATAATTCATAAAATATCTATAAAAAATGGTAAAATATCTTATAAAGCAATTGGAGAAGTATTGGGAAAAGTTTTAAATCAATTCTCTATGGATGAATATAATGGATTTTTTAGAATAGCCACAACAATTGGCTATTCATGGGCAAATTCGAGCAATAATATTTACATATTAGATGGAAATCTTAGCATAGTAGGAAAATTAGAAAATATTGCCGTTGGAGAAGAAATTTATTCTGCAAGATTTATAGGAAATAAAGCATATCTTGTAACTTTTAAAAGAATAGACCCATTCTTTGTTATAAATTTATCTAATCCTTATAGGCCTAAAATACTGGGAAAATTAAAAATACCTGGTTATTCCGATTATTTACATCCATATGATGAAAACTACATAATTGGAATAGGAAAAGATGCTGGAATTACTGAAGGAATTAAAATTGCTTTGTTTAATGTTACAAATCCTAATGAACCAAAAGAAATAGATAAGGTTGTTATAGGAAGTAGAGGGACAGATAGTTTGGCATTACATGACCATAAAGCATTTTTATTCGATAGAAAAAAAGAATTGCTAGTTATACCTGTTAGGATACATGAAATATGCAAGGAAACGAATTATTCCAGAAAATTTGTTTTTCAAGGAGCTTATGTATACAAATTGAATTTAAGTGGATTTAAATTTAAAGGGAGGATAACTCACTTAATTTATTGGGACTATGCAAGCTTTATAAAAAGAGCATTGTATATTGACAATATTTTATATACTATATCAAATAAGATGATCAAAATGAACGATTTAGATACGCTTGAAGAAATAGGTAGAATATTGCTATAATGTGTTATAATATGTCTATAGCCCTCGACAATACTTTCTTTTCTCTATAATCTGGAAGCAAAATTGGAGCTTTTCTTTTTTCATCTATTTCCGCTTTTTTTAGCTCATCTATATAATTTTTAACATGATTTAAGCTTAATTTTCCTATTTTTGCCTTTCTTGAATATTTAGCAGCATTAATTCCAGCTATCCTTCCAAAAACTTGTGTATCCAATAACGAATTTCCCATAAGCCTATTTTTCCCATGAACTCCTCCTTCTACTTCTCCAGCTGCAAATAATCCTTTTATTGTTCCATTTATGCCAATAACTTGAGCATTCTCATTTATTTCAATACCTCCATTTTGATAGTGAAGCGTTGGAAATACAAGAATTGGTTCATAACGCATATCAATATCAAATCTCTTAAACATTCTAAACATTGCTCCAAGCCTTCTTTCAATAGTTCCTTTCCCATGTATTATTTCAATCATTGGTGAATCAAGCCATATTCCTCGCATTCCAGTAGGCGTAATAACGCCTTTATTTCTTCCATAACATTCCCTTATGATAGCAGCTGCTTCAACATCTCTTGGCTCCAGAGGATGCACAAATTGTTCTCCTTCGGCATTGATTGGCTGTGCTCCCAATCCTCTCACTTTTTCTGTAACAAGCAATCCAACTATTTGTTCAGGGTATGCTACGCCAGTAGGATGATATTGCACAGAATCCATATCTCTAAGCTTTGCTCCAACTCTATATGCCATTACCAAGCCGTCTGCTGTAGCTCCGTAATGATTTGTTGTTGGAAATCCTTGTATATGTAGTCTGCCAAATCCTCCAGTTGCTAGAATAACTGCTTTCGCTTTTACAACATAATATTGATCTGTTTCCAAATTATACAGCAATGCTCCGCCTACTTTTCCTTCATTATCCATAAGTAATTCTATAGCTGGAGAAAATTCCAAAACTTCTATACCAATATTTCTTGCTTCATCTCTTAAAACACGCATTATTTCCATTCCAGTATAATCTTTGGCAGAGTGCATTCTTTTTCGGCTAGTGCCTCCTCCATGTATTGTTATCATTTCTCCATCCTCCTTTTTATCATACATTATGCCCAATTCTTCATGCCATTTTATTATAAAAGGAGCATCTAGGACAAGTTTCGCTACCAATTCTGGCTTATTTGCGAAATGTCCTCCTCCTATAACATCTAAATAATGAATAGCTGGAGAATCATTTGGCTTATCTGCAGCTTGAATGCCACCTTGAGCCATTATTGTATTGCTATCTCCATGGCGAAGTTTTGTTGCAATCATTATATTTTCTGGAGATATGCCATTATAGTATGCAAATAAAGCTGCTGCAGTTCCTGCACCTCCACCTCCAATGATCAAAATATCTGTTTCATAATCAATCTGGCTTAAATCGATTTCATCTGGATTTATTATAGGATAAGCTTCAATTATATCTGCAACTTCATTTGGTACAATACTTCCTTTACTTACTCCTACTCTTAATTTTCTTTTTGCCTCAGGCTTATAATCTGGATGCCATTTTTTTAACAATTCCTCTTTTTCTTCCTCGCTCAATCTTTCTGGAGGATTTTTAAGCCTTTCCTGCCTCGTTTCTTCAACCTTTCTTATAGATTTTTCAAATTCTTTTGGATACATTTTCTCACCTAATCAGCTTCAACAATAATTCCTTCTTCTTCAGGCTCTATATATCTCCTATTGTACATTTCTTTTAGCTCTTCAATGCTCTTTTCCATGATTTCTTTCATTTCTTTATCAAATTTTCCTTGTTTAATTTCTTCGACTCTCTTTTCTAAATGCTTTGCTTTTGGAGCTAAATATTTTCCATATAATCGCCTTGCAAGCTGGCTAACATGATAATGGGCTATTTCTGCTGGACATCGCAAAGCACATAAGCCACATTGTATGCAATCAAAAGAAAGCTCAGCAGCTTTTTTAATATCTCCTCTTAAACAAGCTTGTATATAATCCATTACTTCTAATTCTTGAGGACATGCCTTGCTGCAAGTATTGCATGAAACACACCTTGCTATTTCTGGATAAAAATTAACCAAAGTTTTATCATCTATCTTTATTTCATCTAAATTATAAGTTGCTTTATTTGCTGGAGTAAATGGAAGTTGTACAAGCCACATCCCATCTTCAACTGTTGTTTGGCAAGCTAAATCTGCATATAACTTATAATCTCCTTCTTTTCTGTAAACAGTTGCACAAGCCCCACAAAACCCAGCTCTGCAACCAGCTCCCCTTATGTAACGATAACCAGCATATTCCATTGCCTTCATTATTGTTAAGCCAGCTGGAACTTTGTATTCCTTTCCCATAATATAAATTCTGACCATTTTCATTTCTTCTTTTTCATTTCTTCTTTTTCCAGCCATTTTATCCCTCCTTTCTCATTTTATTCTAACGCTTCTTCTATTATTTGGCTAAAATAATATATTGGCATATCAACAAAATCTGCATGAATTTTTTTTATTTCATTTTGCATTTCCTTTAAGTTGAAATGGCAAAGAGGGCATGAAGTTAATATTGCTTCTGCTCCATTTCTACGAGCATTCATTATAATTCTATAAACCCTATCAATAACAGCTTCTTTATTGCTAACTACATTATAACTTCCACAACACTCGTTTTTTAAAGGAAAATTAACAACGCTTCCTCCTAAAGCTTCAACAATTTTTTCCATTATTGTAGGCATCTCATATTCATCTATAGCAATTTCTTTTGGGCGTAACAACAAGCAACCATAATAACATGCATATTTTCCATTTAATTTTCCTTTTCCTTTTATTTTATCTATTTTTTCTCTTAACAATTCTAAAGGATGCAAAACTTCAACACTTCCATCATAGTCTGGTTCTTCATCCATAAAAGAATTTATTTTTTCCATTGCTTCTTTATCATTTCTTGCCATTAAATTTGCTTGCTTTAAAGTATTGTAGCATATTGAACATGGAACTAAAACTTTATTATATCCTTCTTCCATAACTTTTATTAAATTTCTTATTGCTGCCAGCCTATACATTAAGTTATCGGTAGCTAAGCTATATACTGTGCCACAACAATACCATTTATTCAATTCTTTAAGCTTTATTCCCAATTTCTTAAATATTTTTAGCAAGCTATCTTCAAATTCTTTTGCATTTGTCTTTAATGTGCATCCTGGATAATAAGCCATTTCCTCCATTTCCATTTCCATTTCCATTTTTCACCCCGTATATTTTCTTGCACCAGCTACTAAAGCAATTTGAGGTAAATTCTTTAATTTTCCCAATTTAATATAATCAATATTCTTTCTCAATTTTATTAAGCGCAATGCTTCCATTATTTTTGCTATATCTACTTCTTTTGGACATCTTGTAAAGCATTGATAACATTCTGCACATATCCATGGTGTTTTGGCTTCTACAACACTCTCATCTCCTCTTATAACTAACAATACAACTTGATTGGGCAATAAATCCATTTGCTCAACCATTGGGCAGCCTGCTGAGCATCTTCCACATTGATAGCAGGCATACAAATTTTGCCCGCTCAATTCCTCAACTTTCTCCAACAAATTCATTTTCCTCCTCCAACATCTTTTTAATAAATTTTATTGCAACAGGTATTTTTTCTTTGGTTTCATTAGAAATCTCTTCCTTTATTTCTATATTATTTATTCCTATTCCTACAATTCTCACCTTTGGCATTTTAATATATTTTGATAGAATTCTATAAGCAGATGGAAAACTTATGTCATGATTAGCAACACTTTCTTTATAGTCATCTATACTAATTTCCTTTACTCCATTTAAACCTTTAACAGCATCAACTATAATAGCTAAATCATAATCAGCAATAATTTCTGCCAGTTCAAGTCCTCCAGCTGTACAAAGCTTTATATCTACATTTTTTTCCTTATTTTTTTCTTTTAGCTTCTTAACAACTTCTAAACCAATTGCATCATCTCCAAACAAAGGATTTCCAATGCCAACAATAACGCTATACATTTTTTTCAAGCCTCCTATAAAATTTTTTTCCCTTATATAAGTTTATTACTAGAGGCATTTGCCCTAAAGCATGGGAAGCACAAGCTAAACAAGGATCGTAGCATCTGAAAGCAGCTTCAACCTTATTCAACAAAATATCATTTATTTCTCCTTTACCAATAACCTTTTTTGCAGCATTTGCAACACTCATATTAATGGCAGCATTGTTATTTGTTGTAGCAACAATAAGATTTACTTTTTCAATAAGCCCTTTATTATTAAGCTTATAATGATGAATTAACACACCTCTAGCAGCTTCAACAACTCCTATGCCTTCATTAGGCTCATTTGGCATGTTACGCAAATCATTACCTACTATTTCATTTTGCTTTACCAAATCAAGCATTCTTTCTGCTGCATTTAACATTTCTATAAGGCGAGCATAATAATATCCAAAGGTTTCATGCACTATACCATCTTTTCTAAATTCCTTAAATTCTTCCATAGCATGCTTAGTATTCATTCCATCTGCAACATTAAGCCTTGCCAATGACCCTACTCTATAGATGCCGCTATCTTTTCCATCAACAAATCCTTTCCATCCTATTTGCTTTAAGTAGGGAAATTTTACATAAGTCCATTCCTCAACATGTTCTTCTATATAGTTTAAAATATCTTTTGGCTTTACTTTTGCAAATTCTTTACCATCTGGAGAAACAATTCTTACATTTCCATCATAATAATTCACATGATTTTTTCCATCAACTAATCCCATATAATAAGTTTGTATTTTGTCTAAGCCAAGCAATTCATTCCATCTCTTGCTATTAAAAACTTCCTTAAAAATTTCTAAGCTTTTTAAAGCAAATTTAACACATGACCCAGCTTTTTCCTTGATTTCTTCCCTTTCCTCCTCATTTATTCCCTTACTCACTCCTCCAGGTATTGCTGCAACAGGATGTATTTCTCGCCCACCTAGAATTTTAATGATTTCCATTGCATATCTGCGATGTTTTATAACTTCCTTTCCTATTTCTATTCCAAATTTTTTTATTAATCCGATTATATTTCTTTCTTCCTTGCTAACATCTCCAAGTAAAACATCAATACCTCCCAAATAATATAAATGTAAGCAATGGTCATAGAATATGTAAGCATTATATAGTAATTCCCTCAACAATTTTGCAGTTTTAGGAGGCTCAACATTGAATGCCATATCTAAAGCTTTTGCCGCCGCCATATGATGTGCTTCTGGACATACCCCACAAATACGAGAAGTTATTATTGGCATATCTTCAGCTTTTCTTCCTTGGCAAAATTTTTCAAATCCCCTTAATTCAGGAATTATCATGTAAGCTTTTTCAACTTCTCCTTTTTCATTTAAAATTATATCTATTTTTCCATGTCCTTCCAATCTTGTTATAGGATTAATGCATATCCTATTGCCCATCTTTCATCCTCCCTTTAGGCAGCAATTTTGCTGTAGAATATTTATAAAATGTCCCAACTATATCTTCAATGCTATTTATAATTTCATCTTCATTTTCATCATTTATTAAAGAAGCAATTGCAGAAATAATTGCTGCTCCTTGGTCTTTAACTTTTGGCACAGCTCCCATGCATCCTGTACAAGGAATGTTGGCAGAGATGCATTCAGCTTTGCAACCAGCTCTTGTAGCTGGTCCCATACATATTATTCCTTGAGCCAAAAAACAACTTCCATCATCCTCTTTCTCATGCCATCTATAAAATCTATTTATTTCTATTTTCTCTGGCTTTGTATCCTTACGAGGACATTCTTCACATAATGCTATTTCTTTCCCAAATTTTGTTTTCCCTTTAAGCAAGGCATCTAAAGCATCTTCTAATACTGGCTTAGGAGGAGGACAACCTGGAATAAATGCATCTACTTTTACTACATCATCCAATGTTTTTAAATATGGTAGAAATTCTGGTAGCTTATTAGGTAAAATTTTTTCCTTAGTTGTTTCATTTTTTAAATAAACAGCATCAAAAATTTCTTTTTTATTATACAAATTTGCTAGCCCTATAACACATCCTTCTATTGCACAAGAACCATAAGCAACCATCAATTTAGCTTTCTTTCTTAATAGCTTAGCTATTTCCTCATTTTCTTTTGTTCTTATAGCTCCATTATAAAAAGCTATATCAATGCTTTTATCTTCCATTTTTTCCAAATCTTCATATTTTGCATCTATGGCGCAAGGCCAAAAAACTATTTCCACTTCATCAAGCAAATCCAATAGTTTCTCATGCATTCCAAGCAATGAAACATCGCATCCTCCACAACCAGCTCCCCAATACATTGCTATCTTTTTCATTTTCTCCTCCATGGAGATGGCCCTAATTCCTTAACCTCTTCAACAAATTCCTTTATTACTTTTGCGAATTTATTCCCTTCTGTTGCAGAAATCCATTCCAAACGAAGCCTTTTAGGATTTATTCCCATTTGCTCTAGCAATTTTTTAACCATTTTTACCCTTTTCCTTGTCCTTAAATTCCCGTTTACATAATGACAATCTCCAGGATGACAACCTCCTATAAATACGCCATCGGCGCCTTTTTCAAAAGCATTTAAAATGAATTCAATATCAACTCTTCCAGAACACATAACTTTTATTGGTACAACATTTGCAGGATATTTTAATCTACTAACTCCAGCCATATCAGCTCCAGCATAAGCACACCAATTACATAGAAAAGCAACAATTTTTGGCTCAAAATTCATATTTTTTGGCTCAATTTCAATTTGCTCTTTCATATAATCACCTCAACCATTTTTTCAATCTGCTCATCTTTGAAATTACACATTTCAATATTGTTGCTTGGACAAGCAGCAGCGCAAGTTCCACATCCTTCACACAATGCTTCTATACACTTTGCTTTTCCATTTTGCCATATCATTGCTCCATATGGACATATGCTTATACAAACTCCACATCCAGAGCAATGCTCTTCATCAACAACAGCTAATAAAGGATCCTTTTCAAGTTTATCTTTTGAAAATATAGCAAGAACCTTTGATGCTGCTGCAGAAGCTTGGGCTATGGCAGAAGGAATATCTTTTGGAGATTGACAACAACCAGCAAAGTATATACCTCTTGATAATGCTTCAACTGGCTTAAGTTTTGGATGAGATTCTTTAAGAAATCCTCCTTCGTCTGTAGCTATTTTTAATAGCTTTGCTATTTCCTTTGTTTCATCTTTCCCAACCATTGCCATTGCAAGCACAACTAAATCAGCTTTTATCTCTATTCTTTTACCTGTAAGAGTATCAATTCCATAAACAATAAGCTTATCTCCTTCCCTATATATCTTCGCTACTTTCCCTCTAATATAATTTATTCTTTCTTCTTCCATTACTCTTGCAATAAATTCTTCATATCCTTTTCCAGTAGCTCTTATATCAATATAAAAGACATATGCTTCTCCATCTGGAACATGATGCTTATAAAGCAAAGCATGCTTAGCTGTATACATACAACATATACTGCTACAATAAGGCATATGTTGCTTATCTCTAGAACCAGCACATTGGACAAAAACTATTTTTTTGGGAACTTTGCCAGTAGAAGGCTTAATAATTTTGCCTTGAGTTGGGCCACTAGCAGAAAGCATTCTTTCAAATTCTAAGCTTGTTATTATATCATCATCTTCTCCATATCCATATTCAACGAGCTTATTTTTATCATACAAGTCATAGCCAGTAGCAACTATAATAGCCCCAACTCTCTCCTCAATAATTTTTGGCTGCATATCATAATCAATTGCATCTGCTTCACAAGCATCTTTGCATTGAGCACATGTTAAAGGAGCTAAACCAAGGCAGGCATCTCTATCTAAAGTATAAGTAGATGGAACTGCTTGAGGAAATGGAATATAAATTGCTTTTCTTGGCTTTCTTCCCATTTCAAACTCATTTGGAACAATAACTGGGCAAACTTTTTCGCAATCTCCACATACAGTACATTTATCTTCATCGACATAGCGAGGCTTTTTCAAAATTTTTACAGTAAAGTTACCAACATAGCCAGATATATCTAAAATTTCAGAATAAGTATATAATTTAATGTTGGGATGCCTTGATAAAGCAACCATCTTAGGTGTAAGAATACATTGGCTACAGTCCAATGTAGGAAAAGTCTCGCTAAGCTGGGCCATCCTTCCTCCTATGCTAGGCTGTTTTTCTACCAAAATAACTCTATATCCAGCATCTGCAATATCTAAAGCTGCTTGTATTCCTGCTATTCCTCCTCCTATAACTAAACATTTTTTTTCTATTGGAACAAAAATGGGCATTAAATCTTCATTTCTTTTTAGCTTTTCTATAGTTGCTTTAACAATTTTTATTGCTTTTTCTGTGGCTTCTTTGCCATCATGAACCCATGAACATTGCTCTCTAATATTCGCCATCTCGCATCTATAGGCATTGAAATACTCTTTGCATACATTGCGAAATGTTTCTTCATGCATTGCTGGCGAGCAAGCTGCTATTACGACAGCATCCAAATTTTCTTCTTCTATTTTTTTCTTTATTAAATTTTGTCCAGGGTCAGAACACATATATTGATAAGTTGTTGCAAAAGCTATTCCAGGATATTTTCTGATTTCTTCTGCTACTTTTTCTACATCTACAACGCCTGCAATATTTACCCCACAATGACAAATAAATACTCCTATTCTTCTTGCCATTTTATCCCCTGCTCATATCCTAATTTTAAAGCTTTTTCGTTTATTTCTTTAAATTTAGCTGGCACAGTTTCCAATACAGCTTTCTTTACAGCATCATATGAAGCTAATTTGGTTACTCCTGTAAAAAAGCCAAGCATTACTATATTCGCAACTATTCTTTTGCCCAAGTTTTCTGCAATTCTGGTTGCCTTAATTTTTGCTATTTTTCCCTCTCCATTTTTAAGCTTTATCAAATCTTCATCGATAATAAGCAATCCATTATCTTTTAGGAATGGGGCAAATTTTTCATATGCTTCTTGACTCATTACAACAAGTATATCTGGATTAGTAACATAGGGATAGTCAATTTCTTCATTGCTTATAACAATATTTGAACTAGCTGCTCCTCCTCTTGCTTCAGGCCCATAAGAAGGAGTAAAGACAGCATTTTTTCCATCATATATAGCAATAGCTTTTGCAGCTATATATCCCATTGTAATAATTCCTTGCCCTCCAAATCCCCCAAATTTAATTTCTATCCTCATTTCCTCGCCTTCTTTATAAGCTCATAGACAGCTTCATCAAATGTTGGCTTTTCTATATCAACAAATTTTCCCACAATAATCTTTCCCCCCATTTCAATATCTGCTTCTGATGGATCGATACCATGCTTTATTTCAGATTTTTCCTTATAATATTTCATTGTATCTAAGCCACTTGGCATTTTATTATATCTTCCAAAAGTAGTTGGGCAAGAAGCAACTACTTCTATAAAAGAAAATCCTTTTTTATTTAGTGCTTCTTTCATGCTTTCTTTAAGTCTTCTAACATGCAATGCTGTCCATCTCGCCACATATACTGCTCCAGAAGCAGCAGCAACATGGCATAAATTGAAAGGATGTTCAATATTGCCATATGGACTTGTTGTTGTTTTTGCATTTAATGGAGTGGTTGGGCCAAGCTGTCCACCTGTCATTCCATAGTTGTAATTGTTGACGCATATTACAGTTATATCTATATTTCGGCGAGCAGCATGAATGAAATGGTTGCCACCTATAGCAAATAAATCTCCATCTCCGCTAAATACAACTACTTTTAATTTTGGATTAGCAAGCTTTAAGCCAATAGCAAAAGGAATTGCTCTTCCATGAGTTGTATGATATGAATCAACATTAATATAGCCAGCAACTCTTCCTGTGCATCCAATGCCCGAGACAACAGCTAAATTCTTTAAATCTATTTTTAAATCATCTATAGCATGCAAAAAGCAATTTAATACTGTTCCAAGCCCACAACC
>CAZDCH010000010.1:0-2673 GCA_964503915.1 uncultured Thermoplasmatales archaeon
CCAATGGACCAATATCTCCTAAGCCCAATACTCTTGTACCATCACTTATTACAGCAACATAATTTCCCTTATTTGTATATTCAAATACTTTTTCTGGATTTTTAGCAATATCTTTACAAGGCTCAGCCACACCAGGAGTATACCATATTGCAAAATCATCATAACTTCTTATTGCACATTTTGGCATTACTTGCACTTTCCCTTTATAAAAAGGGTGCAATTTCATTGCTTCTTGTGCTGGCTTCTTTGCTTTTTCTAACAGCTCTTCAACACTTATTTTTTCCATGCGATGTAATGAAAAAAGTAAATTTAAGCTTTTGTATGCGATATACTTAAAAACCATTTGAATATATCTTTTATAATGAAAGCGAAGAAAATAAGCCTATTTGTTTCATTTCTTTTGGTTCTTTCTGCAATGCCTGTTATGGCAACAGATCCAGTAGCAGATTTCTATTGGGACCCACAAACCCCAACTACTGGAGAAGTAGTGCATTTTTATGATAGTTCAAGCAATGCTACACATATAGTTGATTGGGATTGGGATTTTGGAGATGGTTATGGAAGTAAAGCGAAAAATCCAGCACATATCTATAATAAGCCAGGATTATATACAGTAGTTTTAACTGTTACTTGGAATATTAGTGGGAATATATATGTTGATAGAGTAGAAAAGCAAATCAATGTTTTAAACGAACCTCCAGTTGCTAATGCTGGCCCAGACCAAGTTGTAAATACTAAAACAGTTATATTTGATGGTAGTGGAAGCTATGACCCAGATGGAGAAATTGTTAGCTATGTATGGGATTTTGGAGATGGTCATTCAGCAAATGGAAAAATTGTTCAACATACATATGAAAATGATGGAAATTATACTGTTGTATTAAATGTTACGGACGAATTTGGTGCATATGATACAGATACATGCAAGGTTACAGTTGATACAGTACCTCCAAATACAACAATAAATATAACTGGAGATAAGGGGGATAATGGATGGTATATAAGCAATGTCACCATAAAACTATTCCCAAAAGATGCAACAACAGGAATAAATAAAACATATTATAGAATAGATAATGAAAGCTGGAAAATTTATAACAAATCATTTAAAATTTCAAAAGAAGGAATTCATTTGCTTCAATACTATTCAACAGATAATGCAGGAAATGAAGAAAAAATAAAAAATGTTACTATAAAAATAGATAAAACAAAACCATCAATAGATATAATTACTCCAGTAGATAGAAGATTATACATATTTGGAAAAGATATATTGCCAACATTTAGAAAAACAATTATAATTGGCAAGATAACCGTTGAAGTAAATGCTACAGATAATATTGGTGTAAAAATAGTAAGATTTTATGTAGATGAAGAAGAAAGGGCAAATGTTACGTTGCCTCCATATACATGGAGATGGGGAGGAGATTTTGGGAGAAGAGAGTTACTTGTAAAAGCTTTTGATTATGCGGGAAAAAATGAGAGCGATTCTATAGAAGTTTTAATATTTAGCTTATTTAAAAGTAATATACAGTCAACAGGGCCCGTGGGGTAGCTTGGTTATCCTTGTGGCTTCGGGAGTCATAGACCCGAGTTCAAATGCATGTTTGCATAGCAAACATGCAGGAAATCTCGGCGGGCCCATTCCTTTACTAAGAATAATTTGTTTAAATACTACTTATACTTAGTCTTTCGTTAGCAAATACGATTTTATAAAATCTCTTCTTTTACAATATGCTAAAATTTTGAATCCATTTGGAATGAATTTTTTCCTTCCATATATTTTATCTAGAAAGTCCCACTGTTTTCTATAAATAATTATAACATTTTCTTTTGCATCCCTTTTTATCCTATTAAAAACCTCTTCTTTTGGTTCAACTCCAAATGATACTATTATAAAATCGAATTCATTGAGCGGATAATTTAATGCATCTCCTTTTTCTATCTTAATATTTAATCCATATTCTTCAACAACCTTTTTTGCTATTTTTACTGCTTCATCATCCCTATCTATGCCAACATATATAGCTGGAATATTTTTTGCTAAAGAAATAAGTGTATTTGGTAGAGCTCCGCAACCAATATGCAAAACTTTATTTCCTTTAATATTTAACATTTTAAATTCCTCTAAAATTGCTTCCTCAAAAAATTTTATATAAGCATGCCTCAGAAAGCTAAAGGAAAAAATTTTTTCTGCCAAAATGAAAATCTTATCATGTATTTTTTTGCTTTTCTTGCTTTTCTCCCCCTTCACATTATTAAACTTTTATGCTATTAATTTTTTTGCAACACATATTTCTACTGGAAATTGAAAAATCGGGATTTTTGTAAATTTCTTTTTTATAATTTTGAAACCAGCTTTCTCTATTTCTTTGCTTAAATAAATCGGCCTGCTGCTTGCTCTATATCCTGCTATAGTTGGCCAATGGTCATAAAATATTTCATATAAAAGACGAGCAGCCTTTTTTATTCCCTTTCCTTCTTTTGTTAGGGCAACTGCTAAAAATCTTACATTTACTTTTTGAATTTAAATTTTTTTAATTTTTTTCAAAAAAATCCAATAAAATTTTGGAAAAAACCGACTTATTATATGGAGGGATAAAATGGAGAAAAAGGGCATATTGGAAAAAATAAATTATTTTTTGGAAGATAGAATAAAAAGGGAAATACTCG
>CAZDCH010000010.1:2683-20080 GCA_964503915.1 uncultured Thermoplasmatales archaeon
GGCAACTGCTACAACTCTTCCATTTCCTTTTAAAATTCTTTTCATTTCCTTAAGTGCTTTTTGTATATGATGCAAGGGCAACAAATCCAACAAAAAGCTCGAAAAAACAACATCAAAAGCTTCATTTTTAAAAGGTAATGATAAAGCATTAGCTTGTATTGCATCTCCATATTTGCTGCATTGCTTGCACATTTTCCATGAAAAATCTATAGCAATACCATTTGCTCTTTTTAGTAATCTTTCAAAAACCCATCCAGTCCCCGCTGCTAAATCTAAAAAAATTTCATTTTGTTTTAAATTCGCCATTTTTATTGCTTCTTTATTTGCTTTTATTTCCCATACTCCCATTATTAAATGATAAAAATTGCTTGCTTTATCATATTTTTCAGCTGGATTTTTATATGGATTTATAGCTTCCTTTACTTTTTCAAGCATGCATAAAATATAAAAACTTTATTTATTTGTAATTCAATTTTAGCAGTTTATAAACTACATATACAAAATATAAAAATTTTTAAAAATTTAAATAACCATGCTAACATATAACATTTCATAAAATGCAAAATTTGCACAAATTTCCCCCCCAATTTTATAAAAAATTTAACAAAACTTATATTCCCAAAATATTTTGTGACTAACGGTAGTCCGTTAGCCACACTAAAATGAAGAAAGTAGCTATATATGCAAGAGTAAGCACAGAAGATCAGGCTAAAGAAGGATTTAGTTTAGATAGTCAGCTTGAGAAGTTGCGAAGCTACTGTAAAGCTAGAGAATGGAAAATAGTTGGAGAATATGTTGATGATGGATATAGTGGGAGAGATGTTAAAAGACCTGCTTATCAAAAAATGATGGAAGAAATAGATAAATGGGACGTTTTGCTTGTAATGAAAATGGATCGCATCCATAGAAATTCAAAAAATTTTATGCTCATGATGGAGCAGCTTCGCCAGAAAAACAAAGAATTTGTTTCAATGACTGAAAGTTTAGATACTTCAACAGCAATGGGAAGATTTGTCATGGATATTATACAAAGAATTGCTCAACTTGAAAGCGAGCAGATTGGGGAGCGTGTCTATGATGGCATGCGACAAAAAGCAAAGCAAGGCATAGGATTGCTTGGCTTTCCAGCTCCATATGGATATAAATATGAAAATGGAAAGTTAATTAGCAAAGAAAATGAATTGAAAGTAGTAAAAAAAATTTATGAGCAGTACTTAAATGGCAAAAGCTTGCAAGAAATTGTAGAATGGCTCAATGAAAATGGCATTGCCACCAAAAAAAGAAAAAAATGGGATAAGAAAACTGTATCAAGAATTTTGTCAAATCCCATATATTGTGGGCTTATTGAATGGGAAGATATTTTGTTTAGAGGAGAGCATGAAGCAATAATAACTATAGAAGAATTTAATGAAGTACAGCGAAAAAAGGCGGAGAAGGCGAAAAGGAAAGGGAAATTATTCATCATTGAAAGCAATGAGAAAAAATATATTAGTTAATACTATACTAGGTTTATATTGTATAAATATTAGTAAAATAATGTATTGAATTATGATAAACTTAAATAATTCTTTCCTGTGCAAGAATATTTTCTTAATTTTATTTACCTATCAATTTCTCACTCTTGGCATAAGATTTTTAAAATTCGAGTCCATAAGAAATTGTATGAAATTAACCCCCTGAAATGGAGGCGAATGAACAATGAATGAAGAGCAATTATACGATCCCATTGGAAAATGGCTTATTAATGAAAAAGGTTGTCAGCAAGATGAATATTCGCAAGGATATTTGAAAAATATTCAGATAGGGGATGTAAGACCAGATGTCTTTGCAATAAGATATGAAATAATAACAGATAAGATCTATCCTGTGATTCACTTTCATGGCTATGTTGTTGAAGTAAAAGGGGATGAAAAAGGACTGAATGAACTTATTGGCAAGATTATAAGAACTAAAAGACGTATTAAAACTTTAGAAGAATGGATGTCTGGTCTGCATACAGTGAGGTTCTATATCGCCTATCCAACAGGTCGGGTATCTTCTGAAATATTTGAAATATGTGAGAAGGAAGGCATTGGGATACTAAGACTTCAAATAATTGACGAAAGCACAATAAATGTATATGAAGTTTTAAAACCAAAAGAAGTTTCTCTAAACGGAATATCACACAGTAGCCAAAGGTCTCCAGGGGTTTTTGAAGATAGCATAAATAGTATAAGTTACCTTAGACAAATATTTCAAAGGCCATCAAAACTATATAATGATTTTATTAGACCAAAAATTGAGGAATACAAGAGAACTCTAAGGTTAAACCAAGACTTAAGTAGAATAACAAACAGATATGCCAAAGAATCGTTGAATTTTTTACTCGAAAAGATTCTCTCAAAATATCCACAATTAAAATTGTTACCGGGAATTCAAATTCTATATGACGATCAAACCGTACTAAAAATTACCACTATGACAGCCTATTTTTACGTAGAGCTTGAGGCATCTAAGTATAGAGTCATCTCGAAAGATGAAATAATCGAATTTAAAGAGCGTGAAAGCAAAAGATACAAAGGTAATCTTGAAATGTTAATTACCTCTATAATAATGCCCTACATAAAAACAAAGTTAAATTTGAAGAGCAATAAACAGCGACTTCAGTAACGCTAGAGCGATTCCTCGCTTATTTGAACTTTGCTCCTTTCAGTCGATGAAAGTATCCTTAAGAGATAAATAACATAGTTAAATATGCCTAGTTGGAAAATACATGAAAAATGGTGTAAGGCTTTAGGAATAAAGGAAGAGATATGTAAAGAGGTTAACAGAATAATAGACTTTCCTCCTCATGACATAGTGGATAAAATTCTCAAATGGGATTGGGCAAGGGATTTATTTGAATCTGGAAAATTAAATACGTCATTTGGAATTGTAGGGGGGGATGAATACCAAAAGGTTGCTTCCAAATTAGCCAAAATAACAAATAAATTTGGAGAAGAAGGAATTAAAGCAACTTTCAGTCATATTGCACTAGATAGAATTGCTGAATTAATCGAGTTAGGATATAACAAAGGAGAAATAGAGAAAAGACTCATCGCAAACGATTTGATGAAATATATCCCTGATTATGACAAAGTTTTTAGGGAGATATCTGAGGAAGTTAAGCCTAGTGAACAAAAAATTAAAAGGAAAAAAGAATTTGAAGAATTAGCAAGAAGTGAAATATATGGAATGTTTTATATAGATGGGAGACTTCTTCCTGCTGTTGCAGGATTAAATTACTTAAAAAGCAAAGTAAAGAAAGGAAATATTGTTTATGTTAAATGGGGTATTGATGCATATGATGCCCGGAAGGGGAGAATAGGAAAGTTTATTTCAAATGAGAAGGAATTAAAAGAATTGATTAATGAGATTAAAGGTATTTAGTGCAACTACACTAAGCTTCACTCCGCCAAAATTCGGCAAAGCTGAACATAGATGTAATTAACGCTTAAAAGCTAAAGCCTAAAAGAAAAAGGTAATAAAACTTTGAAGAGATATGAACATGGAAGAAAAATTATATGGACAAGGATTCGAAAACTATCCGCTTGGCTATGTCATTGGGCAGAATATCTTTTTTCTTGCTTATTTTGGAGTAGGATTTATAGGAATGTTGCCATTACAAATTTATGGATTTCCAGTAATTTCAGTATTATATATCTTGTTCCTTATCATAATGCTTCTTTTTGTTTTAAGAAAACATCTTTGTACGCATTGCTATTACCGCGGAAAGTTATGCAGTACAGGTTGGGGCAAGCTTTCTGCTCTTATGTTCAAGAAAAATTCTGGAAATTATCAACTAGGAATAAAACTTGCAAGTATAACATGGATGTTAGCAACAGCAATACCTATTGCAGGAATTGTTCTTGCACTCATCCTTAACTATTCCTTCTCAAATCTAATTTTCCTTATCCTGTTTATTCTACTAACTCCAGTTAATTTCATAAGCCATAAAAGAGCCTGTGAAAAATGTAAAATGAAATTTATTTGCCCAACGAGTATGGCAAAGAGTATTAATAAATAATTCGAAATTGCAAAAAGGAGTGAAAATATGAAAAAAGAGATAAATATGGATATTCTTAATAAATATCTCTTAATGAAACCATCAATTAGGGGAATTATTGAATGGTTTTTATTGTTCATTAGTGGAGGTTGCGGTTATTTCTTTCCAATATTAGCTTTGCCTTTTCGTCGTTACCTCTTGATTCTTGGAATCGCACTTTTTGTTTTAGGTTTTATAATTCACGGAATATCGCATAAAACGCATAGACAAGCTCATTCTAAAGCGAAAGATATAGAAAAAATAGTAACAGAAGGAATATATTCTAAGATAAGGCATCCTGGATATCTTGGTCTAATTTTGGTATATTTGGGAGTAGCTTTATGGTTTGGAAACATTCTACCAGTTATACTATCTATAATTTTTTCAGTGCTTCTAATTCTAACAGCTTTAAAGGAAGAAGAATACTTGCTTAGAAAGTTTGGGAAAGAATATGAAGAATATATGAAGCGAGTACCATGGAGATTCATTCCAAAGGTGTTTTGAAAGAGCTTAAGCCTCCTATATGAAAAATTTAAATTCAGGAGAGCAATATTGAAATGATAAAAATGAAATGAGAAAATTCATTGATGGCGTATGAGGAAGATATAAAAAGCAGGGGTTGGATAGATTGGCTAAAAGCTCATACAACTGGATTTAAACCTTTACATAGATATGAAGGAATTTTGGAATTAAAAGAGAATGAACTAATTTTCAATGGGAAAGGGAAGAAAGACTTGGATATGGAACAAGCCTTTGAGGATAAGATATAAATAAAAAAAATAGGGAAAAACAATTTATTTGTTACTCATTTCCACCACAAAAAAGGAATAAGAACATAAAGAGGTTTATTAAAAATTAAAAGAAGTTATCTTTTTTCTAGGATTTAATCCTATTTTCCTTAATTATTTCCCCAATTTTCCTTATTATTTCTATTTTCCTATCTTTTTTATCGATTAAAACTCTACCTTCTTTTCTCCACCATCTACTAGGATAAGCTTTTTCTTCCTTGATAGGATTTAAACCAAGTTTTTTAGCTGCTTTATAAATTTCATCAATAGAAGGGTTTTTAACAGCTAATCCTTTAGGAACTTTTCTTCCTTTTTTTCTTCCAACTCCAGAATCAAAATAAATTGGCCATATAACCCATTTATTTCTCATTTGTTTCTTCTAATAAAATAGCATTTATACATCCATTTTGTCCCGGACGAGAAGTTATTTTTGCCTTTCCTATCTCTGTTAAAATAATTGCTCCTTTAGTCAGAATATCTCTCCTTACATAATGAGGATTTGCTGGATTCTCTAAAACATCTTTTATCTCCACTCTTTTTGTTTCTCCTGTTTTTGGATTAGAAACATTTACATATTTTGCAGAAACAATTCTAACTTTATAATTTCCTCCCCTTACTCTTATTTTTTTATTCTCCTCCTCTCCTATAACAGTAGGAATATAATCTCTTCCCAATTCATACTTTCTTTTTTTCCTTGCTGTTTTATATCTTCCTCCTGTTTCTTTTCTTTGACTTCTTCCATGCCATTGCATGCTGAAAAATAAGTAGATATAAATAAAGTTTTGGTTGCTCAACATTTTTATTTTCTTATTTATTCTTTTTTATGGTGCCTCAAGAAAAAATAAATGAATTTTTTAATGAAATTAAAAATGAAAATTTAAAAAAACATATGAAAAGTGTAGCAGCTATCATGGAAAAATTGGCTGAGAAGCTGGGAGAAGATAGAGAAATTTGGAGACTTGTTGGCTTACTCCATGATATTGATTACGAAAAAGCAGATACGCATGAACATGGATTAATAGCAGCAGAAATGCTAAAAAATTATTTGCCACATGGCGCACTAAATGCAATAAAAGCTCATAATGAATTGACTGGCTATAGACCAATGAAAAAAATTGATTTTGCTTTGAGGGCTAGCGATGCTATTTCAGGCTTGATCGTAGCTTCTGCTTTAGTAATGCCAAATAAAAAGCTTAGAGAAGTGAGAGTAGAGACATTAAAGAATAAATTTAAAGACAAGTCCTTTGCAAGGAAAATAGATAGAAATAGGATAATGGAATGCGAAAAAATTGGCTTAAATTTGGAAGAATTTTTTGAATTGGCATTAAATGCCATGAAAGGAATTGCTGATGAGTTAGGCTTATAATTATTTCATAAAATGATGCAAAAATTTTCTTGCTTCTCCTACTAAATATAAGCTTCCAACAATACAAACTAAATCATTTGGAAAAGCAATATTAATTGCTTCTTCAACATTTTTTGAAATAGTAAAATTCATGCCCAATTTTTTTCCAATATTTCTAATTTTTTCTGCTGGCATAGCTCTTTTATTTCTTATCGTTGTAGCAATAAAAGTTGCATTTAATGATTTTAAATTTTTTAACATTTCCTTAACATTTTTATCTTTCATTACTCCAAAAATTATCGATAGATTTTCATATTCAAAATCTTCTAATGAATCAACAAATGCTTTTACAGCGTGGGGGTTGTGGCAGCCATCTAATAAAAAATTGCCAAGGACTTCCATTCTTCCAGGCCATTTAGTTCTTTCTATTCCTTTTATTATTTTTTCTTTTTCTATTCCTAAAATTTCTGCAGATTTTATTGCTATAGCAATATTCTCTCCTTGAAAATTTCCATATAAAGGACTATTTATTTCATATAGATTTTTTTCTGTTTCTACAATAAATTTTCTTTTCCCTATTTTCTCCCATTTTACATCCTTGCCAACAACATACAAATCTATTCTTTTTTGCAAAGCAATTTTACTTATCACATTTAATGCTTTTCCTTTGCTTGCCGTTATAACAGGGGCATTTTTAATTATACCCGCTTTTTCATTTGCTATAGCTTTAATATTATAGCCCAAAAACTTTTCATGCTCTAAAGCAACATTTGTTATTATTGTTAAGGTAGGCGTTAAAATATTTGTTGCATCATATCTCCCTCCCATCCCAACTTCAAAAATAGAATAATCAACCTTTTTTTCCATAAAATAATTGATTGCAACAGCTGTTAATGCTTCAAAATACGTAAAATCATATTTCTTTAAATACTCATATTTCTGAATCTCATCATCCAGAATTTCTTTTTCATTAATTACTATTCTTTCATTTATTCTTTCCAAATGTGGAGATGTGTATATTCCAACTTTATAATCTTGCATTAAAATATTTGCAATAAATTTACATACAGAACCTTTCCCATTTGTTCCACCAACATGTATAACTTTATAATCTGGTTTTTTAATATCTTCAAAAAATTTTTTCATTCTTTCCAATCCAAGCCTTATAAAATTTTCATCTAGCTCATTAATCCACACATATATAATCAATAATGTTTATAAGCATAATGATAATTCCAATGCATGTATTACATGGTAAAAATGGAAAATACAGTTAGAATACCACCTTCATATCTAGGAGAAAACTTAGATGAAGTCTGTAAAAAAAGGGTGCAAGAAACGTTTGAAGGAACAATGGATAAAGATTACGGCTTTATAGTTTTAACTAAAGATGTAAAAAGAATTGGGGAAGGATATATTTTGCATGGTGATGGAGCAATTTATCAAAAAGTTGAATTTGAAGCTTTGACTTTTAAGCCTGAATTGCACGAAGTTATAGATGCCATTGTATGTGACATAGTTGAATTTGGCGCTTTTTGCCATATTGGACCATTAGATGCTTTATTGCATAAAAGCCAAATAATGGATGATAAAATATTAGTTGATATAGAAAATAAAAGGATGGAAGGAAAGGAAACTAGAAAGTCTTTAAAAGTTGGAGATAAAATAAGGGTAAGGATTGTTACAGTTTCATTGAATGAAATGAATCCAAGGGAAAGTAAAATTGGTTTAACTATGAGACAACCAGGTTTAGGAAAAGAGGAATGGAAGGAGATGGAAAAAAAGAAAAAGGAGAGGAATAAATGAAAGCATGTAGGAAATGCCATATTGTAACAACTAGGAGCACATGTCCATACTGTGGGGAAGCAACATCAGAACATTGGCAAGGTTATTTAATAGTAATTGATGCCAAGAAATCAAAAATTGCAGAAAAAATGGGAATAAAAATGCCTGGTAAATATGCATTGAAAGTGAGATGATGTATAAAATACCAGATAATAAAAAAGATGAGCTAAGAAAGCCAATTGGAAAGTTAGTAAAAGAAATTGATAGTATTGAAGGAAAAATAGTTAGTATAGGAGATGCTGTAACAACATATTTAATAAAAAAAGATATAAAGCCAGATATTGCAGTAGTTGACTACAAAATACAAAGAAAGAAATATAATGGAAAATATTATGCTGAAAAAGTTATAAAAGTTAAGAATCCTCCAGGTTGCATTTCTCGCCAGCTATGGAATGCTATTGCTACTGCTTATGCAGAAAATAAAAAAACATTGATAGAAGTTGATGGTGAAGAGGATTTGGCTGCGCTGCCAGCCATATATCTTGCTCCTGAAAACACAACAGTAATATATGGTTTAAGGAATAAAGGAATGGTTGTTGTTGAAGTAGGAAAAGAAGAAAGGAGAATGGTTAAAAAATTCCTTAATGGATTGGAGGGATGATATGGAAATAGAAGTAATAGAAAGAAAAGAAAATAAATTGCTTGAAAGGGAAGAAATAAAATTTATAATAAAATATGATGGAGCAACACCAACTAGGAAGGAAGTAAAAGAAGCAATTAAAAATGAATTGGGAATAGGAGGATATATTGTAATAAAGCATATTAAGCCATTATTTGGAATAAAAGAAGCGAAAGTATATGCAAAAGTTTATCCTTCAGAAGCAATAGCAAGGAAAATAGAGCCAGATTATATATTTGCTAGAGAAGGTAAAAAGAAGGAGGAGGAAAAATGAGATGGAAATATTATGAAATTAAGGATGGAAAATTAATTAGAAAAAGAAAGGAATGTCCAAAATGTGGAGCAGGCATATTTATGGCTGAGCATAAAGATAGAAGAAGTTGTGGAAACTGTGGATATACAGAATTTAAAACATGAATAAGGAAATGCTAAAATTTTTAGGAATAAAGAATATTGAAGAACTTTTTGAAGATATACCAAAAGAAATAAGAATTGATAAATTAGATTTACCTCCTCCAAAAGAAGATATGGAAGTAGAAGCTGAAATAAGAAAAATTTTGAATAAAAATAAGAATTTTTTTGATTTACCATCTTTTTTGCCCATTATTAAGCCACATTATATTCCAGCAATAGTAGAAGAAATTACAGGAAGACAAGAATTTTATACTTCATATACACCCTATCAAGCTGAAGCTTCTCAAGGAATATTACAAGCAATGTTCGAATACCAATCAATAATTTGTGAGTTAACAGGAATGGATTGTGCAAATGTATCAATGTATGATTCTTCTACAGCTTTGGGAGAAGCAGCTTTAATGGCTCATAGGATAAATAAGAAGAAGAAAATATTGATTCCGAAAAATATTTTTTGGCATAAAAAAAGTGTTTTGGAAAATTATGTAAAAGGTGCTGGATTGAAAATAATTGAGCAAGAATATGGAAATGATGGAAGAATTAATTTGAATATTGATGAAAAAGATTTGTCTGCAATATATATTGAAAATCCAAATTTTTTTGGAATAATAGACGATAGATATAAAGAAATATATAGAATAAAGGAAGAAACGGATTCAATTTTGATTGTAGGTGTCGACCCATTATATTTAGCAATTTTTAATCCTCCTTCAAAATATGGAGCAGATATTGTCATAGGAGAAGGATATTTTGGAAATCCAATGAATTTTGGTGGGCCTTTATTAGGTATATTTGCTTGTAAAAAGGAATTTATTAGGCAAATGCCCGGTAAAATTGTTGGATTAACAAAAGATATTGAAGGAAAAAGAGCATTTTGTCTAACCATGCAGACAAGAGAGCAGCATATAAGGAGGGGGAAAGCAACAAGCAATATATGTTCAAATGAAGCATTATGTTGTATAGCTTTTTTAGCATATGTTGCTTTTTATGGAAGAAATGGGCTAAGGAAATTAGCTATAAAAAATATGGAAAATGCAAGGTATATGGCAAATAAATTGGAAAAATTGGGATTTAAAATACCATATAAAAATTTCTTTAATGAATTTGTTGCAATATCTCCATTAAATGCTTTTCATTTAAATAAAGAATTGCTTAAAAAAGGAATACATGGTGGGCTAATAATAAATGAATTTATTGAAAATGGAATATTGTTTGGAGTAACTGAAATGCATAAAAAAGAAATAATTGATTTTGCTATTGAAAAAATTATGGAGATAATGTGAGAAAATGATGGCAAAATATAATGAGCCCCTATTAAATGAAATTGAAGAAGAATTTGATGAAGAAATAATAGATGTAGAAAGAAAAGAATTGAATATACCTAACTTGAGCGAAAGAGAAATAATGAAACATTTCTTGCATTTAAGTCAAATGAATTATGGAATTGATAATGGTTTTTATCCATTGGGTTCGTGTACAATGAAGTATAATAAGAAGTTGCTTGAAAGGATAGCTAGAAATGAAAAAGTTTCCTATATGCATCCATTACAGGATGAAACAACTTGCCAAGGTTGTTTAGAAATAATTTACAAGCTTGAGAAATTGTTATGCAAGATAACTGGAATGGATGCTTTTTCATTGCAACCTTGTGCTGGAGCTCATGGAGAGCTTGCTGGAATGTTGATTACAAGAGCATATTTTGAATATAAAGGAGAAGATAGAAAAAATGTTATATTGCCGGATTCAGCCCATGGAACAAATCCTGCGTCAGCAAAAATGGCTGGATTTAATGTTATTGAAATTCCTTCAAAAAATGGGAGAGTTGATTTAGATGCTTTAAAACATGTTTTAAATGAAGAAACAGCTGCATTTATGCTGACAAATCCAAATACGCTTGGAATATTTGAGAAAGATATTTTGAAAATAGCTGAAGAAGTTAAAAAAGTTGATGCATTGTTATATTATGATGGTGCTAACATGAATGCAATATTGGGAAAAGCTAAGCCAGCTGATATGGGGTTTGATATAGTTCATTTAAATTTGCACAAAACTTTTGGCACGCCACATGGAGGAGGAGGACCAGGGGCTGGACCAATAGGAGTGAAAAAATTTTTGGAAAAATTTTTACCTGTTCCAAGAATTGAAAGAAAAAATGGGAAATATTTTTTAAAATATGATGAGCCATATTCAATTGGAAAAATAAGCCTTTTTTATGGAAACTTTGCTGTTTTGTTAAAAGCATATGCATATATATTGAGCAAAGGAAAAGATTTGGAGAAAGTTGCTGAAAGAGCTGTTCTAAATTCAAATTATTTAATGGAAAAATTGAGGAAAATAGGATTCGAAATTCCTTTTTATGGAAGAAGAATGCATGAATTTGTTGTATCTTTAGCCAAATTTAAAAAGAAGGGAATAAGAGCAATGGATGTTGCAAAAAGGTTGCTTGATTATGGTTTTCATCCTCCAACAGTTTATTTTCCATTGATCGTTGAAGAAGCTTTTATGGTGGAACCAACTGAAGATGAAAGTAAAGAAACTTTAGACAAATTTGCAGAAACAATGAAAAAAATATTGGAAGAAGATGTTAATATATTAAAAAAATCTCCTCTTAATATGCCAGTAAAAAGAGTTGATGAAGCATTGGCAGCTAGAAACCTTATTTTAACATGGAAAGATTTAGGGAATATTTAATTTTAATTTTTTAATTTTAATTTTCTTTAAATATAGCTTTATATTCCTCAACAACATCTTCCATAAATTTTTTCATTCCTTCCATTGTTTTGTAATGACTAATCATTTCCTTTATAACATGAAATGGAATCGTTGCGATATCTACTCCCATTTCAGCAACTTTCCTTACTTGATATGAATTCCTTATACTAGCTGCAATTATTTTTGTTTTAAAATTATAGGCCTTGAATATTTTTAATATGCTTTCAACTAATTCTATTCCATCATATATTCCCTTATCACCATAATCAATAGATGCAATTTCATTATATCCTTGCTTTTTCTTTCTTTCCATTTCTTCCAATTTTTTAACTATACTGCTATCAAAAAAATCCCATTTTCCAAATTTTATCCCTAACCTATTTCTTATATAATCATCTATTCTACCCAGAAAAGGACTTACATATGTTGCTCCCGCTTTTGCAGCCAATAAAGCTTGTGTTGGATTCATAACTAAAGTAGCATTTGTTGGTATTTTCTTTTCTTTTAAAATTCTGATTGCTTTTATTCCTTCAAAAAATTCATTTCCTTCATCTATTGCTGTATTTATTGGAATTTTTATTACTACGTTATTATTTACATGGTTAAATTTTTTATATAAAATTTCAGCTTCTTTTATCATTTCATTTGCTCTTATTGCTTTTACTTCCAAGCTAACTGGGCCATCTACAGATTTACATATTTCCTTTATATATTCTTCCATGCTTATTTCAATGCCTTTTTTCTTAAATTTTTCAACAGCTTTTTTAATTAAAGATGGATTTGTTGTAATTCCATTTATTATGCCCCAGCTTTTTGCTTCTTTTATTTCATCTAAATCAGCAGTATCAATAAATATTTGCATGAAAAAATTTATTGAATATATATTTTTATATTTTATTCATCAATTTTTTTGCTTGTTTTGCTATATTTTCAGCTGTTAATCCATATTTTTCCATTAATTGGCGAGCTCCTCCACTTTCTCCAAAAACATCATTTACTCCTATCCTATACATTTTTATAGGGTCATTTGCTATCGCTATTGAAACAGCATCTCCTAATCCTCCTATAATTGAATGTTCTTCACATGTAACAATTGCATTTGTTTCCCTTGCACATTTCCTTACCAAATTTTCATCCAATGGCTTAATTGTTGGCATATGAACTATTCTAGCATCTATACCATCATTTTTTAATAAATCATGAGCTTTCAATGCTTCAGCTGTCATTGTTCCAGTTGCTATTATTGTAACATCATTTCCATCCCTTAAAATATATCCTTTCCCAATTTTAAATTCTCCATGAGTTTCAAATATTATTGGAGCATCTTCTCTCCCAATTCTTACATAACAAGGCCCATCATATTCAGCTATTGCTGGAACAACATCTTCCATTTCTGTTGCGTCAGCAGGAGCTATAACAATCATGTTAGGCAATACACGCATTAAAGCAATATCTTCGAGCATTTGATGACTTGCTCCATCTCCTCCTACAGAAATGCCTGCATGAGTAGCAACAATCTTAACATTTAACTCGGGATAAGCTATTGATTGACGAATTGCATCATAACTCCTTCCAGTAGCGAAAACTGCAAAAGTAGATACAAAAACAATTTTTCCACATGCCGCCAACCCAGCTGCTACTCCCATCATATTTGCTTCAGCTATTCCCATATCAAAGAAACGTTTTGGAAAAACAGTTCCAAATCTCTTTGTTTTTGTTGACAAAGCCAAATCTGCATCCAATACAACAATATCTGGATTTTTATAGCCAAGCTCAATCAAAGCTGAGCTATAAGCATCTCTCAAATTTCTTTTCTTATCTGTAATTACAGCATTAACCATCTTCTTCCTCCAATTCCCTTTCTTCTTGCTCTAACTCACTCATTGCCCTAACATATTGTTCATAGCTTGGTGGCTTGCCATGAAATGATAAAGTTCCTTCCATAAAAGAAACACCTTTTCCTTTTATTGTATGTGCAATTATAATAGTTGGTTTTTTATTAAGCTTTATTTCATGAAATGTATCTAAAATTTGTTCAATATCATGCCCATCGATTTCTATTACATCCCATCCAAATGCTTGCCATCTCCATGCCAATGGCTCAACGTGCATTATTTCTTCAGTAGGTCCATCTATTTGTAGCTTATTTCTATCTAAAATTGCTATTAAATTGTCCAATTTATAATGAGAGGCAGTATTTGCAGCTTCCCATACTTGCCCTTCTTGAACTTCGCCATCTCCCAATATAGCAAAAACTCTATAATCCTTTTTATCAATTTTTCCAGCTAATGCCATTCCAACGGCTGTACTGAATCCTTGCCCTAATGAACCAGTAGACATGTCAACGCCTGGAACTTTCTTCATGCATGGATGTCCTTGTAAAAAATGTCCTATTTTTCTCAAATTCTTTAGTTCTTCTATAGGAAAATATCCAGCTAGAGCTAAGGCAGCATACAAAGCTGGAGCTGCATGTCCTTTTGATAAAACAAGCCTATCTCTATCTGGCCAATTTGGATCCTTTGGATTGTGCCTCATTTCATGAAAATATAGACATGCCAAAACATCAGCTATTGACAAGCTTCCTCCAGGATGGCCCGAGCCAGCTCTATAAACGGATTCAATAACCCATTTCCTAATTTCTAAAGCTTTTCTTTTAATTTCTTTAACAAGTTTTTTATCGTGCATTTTGTATAAATAATTCAACCTATTTATTTTTATTTTCTAATTTGCTAATATACTTTGCTGCGATTTCATTTGCAACATAAACATCTTTTGTTGCTTTCCTAATATCAATTCCATCTTCCATTGCTTTCCTTGCATCTATTTTTAATAAAATTGGATTCTCTGTTCTAACTTTCCCAGCTTCTAATGCTTTATTTATGCTTCCGCTTAAATGCACTTTGCTTCTATCTGTAGGAAAAATTCCTTGTTCTAAAACAATATCCAGTTCTTCTTCTGTAACAGGATAATACAAATAATCTACATCTGCTTTTGGCATATCAGTCAAGTCAACTTCAATTGTATGTGCATATGTTGCTCTTATTTTTCCATTTTTTATTTGATATCTTCCTTTTTCATCTGTCAAAGCCAAAGCTTCAATATGCTTTCTTTTTACCCAATAAAACCTATCTATTCTATTTCTTATTGCATTGCAAATTTCATTTATATCTCCCCATCCATGTTTATCTAGCTTAATACCAAATTGCTTGGGGAAGTGGCGCAATATGCCAATTACAACGCTACTCAATTTTTTCAATTCTTTATCGCTCATCAAAAATCTTCCTTCTCTATTACATATTGGACAATATCTTCCTCTATAATAACCATGTTCTTTGCATTCTGCCAACATCTGAAAATTGAATGCTAATTGATATTTATGTGTTAAGTCTGCCGTTTTGCTATGTTTTAAGCTCACCAATTGTTGTTCTTCTTTCTGCATATGCATTGTGTTTATGTATCGATTCAAAACTTTCGCTTTTTGCAATTACAATAGTTTCATTTGGCAAGTAGGAATATTTTTCCAAAATTTCCTTAAGCATGTCTCTAACAACATCTTCAACAAACTTTGGATTTTCATGGGCTTTTTTAACAACTTCCATTTCATCTTTTCTTTTCAAAATTTCATATGTTGGGCTACTCATTGCATTTTCAGCTATAGTTATCAAATCGTCAGCATCTATGCTACCATCATTTTCAATAATTAATGTTGCAATATTTCTTTGATTGTGTGTATATAATTTATTGTAAGTTTTTCTTATGTTTTCCATTGCACACGGACAAGCTGTCATACCAACAACTTCAACACCTATAAATCTCTTTGTTTTACCATTTCTTTCCTTAATTGCTTTTGCCATAATTTTATAAGGCTCTAGCGTCTTCTTTTTATTTGGGGTTATTCTTTCTAAAAAATAATCTGCAATTGCAATAACTTCTGCACAACTTGCATATTCATGTCTTTGCAAAAGTTTATTTGCTATTTCCTCGCATAAATTTTCTAAGCCTTCATATGGCTGTCTAACAGAAATATCTACAATTTCTTCTATTACTTCAGCATTTCTTGATAAATCGCTTCCTTTTCTGCTCGCTGGTAGATCAACAAATAAATCCATACAGGGAATTAAGTTAATTATTCTATTTTTTCTTTTAATACATACTGGTTTTCTTATTCCTTTTATTCCTACTCTAGTAAGCTTAAAGCTTGCATTTGGTTTCCAAGATTGAACATCTGGCAAAGCCATGTAAAAGAAATTATTCCTGTATAAAATTATTTTTGCATAAACATTTTATATACCCATAATATTTCATCTCATGATTCGTCCTCAAGTAATAAAAACTTATTGTCCTTATTGTCATCGCCATACTGAACATGCAATTGAAAGAGTTAAAAAGAAGAGAGCATCGGAACTAAAATGGGGTCAAAGAAGGTTTAGAAGAGTTTTAGCAGGATATGGCGGATATCCACGCCCAAAGCCTGAGGGAAGGGAAAAGCCAACAAAAAGGATATTTTTAAGATATCGCTGTAAGGAATGTGGAAAAGCCCACCAGAAAAAAGGGATAAGGTCAAAAAGATTTGAATTTAAGAGATAATATGGCATCCCCATTTTATAGAGTTAGATGTAAAGATTGCAATAATATTCAAATAATCTTTAGTAAAGCAAGCACGAGAGTTTTATGTAATGTATGCGGCAGTATATTAGCTGAGCCAACAGGAGGAAAAGCTAAAATAAAAGGTGAAATAATAGAGGAATTGAGACATGCTTAAAGAATTACCAGAAAAAGGAGAATTGGTTGTATGCACAGTAAAAAAAGCAAAAGGATTTGGCGCTTTTGTAGAGCTTGAAGAATATCCTGGCAAGAAAGGTTTTATTCATATAAAGGAGGTTGCTCCTGGTTGGGTAAAAAACATAAGAGATCATGTAAGGGAAGGACAAAGAATAGTATGTAAAGTAATGGATGTAGACCCTTCAAAAGGATATGTTGACTTATCATTAAAAAGAGTAAATGAACACCAAAAAAGAGAAAAAATACAACAGTGGAAAAATGAACAAAAAGCAAAAAAACTTTTAGAAATGGTTGGTGAAAAATTTGGCTATGATTTCCAAGAATGTCTTAACAAATTTGGTTATGAACTGATTAAAAAATTTGGCAGCTTATATAATGCTTTTGAAGAAGTAGCAAGAAATGAGAAAGTATTGGAAGAGGAAGGATTTGAAGGAGAATGGATAGAACATTTTGTTGAAATAGCAAAAGAAAATATTGTTATTCCATTTGTTGAAATTAAGGGATATGTTGAAATAAGTTGTCCAACTTCAGATGGAATAAAACATATTAAAAAAGCTTTAGAATTGATTGAAAGCAATAAAAAGGATATTCAAATAGAAGTAAAATATGTTTCTGCTCCTTTATACAGAGTAGAGATTAGAGCACCAGATTACAAAATAGCTGAAAAGGAATTAAAGAGTAAAATTGAAAAGGCAATAAATTATATCAAAAAACAAGGAGGAATAGGAAGATTTATAAGAGAAGGGAAATAATGAAATACTGTTATAAATGTAAGAAATATACTATAAAAGATATTTGTTCTGTTTGTGGAGAAAGAAAATATAAAAAA
>CAZDCH010000011.1:0-18685 GCA_964503915.1 uncultured Thermoplasmatales archaeon
TATCATTAAAATTGTTATTGCCCCTATCAATACTATTTCCTTTCTCATTTTTGCCTCCATAAATAAAAAAGGAAAAGTTTATAATTTTTGTCATAGCATTGCAAATAGCAGAGCAAAAAGTAATGGATATCTTGTTATTGAAAACCATAGTGGCATTCTAGAAGCATATCTCTTTGTTGCTATTTTTAAATTTTTTGATTTAGAAAGTTTGTAGATATCAAATGAGGAGAAAAGCAATGAAATGGAGAAAATAGTTAGGAAAAATAGAGAAAGTAAATTTTTATAGGGTAATAATGGATAGAGACATAAAAAACCAAAAAATGAAAATATAAAAGCGATTTTAACTGTTCTTTTTAATCCAAATACATGAGCCCATGTTTTTATTCCCTCTCTTTTATCTTCTTCATAATCCTCACATGTATTTATCAATATAAATCCTTCATTCATAAAAGCATATCCAAATGTAAAAATTAGGAGATAAAATGGTATATCATCTCTCATTAAGAACCATCCACCAAGTATTGGAAACATATATAAGCCAACTAAAACGGGAAAAGGGCTTATTATTCCCCTAGCTTTTATTCTTAAAGGCGGAGAAGAATAAGCATATCCTAAAAATAGCCCTAATGAGGCTAAAAATGCTGTTGTTTTATATCCGTTATAAAAAAGATATATTATGCATAGGATAGAAATTACTATTTCAATTAATAAAATTTTTAATACATTTCTTTCTCCAATTTCATTTATAGCTTTTGCTAATTCTGTTTTATAATGCATATCAACGTTTTTATCGTAAAGACAATTAATATTGCTGGCAAATGTAGTTAACAATACGCTCAAAAAAACATAAAATATGATTAAGAAAAAATTGTTATAAAAGCCAGCAAGAAATATACCAATTAAAGAATTTGATACTGTAGCAATTTGAATTTTTGCTCTACTTATTACCAAAAAATTCCTTATTTTTTTGATCATTAAAATGTAAAATTTATTGGATATAAAATTTATTATGAATTAAATTAAAATTTTTATATTTACTTTCGCTTATTTTTCATGATTGTTGCTCCCTCTATCCTATCAGCAGATTTTTCAATTTTGGGTAAGGAAATAAAAAGTGTTGAATCTGCGGGAGCAGATTGGATTCATATCGATGTAATGGATGGAAATTTTGTTCCAAATATAACTATTGGAAGTTGCGTCATTAAAAGTGTTAGAAAAGTTACAGATTTACCTTTTGATGTTCATTTAATGGTAGAAAAACCGGAAAAGCATTTTATGGATTTCATAAAAGCTGGGGCAGATTATATTACTATACATGTTGAAGCAACAAAAAATTTATATAGGATAATTAAAGAAATAAAAAAGCATTGTAAAGTTGGCATAGCTTTAAATCCTGCCTCTCCTTTATGCATGGTTGAAAATATAATTGATGAAATAGATTTGCTCCTTATAATGGCTGTTGAGCCCGGTTTTGGCGGACAAAAATTTATTGAAAATATGGTTAAAAAAGTAGAGAAAGCAAAGAAAATGATTGGTGAGAGAGAAATTTATTTATCAGTTGATGGTGGAGTAAATGATAAAAATGCCCCCTCGCTTAAAAAAGCTGGTGCAAATGTACTAGTTGCTGGCTCATATATATTTAAAAGCAAAAATTATGAAGAAGCTATAAAGAAACTTAAGATTTAATTTTTTGCAATTTTTCTTCAAGTTGCTTTATTTTCTTCCTTATTTTTTCTATTTTCTTTTGATATTTTTCTTTTAATTTCTTGTATTTCTTTTCCGAAAATTCATTTTTTCTTCTTTCCAAATCTTCCAAATCTTCTTTCAACATTGCTCTTATTTCATTTAAGTCTTCAATTTTATCTTTTATTTTTTGTTCTTTGTTCATGTTGAGTGAATATAAATATAGAGAAAAATTTTACTATTATGATTGTAAAAAAATATTTAGGATTTGGTTTTGAATCAAATGTTTATTTAATAAAAGCAGATAAATTTGCTATTATTGATACTGGAACAGGATTTTATAATAAAGAACTGTTTCAAAAGTTGGAGGAAGAAATAGATATTAGAGATATTGATTATATAATACTAACGCATGAGCATTTTGACCATTGTGGAGGAGCAAAAGAATTAAAGGAAAAAAGTAATGCAAAAATTTGTATTCACGAAAATGGTAAAGATGTTTTGGAAAAAGGATTAAATTGGAGTGCAATTTTTTTTAATGCTTTTCAGCCAAAAATAAAAGTAGATATTGTATTAAATGAAGGTGATGAAATAGATTTAGGAAATGTTAAGCTAAAAGTAATTTATACACCTGGACATTCAAAAGGTAGTATTTGCTTATATGAAGAAAATAGCAAATCCCTTTTTTCAGGAGATACTGTTTTTTCATATGGAGGAGTAGGGAGAACAGATTTTTATGGAGGAGATGCTATTCAACTTCAAAAATCTATTAAAAAATTAAAAATGTTGGACATAAAAAATTTATATCCTGGACATGGAGAATTTATAATAGGAAATGGAAAAAGACATGTTGAGATGGCAGAAAAAATTTTTTAATCTATTAATGGCTTATAGGAAGATATTCTATCTATTGCTTCTTCAATATTGTCTATTTTTGTTATTAAATAATATGAAATTTTTGTTTCATCTCCTTCCTTATAACTAATTTTAACAATTAATCCTCTTTCACTGGAATAAATTATTTCTTTTTTTATTTCCTCCTCCTTTTTTTCCTCTGCTTTTTTATATTTTTTTTCTAATCCTTCATCAATTGCCCTCTCTATTTCTTCTATACTTTCCTTAGCCATCTTTTCCCATTTCTTCTCTTTTAAAAATTCTTCATATCCATCAAAATATTCCTTTTCTAATAATTTCTTCCTTTCCTTTTTTAATGAAAATTCAGGCAAAGTGAATTCCTTAGCCATAAAAATTTATTCGTTTTATATTTAAAAACATTGTCAAAAAATTATTAAATGGTGGCTAAATACAAATTGTGCCGCCTTAGCTTAGTGGTTAGAGCGCTTCCTTGGTAAGGAAGAGATCCCGGGTTCGAACCCCGGAGGCGGCTTTTTTCTTATGATAGGCTAACAGATTGAGCTTAGGAAAAATGATAAGGAAGAAAAAACGGAAATGAAAAAATAATATAAATAATAAATAATATAAATAAATAAAAAAACACTAAAATATTTAAAACAGAATTAATATTTTCTTTGTGGGCTCGTGGTCTAGGGGTTATGATGTCGCCTTGACGAGGCGAAGGTCGGGAGTTCGAATCTCCCCGAGCCCATATTATTAGAAAAAAATAAAAAGGCTGAAAAAATAAAAGAATGATGATGAAGTTTGCTAGGACTGAGCAATGCAATGATGAGTAGCAAGCCTTCTGAATTTTTTAGAAAATATATTATATAACCTTTTCATTACTTTTATAAAAGGGAGGGGAAAAATGGATATAGATATGGAAATAGATGAAGTTTCTCGAATTATTAAAGATTTCTTAAATGTAAATATAGCAGTTTGCAAGAGATGTAGAGAAAATCTACAGTGATTTTGCATAAGCAAACAAATTTCCAGCTTTGTAAATAGCAGCTTGTACTCTGCCCATTGGCTTAGCTTTAGCAATTAATTTTCCATCTCTTTTTATTTCTCCATTTTCCAAATTTACTTCAATAAAATCTCCATTCTTTAATTCAGCTTTATCTATGTCTTTACATTCTAAAACTGCTAGCCCAGAATTAATAGCATTTCTTTTATAAATTGCACCAAAAGATTTTGCTATTATAGCTCTTATTCCTAAAGATAGAAAGCAATCTACTGCTTGCTGCCTAGATGAGCCACAACCAAAATTTTCTCCAGCTATTATTATATCTCCATTTTTTGCAATTTTTGGGAAATTTTCCCATCCTTCCAAATTGCTAAAAGCATATTTTCCCATCTCTTTTTTATCAGTAATATGCAAATATTTATTATGATAAATCATATCTGTATCTATATCATCGATTAATTTACCTTCTTTTTCAATTACCCATATTCTTCCCTTAATTTTCAATTTCATCAACTCCCGTTATATATCCTGTTAATGCACTTGCAGCTGCTGTTGCTGGCGAAGCTAAATATGTTTCTCCTTCTCCTTGTTTCCCCTTAAAATTTCTATTACTTGTTGAAATTTGTACCTCTCCTTTTCCTGTCATTCCTATTTGTCCATTTGCACAGCCTGCGCAACAAGCATGACTTACTATTGCACCAGCATCAAATAAATCTTTTATTAACCCATTGCAAAGCATTTTTTTCCATATTTCTCTCGTAGCAGGCACTATTTTAACTACAACATCTTCAGCAATTTTTTTTCCTTTAAGCAAATTTGCAACTTGTTTCATATCATCGTATCTACCATTTGTACATGAACCTACGAAAACGCTATTTATTTTTATTGATGGCAATTCCCTAACTTTCCTAACATTTGATGGGCTTCCAGGCAATGCTACTAATGATTCCAAATTGCTAACATCTATATCTATTTCTTTTTCATAATTTGCATCTTTATCAGCATGAATTACTTCAAATTTTTTTCCACTCCTCTTCATACAGAAATCTATTACTTCCTTATTTGGAGGTATAAATCCTATTATCCCTCCCATTTCAGTTACCATTGAAGCAAGAGTTATTCTCCCATCAAAAGATAGCATATTTAAAATTTCTCCATAAAATTCAATTGCTTTTCCTAAAACTTTTTTCTTTAATTCTTTAACACATAACAATGCTAAATCTTTAGCAGTCCAAAAAGCATCTGGCATTCCAATAAAATTAACTTTAACTGTTGGAGGAACTTCAAACCATGTTTTGCCAGTTTTAAAAACAAAGGCTATATCAACATCTCCCATGCCTTGTCCAAATGCTCCTATCGAACCAAGTATATTAAAATGGCTATCTGTTCCAACTGCAGTTGTGCCCGGATAAACAATTCCTTCCTCTATTATTACATGGCTTCCAATTCCTCTATCAACATCAAAAACTTTTATTCCATATTTTTTAGCAAATTCTCTACATATTTGTTGATTGTTGGCATATCCTATATTGTTAGCTGGAGCATTACAGTCAAAAGTAAAAAATGTTTTTTTAGCATTTTCAACATAATTTCTATCATAATTTTCTAATAAATTTTTAATAACGTTTGCTCCTCCAAAATCTCTAGCTGTCCTAACATCAATATTTAGCCAAATTTCCCTTCCAACCTCTACCTTATCTTCCGAATGTTTTTGAAATATCTTTTCAATTATTGTTGGCATTATATTATATAGCCAATTTATTTTTATTTCTTTTTTATATTTTTTTTATATTTTTTATCTATATATCTATATCTATACGTAAAGTAAATATACATAATTAAGCATTTTGATTGTATGGGGGAAAAGAAATTATCAAAATATAGTACAATATCTATTCCAAAAGAATTACATGAAGAAATTGAAGAATTAATAAGAAAAAATCCAGGTCTTGGATATACAAGCGTTGCTGAGTTATGCAAAGAGGCCATAAGACTTAGGCTATCAGAAATAAAAATGGAGCAGCAAGAGAACTATTTGACGCAAGCAGAAGTTGAAGAATTGATAATGATGCTAGAAAAGAAATTGAGGGGAGGGAAAAAATGAAAATTGAAATAAAATTTGAAGGAGAGAATGTACAGCAAATTTTTGAAGAAATAAAAAAATTTTTAGAAGGAAATAAGGAAGAAATAAAAAGATTGATAAGATTTATTGCAAATGAAACTATTGATGCATTGGAAGATAAAAAAATATTGGATAGAGGAGCAGAGTTATATATAAAAATAAATAGAGCAATAAATTGGAAATATAGGCAAGAAAAGTAGACTAAAATGTTAATCCTATGTGCAGCAGATTTCCATGGAAAGGTAGAGAGATACAGGAGATTCATAGATGCTTATTTGAAAGAAAAACCAGATTTAGTTATAATAGCTGGAGATTTTGGGCATGTTAAAGTAGATGTTTTTAAGGATATAGATGTGCCCATATATGGAGTATATGGAAATATGGATGGAGATTTAAAGCATTTGGAAAATAAAATAAATTTTATTGATGGGAAAATAGTAGAATATGAAGGAATAAAATTTTTAGGGATAGGGGAGAGATATCCAGAAGAGATAGATAGTATTGATATTTCTTCCCAAGTCATTGTTTCTCATATTCCACCATATAAAACAAAAGATAGGGCTTTTTTTGGAATGCATATTGGAAGTAAGTGGCTAAGAAATTTAATGGAAAAGAAAAAACCAAAGTACATCATATGTGGGCATGTGCATGAAGATGCTGGATATGAAAAGTTTAATGATACTTATGTTGTAAACTGTAGTATAGGAAAAAAAGGAATAGGGACATTCATTGATGTTGAAAATGAAAAAATTGTTTGTTTGTAATAATTCTAACTTTTGTAATGCCTAACTTTTACTGCTTCTCCAGCATTTGCCTCAACCATTTCTTCAGCATTCATTTTCGCAACACCAACTCCTCTCAACTCATCATTATAAAAAATCACAACTTCATCTCCTATTCTAATTTTTTCATCAGCATTTTTAATTCCAATAGCAAATATGCTTCCTTTTGGTATGAAATCATCAATTTCAACCCAATAATTTTTTCCCAATTTTTTCCCTCCAGCAAAAGTTAATACAAACATCCCTCTTTTTTGAGAGAACATTGCCAATTGCTTATCTTCATAATATATTTTATAATCTGGGAATTTCCCTTTTATTTTGCACCCTTCTATAAAATTTTTTGCTACTTGCCCAAATTGATAAAGCAACATTGATCTAGCATTTTCATATCTTCTTTTTGTATGAGAAATTTTTTCATAATTTTCTGTAATTTCTAAAGCTTTTGCTAATTCCTTTATGGAATCATCTGATGTTGGATGCTCTATACAAGTTTCAATTGCATCTATATCTAATGTTATTTCTTTAGGAAGATGATTTATTATAACATCATACTTATTCTTTTCCAAATATTTACTCAAGCAATAATTAACCATATGAATTTCTTCCTTATCCCAATAACCAATAACAGAAATATCATAATGGGCTGCAGGATAAATATATTCTAGCTCTCTCGGTACAATTCCAATAGGAGAAGTAATAATAACTTCATGTATAATATGTCTATTTGGAGAATTTGCAATTACTCTATTAAAAATTTTATGAGATTTTGAAGTTGAATAAGGTTTTTTAGCAGAGCAAGGAAGCAATAAAAGAATTTTTGCACTAGCCGGCTTTTCATATCTCTCTATCACCCTTTTCCTAAATCTAACAATATCAGGCCTATATATTGAATAAGGGGAAGCTATTATTTTATTTCCTATAATGGGATATCTTTTTTCTTGATATTCATAATGTTCAACATCTAATATTCTTATCATTGATGCATAATTTGCATTTAAATGACTTTTTGCTTCAACTATTTCTCTTAGCCTATTACTTTCTATTGCTTTTATTGTCTTAACGAGCTCATTTTTCATAATTTCATAGTTGTGCATCAACAGATCTTCATAATTTTTTATTCCTTTTTTGCAAAAATTGCAGCTACAGGGATATTCTTCAATTTCTTCTAAATTATATTCTTTGCAAGATGTGAAATAGATTTTTTTTCTCGTTTTTACAATAATATCTAAAGAATCGAACAAGTCTATTCCTAAATAACAAAGAATTGGCAAGTTTATAGGATTAGCTATTCCAGGAGCATATAGGAGGGAATAGCCTATTTTTTTCCTAATATTTATAATTGATTCAACAAAATTTCTTGGATTTTGGAAAAGTTCTTTTGTATTTGCCATTACATATATTAAAGATTTTTTTACAGACTCAATTTTGGGAAAAATTATGCTAAAAATTTCATTGCTTTTACTAACTTCGAAAGCCTTTTCATGCAATTTTTCTGGGAAAAAGTATGGATAAACTAAAGCAGGAGGAAGAGAAAAAGAATCGTTGTTCGGATAAAAAAAACTACCAGCCTTTAGCTTAATTTCAGCGAAAGATGGGGGAGGGATGCGCAGTGAAGAATACCAAAATATGTTTGGTATCCTTATTTTCTTATTTTTTTCTATTTCTAAATATCCAGTCCTAGTATTGCAATCTCTTTTTATGGCTTCAAATTTCATCTCTTCTCATCATATCTTTATTTATCCAAAAATCTGGTTCTTTGCCATCTAGCACTTTTAAAATTTGCTCAGCACATATAATCCCTGCCCTAATTTGTCCTTCTTTAGTTGAAGCTCCTATGTGGGGAGTAAGAACAACATTATCTAAGGATGCAAAAGGATTTTCTTCAGGTGGCTCTTTTTCATATACATCTATTGCTGCTCCCGCAATTTTTTCTTCTTTTAAAAACTTGTATAAAGCTTTTTCATCTACAACACCACCTCTTGCAACATTTATAAGATATGCTGTTGGTTTCATTAATGAAAGCAATTTTTCATTTATCATATGATAGGTTTCTTTAGTTAGAGGGATATGCAATGAGATAAAATCTGCTTGTCTAAAAATTTCTTCCATACTTTTTAGTTCAGCTCCCATTTTCCTCGCTTTTTCTTCTGTACAATGAGGGCTATAAACTAAAACTTTCATTCCTATGCAATTTGCAATTTTTGCTACTTCTTGAGCAATATTGCCTGAGCCTATCAAGCCAAGCGTTTTGCCAAGCAACTCAATTCCTTTTAGCTTTTTCTTCGCCCATTCTCCTTTTTTCATTGTTTTATCTGCTATATGGATTTTCCTTGCCAATGCAAATATCAATGCAATAGTAAGCTCTGCTACGCTTCTTGTTGTTCCTGTAGGGGAGTTAACAACATATATTCCTTTCTCACTAGCTGCTTTCACATCAATATTATCTACTCCAATTCCAGCTCTTCCTATTACCTTTAAATTTTCAGCCCTTTCAATTATATCTCTAGTAACTTTAGTGGCACTCCTCACCATGAGTGCATTGTAGTTACTAATTTCCTTAGCCAATTCCTCTCCCCTCAATTCATTAAAAGTTACTTCATGCTTTTCCTTTAATAAATTTATTGCTTTTTCAGCTATTTCATCTGTAACTAATATTTTCATATATAGGCATACAATTTTACCTTAAATTTCTTACTCTTCCCAAATTTATTCCATTCAAAAGATAAACAATAGAATTATCTATATCCATTATTTTTGCAATTGGTCCAATTAACTCTTCCTTATTTACTGCTATTCCTCCACATAGAGGATTGAAAGCTGGCATAATAACAACTTCCATTTTTTCATTCCCATTCTTATATTTATTTAAAAATTCTTTCCTTTTGAATTTTCCCCTTATCCAGCATGGTTCTATGTAAGAATAGCCAATTTTTGTTTGTAATCTAACATTTGGATGAACATGTCCTATAATAAGCAATTTATTCCTCATTATTTTCTCATTAGGCCATGCATGACCATGTGCTAAAGAAATATCATCTATTTCTATTCCTTTACTTCCAAAAATCTTTACATATTTACTTCTTATATTTCCATCATGATTTCCCTTTACCAACCATACTTCTACCAATTCATAAAGCCTTTTTAAAAATATTCTAACCTCTATTCTTTCCTTTTTTATATAATCAACATTTTCATAACTGTGTTTTAAATCTCCTAAAATTATTAATTTTTCTGCATTTTTTCTTTCAACCAATTTTTTTATTCTTTCCAATAAGACATCAGTTTGCATAGCAATATTTATTCCTTTTTGCATGTAATCAAATTCTATACCAATATGTAAATCAGCAATTATAATGGTCTTTTCCTCCTTTATGTAAATTGCCCTTTCTAAATAGATTGGAAAAACCTTCATTTTATTGATGGTGGAACAAGCCTTAATAATGGAGATAAGGTTATATTTAAAAGAAATTGAAACAATGACAATCCCCATATGGTTGTAAAAATAAATCCTATTGCTCTTCCTATTCCTTTTCCAATGTTCGTTAAACCAAATATTTCAAAAAAAGAAGATATGGTTACCCTTATTGGTAATCCAATTGTTCCAATTGCAATTATATAGGGAACAATTGCAAGAGATATTATCAAAATGTCTCTTATTTCGAAATTTCCAAAAGTTAGTAAGTTAAAGCCAGATATTCTTTTTATCTCGAAATTCCATAAGTAAAAAGATAATGCAAAAAATAGAAAAGAAATAATTATTGAAAAGCCAGTAAATATTTTATCCTTTTCAGAAAACTTTCCTCTTTTTAAGAATAAAGAAATAATAAACATTCCAATAGCAATAGCCCATAAAAATATTATTTTTGTAGGCAAAAAATAAATTTTTTTGCTTTCATCATAAAATTTTCCATCAATAGCTAATAAATAACATTCTCCATTAAATTCATTATTTGAATAATTTCCATTTCCTCTAAAAATAATATATTTTGTGAAATTTTTTTCCTTCCCATTAATAAATATTTTCCCATTTTTAATTAGAAAAATCTTATTAAATTTCATTGGGAAAAGAAATAAATCCTTTTCATTCTTACTTCCATTTAAAATTATATTTCCATCAAAATTTATTAATAAAATACCTTTTACGCTCCCATTTAAATTTTTATAAGTCTTATTATTTATAAGGCAACTTTTAGAATAAAATGTTGTATCATTTGAAATTATTAAGCTACCATTTATAATTCCATCGCATTCAAAATACATATTACCTACTATTTCTGTATAATTTCCTTCCATAGATAAGTTATTAGCCTTTATGGAATAATTATAAGCTTTTATTTCTAAACTACAATTTCCTTTTATATTTCCATAAAAATTTAGTGCATTTCCCTCATATTTAACTTTAAATGGCTTTGCAATTTTTATTCCATTTGGATACATTGATATGAATAGGGAAATTATAATTATCGACATTACCAATGATACAAAGTTTATTGACGAACTTTTCATAATGTAAAAGTAGGAGATATAAAAATTTTTTACAAAATATTTTTAATTTCGTTGCATATTCACAAATCAAAATGATAGAATTGCAAAAAGTAAAAAAAGTTGAAGAGGAAGCAATAAAAAACATAGAAAAAGCAAAAAAAGAAGCAGAATGGATTATTGAAAAAGCGAAGGAAAAAGCAAAAAGAGAGAAAGAAGAAATAATAAAAGAAGCAATAGAAGAAGCAAAAAAATTAATAAAAAAAGCTGAAGAAGAAGCAAAGCAAAAAGCAAAAAAAATTGAAGAAGAAGGGAAGAGGGAAGCAATTATATTAAAAGAAAAAATGAAGAATAAAATTGAAGAAATTGTAGAAGAAATAATTTGGGAGGTTATTAAATAATGTTATTTCCATCAGAAATGGCAAAAATTTCGATTCTCGTTCATAAAAAGGATAGTGATAAGGTTATTAAAGCATTGCATGAAAATGGAAATATGGAAATAAGTAAAGTTAAAACTACAGAAGTAGAGGAAAGTAAAATGCATCCTGATGTTGGAATATTGGCTAGTTATGAACTTAGGATAAGTAGAATAATCGAGATATTAAAAAATTATGATGAAAAAAAAGGAAAAAGCATGAGTTTCCTTAGAAAAAAAATAATTAAAAAGAGAGTTAAAAAAAGGGGCTTAGAAGAAAAGATAGAAGAGGCAAAAAAAATTTTAAATGAAATAGAGAGGATTGTTTTGGAAAATGAGGAAAGGATAAATAAAATTACAGAAAGAATAGAAAATTTGAAAGATGAAATGGAAAAAATGAAATATTTAGCTTTATTTGATATAAATGTTGAATGGTTAGGAAAAAGTAAGTATTTGGTAGTGAAGTTTGGAATATCAACTGACTTATCTTCTTTAGAAGGAAAAGATATAGTTTTTTATTATAAAAATATAGGAAAGAAAAAAGAAAAGAAATGGGCTGTTTTAATTATTTCGCATATTTCAAATGAGAAGGAAATAAGCAAACTAAAGAATTTTGAAGAAATACATATAGAAGGAGAAGGAAAAGCAAGGGATGTTTTGAGAGGAATAAAAAAAGAAATAAAAAAATTGGAAAAAGAAAAAAATGAAATAAAAAAAGAACTTTCAAAATTATATAAAGAAAGAAAATTAGATTTATTAGCAATAAGGGAAGAAATACAGATAGAAAAGGAAAGAAAAGAAATTCATAGGAATTTTGGCGAAACAAAATTTATTTATTTAATAGAAGGATGGTGCTTAGCAAAAAAAGCCGAAGAAATAAAAAAGGTTGTTGAAGATTCATCAAATGGAAATGCAGCAGTTATAATTAAAAAATCAAATCCAGAAGAACCACCAATACATTTAGAAAATCCAAAGTGGGCAAAGCCATTTGAAACTTTTTTGGAACTCTTTTCATTGCCAAAATACAATGAAATAAATCCAACTATTTTTTTGGGAATTGCTTTCATTATATTTTTTTCTATAATGCTTGGTGATGCTGGCTACGGCTTAGTAATATTTCTATTATCATTGTTTGCTAGGTTAAAATTTAAGGAAAGTGAGTTTATAAAAAAATGGTCATTCTTGGGAATATGGCTTGGAATTGGAAATATAATAACTGGCCTTCTATTTAACAGCTTTTTTGGAGATTTAATACCTCGTTTTATTTATAAAAATACAGAGAGCTTAATTTACAATATTAATATATTTGGCCTAAATTTGCCAATAGATGCTATACATAAGCCAGTAATCATTTTATCTATAGCCTTAATTTTGGGATTAATCCATTTAAATTTGGGAATATTTCTTGGACTGTATCAAAATATAGTAAGAAATAGAATAAAAAAAGCATTTGAAGAACAAATTTCATGGTTCCTTTTTGAAATAGGGGGAGGAATGCTTATTGGCGAAGCAATATTAGATTTATGGCATCTTGATTTATATAAAAAATTAATTGCTTTTGTTTTTGTTTTAATAGGCTTAATCTGTCTTTTTAAAAGGAAAGGTGCGCTAGGTTTTTTTGAAATTACTGGATTTGTTGGAGACTGGCTTTCATATGCAAGATTGCTTGCACTAGGTCTAGCAACAGCAGGGATGGCATTAGCATTTAATGTTGTTGCTGATTTATTGCCATCTATTCTGCCTTATATTGGAATAATTTTGACTCCCATCTTGTTAATTTTTGCTCATTTTGCAAATTTATTAATCCAATCTTTAGGAGCTGCAATACATGCTCTACGCTTGCAATATGTTGAATTTTTTAATAGGTTTTATGAAGGAGGGGGAAAGAAATTTATACCATTCCAGATTAGGAGAAAATATACGGAGGAAATAAAATGAAGTGGAAAAAGTTGATTATATGGGGCATGTTGCTAGCGCTGCCATTTGCAACGCCATTTGCAGCAGCAGAAGATATAGGAAAAATAAAATCGAACATAATGCTTGGGTGCCTGATAGCAATATCAATAGCTGGAATAGCATCTGCCATTGGATTAACTTTAGCAGGAACAGCTGCTGTTGCAGTTACTGCAGAAAAACCAGAATTGTTTGGAAGATTGCTTGTCTTGCAAGTATTGCCAATGACTCAATCTGTCTATGGATTGCTTACAGCAATATTATTAATGATGGGCGCTGGCTTGCTCGGTGGAGGGGCTGTCGAACTAACCAATTTAATGGGAACAGGAGCAATATTTATAGGAATAATAGTTGGCTTAACTGGCTTATCTGCAATAAATCAAGGAATGGTTGCATCAGCTAGTATAGCATCAGTAGGAAGAAATCCTGAAGTGGCGGCGAGAGGCATAATATTTACAGTAATGCCAGAAACAATAGCTATCTTTGGATTGCTTGTTGCAATATTGCTTATGACTGGCTTAGGATTGTTATGACATTGGAAAATTTGATACAGAGAATAAAAAGAGAATCAGAGAATGAAATAAATAGTATTATAAGGGAAGCTGAAGAAAAAGCAAGGAAGATCGTTGAAGAAGGAAGGAATGAAGGAAAGAATGAGGCTAATAGAATAAGGAATAAGGCTATAAAGGATGCAGAAAGAACAAAAGAGAAAATATTAGCAGCTGCTAGAAGAAAAGCAAAAATGGAAATAACAAATGCAAAGGAAGATTTGATACAGCTTTGTTTTGAAAGAATGAAAGAAAAGTTGGCAAATATGGACAAAAAGGAATATATAAAATTGGTAAACGGAATGGCAAAGAAAGCAATAAAGGAAATAAAAAATGGTTATATTATTTCAACAAGAAAAGAGGATGAAGAAATTTCAAAAAAACTTAAAATGGAAATTAAAGAGAAGAAGAAAGGAATTGGAGGAATAATAATAAAAAGTAAAGATGGGAGCAAAGAAATTGATCTAACTTTCGATTTTATTATTGAAAGGAAAAAAGATGAAATAAGGATAAGCATTGCAAAAAAGTTGTTTGGAGAAAAATGAACATAATTATTATAATAATTGCTTTAATTGGCTTAGCAACGATAACAAAATTTATTCCATCTTTAATTTTATTAACAAAATTTGCTTATCCAAATGCAAAGTTTAGTGCTATAGAAATTACATATTTGAAGGAAAAAGAGCTTTTAAAACTGCTAGAATTAAAAAATTTAATGCAGTTAAAAGAAAATGTTGTTAGCAAAGATTTTATAATAAAAGGAGAAACAATAAATGAAATGCAAAAAAGTATAGATGACTCGTTAGCTAAGATAATATTAATGGCAAAAAAAGACTCGCCCAAAAAAGTTAGGAAATTTTATGATGTATACTTGGAAAAGATAGATGCAGATATGTTAAAAAAAGCGATAATGAATGCTATTAAAGAAAGGGAAATAAAAGAATATGCATATAGTGATGAAATTTCTAATATTATTAATAAACTTAAAAAAGCAGAGAAGGAAGAGATAGAAAAAATATTGAGAGAGCATGGATTTCACATATTGTTAGATATGAGTTTAAATGAGATTGAAAGAGAAATAGATAGAAGGATAATAGAGAAAATAATAGCTACTCCTTTGCCCAAATCTTGTAATAAAGCAAAAGAGAAATTTGCAAAAATATTAATTGATATAATAAATTTAAAGACAATATTTAGAGGAAAGCATTACAATTTTGAAGATATTGAAAAATGCATACTTAAAAATGGATGGGAAATTTCAGAATGGCAGATAAAAGAATTTTTGAAAATAGATGCAATTCCAGAAATAATATCATTGTTGGAAGGAACTTCTTATTTTCCTGAGCTAAGACAAGCAATTGCAGAATTTGAGGAGGAAGGAGTAATTGCATTAGAAAAAGCTTTGGATAGGCATTTAATAAAAGCTGTTCGCCAAATAGCAAATGAATATCCATTAACTATTGGTCCAGGAATAAGATTTATAGTTGAAAAGGAATACGAGGCAAGAAATCTAAAAATCATAATAAAAGCAATTGGTGAAGGATTGCAAGAAGAAGCTAAAAAATTGTTGGTGATGCAATGAAAATGGGAATTATAGGAAATGAAGATGAAATTGCATTGTTTAGGTTAGCTGGCATAACAAATTGCTATAGCATTGAAGAATTTGAAAAAGCTATTAATGAAGTTGCAATTTTATTTATAACATATGATTATGCAAAAAAATTAAAAGAGAAAATATTTTACCATAGAATTCAGAAGAATTTGCCAATAATTGTTGAAATACCTAGCAAAAGGAAAGAAAAAATTGAAGACACAATAAAGAGAATAATAGTTAGAGCAGTTGGTGTTGAAATTGAATAGGCAAAAGTTGAAGATAGGTGTTTAAAATGAAAGGGAAAGTAATAAGTGTTGCTGGACCAGTAGTAAAAGCAAAGGGAATGAAAGGAGCAAAGATGTATGATTTAGTAAAAGTAGGGGAAGAAAAGCTTGTTGGAGAAATAATTGAATTAAAAGGAAATGTTGCAACAATCCAAGTATATGAAGACACAACTGGATTGAAGCCAGGAGATGCTGTCATTAATACTGGAATGCCTCTTGCTGTTGAACTTGCTCCAGGATTGCTTGCTGGAATATATGATGGTATACAAAGGCCATTGCCAAAAATAATGGATAGAGTCGGAGATTATATAAAAAGAGGAGTTGAAATAAGTGCAATAGATAGAAAGAAAAAGTGGGAGTTCATACCAAAGGTAAAAGAAAATGAAAGAGTTAGCAAAGGAGATATAATAGGCATAGTAAAGGAAACTCCTTTAGTAGAGCATCGCATTATGGTTCCTCTAAATATTGAGAAAGGAGTAATAGAAAGCATTGAAGAAGGCAAGTTTACTGTTGAAGAGCCTATTGCTACAATAAAAATAAATGGGGAAAAGAAGGAAGTATGCATGCTTCAAAAATGGCCAGTTAGAAAGCAACGCCCATTTAAAGAAAAATTACCACCAACATTGCCATTAATAACTGGACAGCGCGTTTTTGATACATTTTTTCCAATGACAAAAGGAGGAACAGGTGCTATACCAGGAGGATTTGGAACTGGAAAAACAGTATCTCAACATCAGCTGGCTAGATGGAGCGATGCAGATATTGTTGTTTATATAGGTTGTGGAGAGAGAGGAAATGAAATGACGGAAGTATTAAGAGATTTTCCAAAGCTTAAAGACCCAAGAAGTGGGCGTCCTTTGATGGAGAGGACTATATTAATAGCTAATACATCCAATATGCCAGTAGCGGCAAGAGAAGCATCTATATATACTGGAATTACTTTAGCAGAATATTATAGGGACATGGGATATGATGTTGCTTTGATGGCAGATTCAACTTCAAGATGGGCTGAAGCATTGAGAGAGATATCTGGAAGGCTAGAGGAAATGCCGGGCGAAGAAGGCTATCCAGCTTATTTAGCATCTCGTCTTGCAGAATTTTATGAAAGAGCAGGAAGGGTTAAGGTTTTATGCAGTAAAGATAGAGAGGGTTCAATTTCTATAGTAGGGGCTGTTTCTCCTCCAGGAGGAGACTTTTCTGAGCCAGTAACGCAAAATACTTTGAGAATAGTAAAGGTATTCTGGGCTTTAGATTCAGATTTGGCGGATAGAAGGCATTTTCCAGCAATAAATTGGCTTCGTTCCTATTCTTTGTATTTAGATAGAGTTAAAGAATGGTGGGAAAAGAATGTTGGAAAAGAATGGCTTGATTTAAGGAATAAGGCGATGGAATTGTTGCAGAAAGAGGAAGAATTGCAAGAAATTATAAGGCTTGTAGGTCCAGATGCTTTGCCTCCTATAGATAGGGTAATTTTAGAAGGAGCTAGAATGATAAGAGAAGATTTTCTACAACAAAATGCATATCATGAAATTGATACTTATTGTCCATATAAAAAACAATATGAAATGCTTAGAATAATGTTAAAATGCTATGATTTAATGAAGGAAGCTATAGAGAAAGGAATAGATTTTGAGATATTAAAAAATTTGAAAACAAGGGAAGCAATTGCAAGAATGGCAACAATACCAAATAATGAATATGAAGAAAGATTTAAAGAAATAGAAAAAGAAATGGAAAAAGAATTTGAAGATTTGATGAAGAAGTAAAATTGCAATAAGTTAATAAAAAGCTTTTCGCAATATATATATCAACATTTTAAATAATTATGAGAGGGAAATTGATGGTAGCATGGATTTGCTTATTGCTTATATTTCCTTTTATAAAAGGAGCAGTTAATGATGATAATGATTATAATTCTTCCCCAAATGCAAATTTCAGCTATAGCCCAACAAATGCATATGAAGGAGATGTAATACAATTCTATGATGAATCATATGATGCAGATGGATATATAGTAGAATGGTATTGGAATTTTGGAGATGGTAGCTACAGCTATCAACAAAATCCAAGCCATGTATATAGCAATGCTGGATATTATGATGTTACTTTAACAGTAACAGATAATGAAGGAGCTAGCGATAGCATTTCAAAACTAATTTATATACAGGAGAGTATGGATTATGGAAATGAAAGTAGCGAAACAGAAGAAGGAAGCGGTGTAAATGATGAATACAACTGTGAAAATGCTACTGGAGAAACAGGAGAAGCACAAGGAATAAATGAAACTGGATGTAACTGTGAAAATGTCACCGGGGAAATAGAAGAGCCAATAGGGATAAATGAAACTGGATGTAACTGTGAAAATGTTACTAGTAAAGTAGAGCTAGGAGGAGGTGTAGTCAATAATACCATCAAAAAAGGAGATATAGTTTTTGGAAGAGTACTTGAACCTTTACCTGATATCCCAGTTTGGCATCATGCTTGTTTGTATGCTGGAGATGGAACAATTGTACAAAGCGATCCTCACACTGAATATTGGAATGAGACCCATAATGCAACTTTTTGGGCTGGATATTTGGCTCAAAACAAATCTAAAAAATATGAATATTTTTCAAAATTAGAAAGAATGTTAGAAAAGAGCGGAATAGGAGGAGTTGAAATAACAACTCTTTCCTATATTTATACCCACTATTATTTTGTTGCTTATGGAAATGTAACAACTGTAAGTCAACAAATAAAAAATTACACAGTGGACTGGGCAAAGAGTAAGGTTGGTAGACCATTTGATTATGTTTCATATTGGGCAAACAATACAAAACAAATAGATGAAAATGATCCGAGGGATCCTTATCATGGATATAGGTACTACTGCGCTGAATTGGTATGGGCTGCATATAAAGAAAAGGCTGGCGTTGATTTAGATGAAAATGAATCTGGAAGAGTTATGCCATTAGAAATATA
>CAZDCH010000012.1:0-18392 GCA_964503915.1 uncultured Thermoplasmatales archaeon
TTGCATCAGGAGGGGTATTTCTTATTTTTTAAATTTTGAATTCTTGACACTGCCTCCTCCCCTCACCAAAGCATTTATATATCCCTTTTTATATACATATTTGGAGGCAAAACATGAAAGAGAAAAATCGAATAGGTAAGGAGATTATGAGGAGAATACCGAAAGTAGTAATGGTTTTAGTAATAGCAGCAACAATGGTAATGCCAGCATGGGCAGTTGTTGCTGAAGACCATGAAACACCAGAAGAACATGGAAAATTAACAAGTAGACTTGCAGTATTTAGTTTAGCATCACGAGAAGTATCTATAGAAAAACATGATAAAACAATTATTCCAGAAAAGCCAATAGGATTGAATATGGAGGATAAGAGTATAATAGGAGGACCTGAAACTACCGAAGGAGAGGAGCCATTAGAGGTTACTTGGTTACATTTTGATAGTGGTAATAACTATAATGCCATTGGATTAACAGCAGGAGGTACATTTGAATTTGCAATTAGATTGACACCTGATGAACTCGGTCCATATGAAGGATATGGAGTTACAAGGGTTAGATGGCATGTTGGATATGATGACTCGCCAAATCCACCATTTTCAGGTAATATAATAATATATGGCCCTGGAACACCAACTCAGCCAGGAGATGTTTTATACACACAACCATATACAACACCAGGTGGAAGCGGTTGGTTTGAAGTGCAATTAGATGAAGCTGTAGAGTTTGACCCAACACAAGATTTATGGGTTTCCATAGAAGTAACTCATCAAGCAGGAGAATATCCAGCTGGTTGTGATGAAGGACCAGCTGTTGATGGAAAGGGAGATTGGGTAGCAATTGGTGGAGTATGGGAAGAATTGCAAATCTATGGTTTAGATTACAATTGGAACCTTTGGGCAGGAATAGAACCAGTTGGACCGCCACCACCACCACCGTCACCACCAGAGAATGATGTTGGAATTGTTGATCTAACTATAGATGGAAAGAGCATACAATTAGATAAGGGAGGATGCAATGTATTTCCACCAGGAATGCACATTCCAGATGTCGAAGTCAAAAACTATGGAACAATAAATTGGGTATATCCAAAGCCAGCAGGAATGCCAAATGAATCATGGGCTGGAAAGAAAGCAACATTTGTAGCAACAATTTGGGCTGAAACAAGCAATGTTGAATTTGAAAGCGGTTTCGAAGATAATATTCTTGGAGATTGGAAAGTAATTGATGAGGATGGAAAATGCTGCGATTGGTGGAATAGAAGTAGCCAAAGAGTTCATTCTGGAAATTATTCAATGAAATGTTCAAGATATGATACATATATGCCATGTGCCTATGACATATTGCAAACAAGGAAGCCAAATGATATGACCCCATACGATGAAGGCTATTTCGAATTCTGGTTCTGGGTAGAAGGAGATTGGAAATATACAGATGGATGGCTTTACTTATATGACTATGGATGGGTTGAAGTTAGTAATGACGGAGGAAAAACATGGAAAACATTGGAATTTGATATATATAGGTATGATCCATCATTGGGAGTTGATGTAAAAATAGATAGCGGTGTAGATGTTTTCTTTGATCAAGAATATCAGTGGGACACTTCAGAATGGCTAAAAGCAAAAGTTAGATTAGATGATTATATTGAATTGACCGACAAGATGTTCTTTAGATTTATATGGGTATCAGATTGCTTTATAGAAAATGAGGGATGGTATATTGATGATGTTAGAAAAATAGGAGTAATACATCAAGGAGAAATAATATGGCAATCTCACAAACAAGTTAATTTGACTGCAAATGAATCAAAACATATTGAATTCAAAGAACCAGAACTTGAATTATATGGAGAAAAGCATAAGGAATACAGATATTGGTATGAGGTTGAATTCAAGAATGTCGATGATAATCCAGACAATGATGTAAAGAAAGATTTAATCATAGTAAGAGATTGGCATGATGTTGGCATCGTTGATATAGAAATTGAAAATGGATATCAGCAAGCTAAATTAAGAAGCGATTTAGTACCAGTAAATGTAACAGTTACAGTAAAGAACTTTGGAAGCTATTATGAAGAAGATGTGCCAGTAGAATTAAAAGTATATAATCTGAAGAAAGTAACTGTATGGGAAGATGATGTTGAAGAGCCAAAACCAGGATATCAACATATTACAATTGATAGTCCAGACCTATGGCATAGAAGTACAAGAGATGCTCACAGTGGGCAATATGCATGGTTCTGTGGAGAGGAAGATATTGGATTCTATGATAATAATATGTACATTGATGCATTAGTAACGCCAATATTCAGATTCGATGATATGAAGGCAAAGAGCGTATATGTTGATTTCTGGGCAAAATGGTCATTTGAAGAGCCAAATGATACTTGGAGAATTGTATTAGTTGACCCAGAGTCTGGCTACATATTAGGATGGGTTCCATATACATATTATAGCAGAGATATAGGATATGAGACATTGCATCCTGACGAGCATGCAGCACCAGAATGGTGGGGCCCAGAACACAATTGGGGACATACTACACCATTAATTGGCTCAACATTCCATTTTGATTTGTTTGCTATGATTGATTGGTGGAGAGATAATTACGGAGCTACATATGGTATATTCGTAAATCCAGATGGCTCGCCTTCATATGATTGTGCAATAGGGTGGGCAATTTGGAGTACAGATGAACAAGGATATATTGAGCCAGATATGCCAGAGAAGTGGAGCGGATTGTTCATTGATGATATTAAAGTAGTAGCAGAAGTTCCAGATCAAATCCAGTTTGAACAAACCAAATACATTGATGTACCAGACCAAGGAGCAGAAGTTCCAGTTGAATTCAGATGGTGTCCAATGATTTCATTTGGTGATTTTGAAGTAGAAGTTACAACCAAACTAGATATTGATCAAGATCCATCAAATAACTTTATAGATGGATTAACACATTCCTATTTGATAAGATGGCTTGATACTGTTGAATATCCAAAAGATCCAAAGACAGGAGAATATATACATAACTGGACGCATGAAGATTTGACAACATTAGGCATGACGGATTGGCATATTGAACCAGTAAAATGCGGGCATTATAATGTATTATCATGTGGATATTGGGATGAATATGGACAATACCATTATAGAGATAATTGGGACGATGCTATTGAGCCAAAAGATTGTCCATTTGATTTGTCGATGGTCCAAGGAGTTAAATTAGAATTTGATTTCTGTGCAGAATTATTCCCACCAGATTTCTTTGGAAATGGTGAGCCTGGAGATTGGTTCTATGTAGAGGTAAGTGGAGATAGCGGACAAAATTGGGAGAAGATCTACCAATTTACTGGATTTACAGAATGGTATGGAGATTGCTGGCAACACGTTGAAATACCAATAGTTGACCCAACATTCCTAACAGAGAACTTCCATTTCAGATTTAGATTGAAGACCGACTATGCAGAATATGCAGCAGGTGTGTTCATAGATAATGTATTGCTTGAAGAAATAGAATTTGAATATGAAGGAAATCAAACAATAGAAGTTAAATTATTAGATGAAGGATTCTGTGCAGGACCTGGAGCAGAATTCCCACCAGAAGGATGGACAGATGAAGCAAATGCATGGATGCAAAGCGATTCAAGTTATGCGGGAGGAGAACCATTTGAAGCAATGGCTTCATGGACCACATTAGTGCCAGGAGCAATGTTTTATACATGTCCAATTGATACAGTTGGATATACAAGCTTATATTTCAAATTCAAGACATTTGTAGATCATTTCTCTGGCTCAGGATATTATACATTGCATGCAGCAGTTAGTACAGATGCTTCTACATGGACAGATGTATGGACAGTTTCACCAAGTAGTAATTATCAGGAATGGGTAAATGTAACAATAACTGCTGCAGAAGGAGTTGGAGGAACAATATATCTTGGATGGTATCTAACTGGAGATCCATATTATCTAGACTATTGGTATCTTGATGATGTTGAATTAGTTACTCCAGATGGAGAAACAATATTCTATGAAGATTTTGGTTCACCACCTCCACATGAATGTCCATTCCCACCAGAAGGATGGCAAGTAGAGCAAACATCAACAGAAGTATGGATAGATTTGGCGTGGGGCGACTTGTATATTACATATTGGCACGCTGAAGATTATCCAGGTGGTTCGCCAGGCGGACAATCATATCTATATCATACTCCATTCTTCAGTGCAGAGGTATGGTGGGCAATGAATGTCTCTCAAGATGAAGGATTAATTACACCTCCATTAGACTTTACAGACAATGCATTGTATGAATTACAATTCTGGACATATGTATATGGTTACTATGGGCCTCCATATGAAGAACATGATTATATAGAATATTCAATTGATGGAGAACACTGGGTGCCTTTAGATGACTTACACATGAAATATACATATCCAGGTGGAAACTTCTGGAGCTTCCCAGAAGTTTATGATGTATCATTCTTACAAGGATATGAGACTGTCTACTTCAGATTCCATAGAACTAGCCCATCTGGAGGACTTGGAGCATGGGCAGTTGATGATATAAAGGTTATAAAGACAGATGTTGAGATAATAGGAGACATTGGAGACGAAATAAGATGGATATTCAATGATGACTTCGAATTTGGATGGAAGTGGCATACACCAAGAGCTCCAAAAGACTTATGGCATGTCCATCAAGCAGGAGTTGGAATTGGAGCTAGCGTGCCAGAACCAAGTGTAGATGCACCAGTTTATTCTGGCTCAAATCCAGAAGGCCACTTCTGGGCTTGTGAGAAGAACCATACTGGAATATGGACATACATGAATTTCATGGATAACATATTAATATCTCCAGAACTAAGCCTATATCAAGCATATGATGCAAAATTGCATTTCTGGGCATATGGAGAAGTTGGCTCAGATGATCATTGCTATGTAGCAGTAAGAAAAATCGTTGACGGAGAACCACAAGAATGGGGAGTTGCATATGAAGTTGAACTTGCAGATGGATGGAATGAATACATTGTAGACTTGAATCCATGGGTTGAGCCCAACGCAGTTATACAAGTTGGATTTAGATTCATGTCAGATGGATTGTTGCCATTGTATACAGGATGGAAAGTAGATGACATTAAGCTTGATATTAAGCCAGATGAAACACCACCAGTTACAGTATGCGAGATATCAGGAGAGATGGGCAATGAAGGCTATTATGTTGGACCAGTAACAGTAGAACTAACAGCAACAGATGACTTGTCAGGAGTATGGCAGACGTGGTATCGTGTTGATGGAGGAGAATGGAAACTCTATGAAGGAAGATTCCAAGTAACTACTGATTGCGATCATGTAGTCGAATATTACAGCATAGATAGAGTAGGAAATGTCGAAGATGTAAAGAGCTGTAGCTTTAAGATCGATGCAACTCCACCAACAGTTAGTATAGTTACACCTGAAGAAGGATACATATATCTCTTCGGAAGACAATTGTTCAGAAATCCACTTGGAGGAACAATAATAATTGGAGGAATAACATTTGAGGCAAGTGCAAGCGATGCAAAATCAGGAGTTAGCTATGTGCACTTTGAAGTAAATGGCATGTCATATGATGATGCATCATCACCATATGCAATATACTGGCACAAATTTGACTTAATACCGAAGAGATATACATTAACAGTAACAGCATATGATATAGCTGGTAACAAGGGAGCAGACGTAACTACAAGCTTCTTACACTGGCTATAGCTGCCCTTTCCCCTTTTTTATTTAGGTTAGTTTTTTTATTTTTATTATTAGTTTAAGGAATGATTAAAGTTTTCTTATTAATTAAAATTTATAATGTTGAAATTTCTCATCATAATTCTATTTTCTTTTTAGCTCTTTTAATTTTTACTCAGCTATATATTAATAGATGTGCCAAAAAATTTTTGCTATACGGAAGCTTTTAACATATATTAAATATTAAATATACAATAATTAAATATATTAATTATTAAATATTAAACCATAAAAATCTAAATATACAATATAAAAGAATCAATGAATAAAGAATAAAAATAAATTTTGTCTTTTCAAATTTAACTAAATATAAAGATGATATTGTTCCTATGCTTATAAATATGATGATATCCAGTAAACTTCTAAAAAGCAACAAAGGAGAAATAAAAGAAAGGAAAAGCAATATCGAAGTTATTTTAATTCCTTTCCTTTTTCCATATATGGTAAAAATATTTTTTACACCAGCTTTTTTATCTCCTTCATAATCTTCTAAATCTCTAAGCAAGGGCCCAATCGAAAAAACAATTAATATCAATAAACCAATAACAAGCGTTTCATAATTAACTGGAGGAAAAGATCTTTCTATTCCATAAGTTTTTACATATATTCCATTTACATATAATCCATTCATGGCTACGCTTTCTAAAGAGGGAGCAAAATAGCCAATTAAAAAAGCTATCAATGAACCCATACCAACAAATATACTTGATATAATACTATTTCTTAGCCTAAATGGAGGAATAGAATAAATGGTTCCTAAAAATATAGCAATGATTGATAATATGAATTGGATCATTCCTAATGAAAATGCTAAACCAATAGATAGAATAGCAAGGATGATCGCCCAATTTTTTATTACATCAATGCTTACTCTTTTATTTACTAATATCCTATCTTTATGAACAATCCTATCTATTTCTATATCATAAATATTGTTTATCCATACCGTATATTTCCACAAGAAAACTATAAGAAATAAACTTATACCTATTACTCCGAAACTAGCAGCATTTTCATAGCTTTGAATATGCGAAAAGTCTATGTTTATATGATTAGATACTATTACACCAATTAATACCATGATTATTCCATGTAAAGTTCTAAATGGGGCGGAGCTTTTTACGAAAGAAGATAGCAGCTTTTTCCCACTTACCTTTAAAATCAAAAGCAAAAATATTGATGATAGTATAAGGTAACGAAGTAAAAAAATCGGATTTCTAAATGGAGTATCTTTCCACTCATTTATTAAAGGGTCTAAAGTGGGGGTGCCCATTATTACTATAAAAAGATACATTATGATAGCCCCACTCAATACTCTTTTTATAGAATGAGTTTTGTAATATGTATATAAAGAAGAGGCAATAACAATGAAATATAATTGAAAAAGAAGTCCCCATCCTCCAATTGTTTTAACAAGTTTGTAATGATTAAACAGCAGGGCATCTAAGAAAAATTTTCTTGGTATATATGAATACATTTTTACATTGAAAATAAAATGGTCAATTAGAGGAGGAAATAATATTATAATAAATCCTATAGAAGATAAATTTGCTATCTTAATTAATTTTTCCTTAGTGAAAAATTTTAATATCAATACACCTCCTAAAAAAACGCTTACATAATATGAAATAATATGGAAATGAGTAAAAATATATTCATAATATAATTTTTTATAAGGATAGTTATACAATTCTGCTTCTACCCACATTCTGGTTGCTGCTAGTAAAATAACAACTATGAATACTTCCAAAAAATTTAGCCTTTCTTTTTCAAGTGAAGAAAAAATTTTAGTTATGTTAAATTTCTTCCACATAACTCATCCCACCTACTTTTTCAGAAAAGAATTTTCCAGATACGCTAAAGCTGCCTACATAACTTAAAGTTCCTATTACAACTTGGTCTTGCAATGTAGCATTTAAAAATAAATCAAAATTTTTTGCACGAATTTCCCATTTTGTTACATATGTTTTACCTATTGTTTTCCAATGTTCCACCTCTCTAATTCCTACCCTATGAATTTCTTCTTTAATACCTTCAGGTGTAATTAAATAACAGATGTCGAGAAAATTTTTTCCTAAAAACAATCTAATAAGCAATATTTCATATGAATTATTAAGTTGAATATTCCACTTAATCCAAGGAGGAATAAAGAATTCCCCCCATATATGTTCTATCCATGCTTTTCCCTTTATAAATTTCTTCTCATTGTTTATAATTATTTCTCCTGAAATATCTAAATTAGTTATTGAATAGAAAAAGAGCGATTTTGTAAAATTTGAAAGTTCTGATAGGTTAGGTGCTTCTCCTTCAGCAAAAATTACTGGTTTCTTATTTGCAGATAAATTTCCAGCCAATATAAATTTTTTTCCTTTACTTTCAAAAGCTACATATATCTTATATGAAAATTCTTCTTTTAATCTATAAAATTTATCAAACGAAAAACCATTGTCGCAAGTTAAATTTAAATCATCTTCTGAACAATAGAAATTTCTTGCCATATTTTCAGAATAATATTCTTCGCCATCATTAAAAGAAATTCTTCTTAGTTTTCTATCATCATTTCTTATATACTGAACCCAAAAACTATAGTTTCTTCCTTTTTCATCTGTAAAATGCATTGAAACCTGCCAAGCCTCTATTGGTGTATCATGCCTTCCCTCATCTTTTGGAAATGAAATTTTTTTTTCAGATATTGTTTTAATTGCTGCATAAAAAAATATTATAATTGCAATCAATGAAACTACTATCAATAGCAATTTCTGTTTCGGTAATAACATAAAAGAAAAACAAGCTATTAATATAAATTTTGCGTAGGGATATAGATATATATTCAAAATTGTTTATTTTTTAATGAAAATAGTTCCAGATACATCTGTAATAATTGATGGCAGAATAACAGAATTAGTTAAGGCTGGTAAGTTACATAAAGCAGATATTATTATACCAATAGCTGTTTTAGCAGAGCTGGAGCATCAAGCAAATGAAGGAAAAGAAACAGGCATAAATGGATTAAATGAAATTGTTGAACTGCAAAAATTAGCAAAAGATGGTAAAATATATATCCACTTTCATGGAAGGTATCCTACCAAAGAAGAAATTGAATATAATAGAATAGATGCCATTATAAGAGATATTGCAGAAGAAGTTGGTGCAACTTTATTTACTTCAGACAAAATACAAGCACAAGCAGCCAAAGCAAAGGGATTGAGTGTATATTATATTCCTTCAATACATGAGGAAAAGAAATTAGATATTTTAAAATATTTTGATGAAGAAACTATGAGTATACATTTAAGAGAGGGAACAAAACCGTTTGCAAAAAAAGGTAAGCCGGGCGATTTCAGAATAGTTGAGCTAAGCGACAAAATTTTAACTGAAAAAGAGCTGACAGAATTAACGCACCAGATTATTGAGTATGCAAAAAGAGATCCAGATAGTTTTATTGAAATAGAAAGGAAAGGAGCAACAGTAGTACAGCTTGGTAATATGCGTATAGCAATTGCAAGACAACCATTTTCAGATAAATTTGAAATAACAGCAACTCGCCCAATTGTTAAATTGAGTTTAGAAGATTATAACTTAGATAAAGAATTGGTGAGAAGGTTATCAGATTATAATAGAGGAATTTTAGTATCTGGTCCACCTGGCTCTGGTAAATCAACCTTTGCTCAAGCTGTAGCTGAATATTTATATAGTTTAGGGGCTGTAGTAAAGACAATGGAGAACCCAAGAGATTTACAAGTAAGAGATGAAATTACTCAATTTGCACCATTAGAAAAAAATATGGAACTAACGGCAGATATTTTATTGCTAGTAAGACCAGATTTTGTTGTTTTTGATGAGGTTAGGAGAAGCAAAGATTTCAAAATATTTGCAGATATGCGTTTAGCTGGGGTTGGTCTAATTGGTGTTACACACGCCAACAGGGCAATAGATGCTATTCAACGCTTGATAGGAAGGGTTGAGTTGGGAATGATCCCACAAGTTGTTGATACAGTTATTCATATAGTTGGAGGAGAAATAAAGGAAATTTTAGAATTAGAGTTTACTGTAAAAATACCACATGGAATGGAAGAAGCAGATTTAGCTAGGCCGGTAATAGTGATAAGAGATTTTTTTACAAAGAAAGCATTATATGAGATATATAGTTATGGAGAGCAGGTTATTGTGATGCCAATCAAAGGAGAAGAAAAAAATCCCTTAAAGCATCTCGCAGAAAAACAACTAAAATATATTGTAGAAAAGTACATTGATGCGGAAGCAAAAGTTGAAATAGAAGGAGGAATTGCAAATGTATATGTTGAAGAAAGTTATATTCCACGTTTAATAGGAAGAGGGGGAAAAACAATATCACTAATAGAAAAGGAAGCAGGAATTAAAGTTAATGTTAAGCCTTTATTAAAAGAAGTTGAAATTATGCCAAATATAATAAAAAGAAAAAAGGATATAGTATTAAAAATTGGTAAGGCATATGCAAATAAAGAAGCGAAAATTATTATTGATGGAGAGATAGTTTTTTTTGGCAACATTTCTTCTCAAGGAGAAATTAAAATAAGAAGAAACACGCTTCTAGGCAAAAAAATTATTGAAGCAATAGCATCAAATGAAAATCTTGTAGTGAGAATAAAATGATAGAAGTAGTTACAGCTGTTATAAAAAATAATGAAAAAATTTTGCTGTTAAAAAGAGGATATAAAGTGAGAACATATAAAGGAAAATGGGCATGTATCTCTGGCTATTTAGAAAAAAATGAAAAGCCACTGGAAAGAGCTATAAAGGAAATAGAAGAAGAAACTGGATTGAAAAGCAAAGAAATTAAATTTATAAAATCAATTCCCCCAATAGAATTTTATGATAAAGAAGAAAAAATAAAATGGAAAGTTTATCCTTTTCTATTTGAAACAGCAAATAACAAAATTAAAATTGATTGGGAACATGTTGAATATAAATGGGTTGAAATAAACGAAATTGAGAAATATGATACAGTGCCAAAATTAAAAGAAGTTATTTATAAACTTATGAAATAAATAAATCAAAAACTACATGTAAAATGCGAGGTGCATACGATTTTATTTTTCTGTATTTAAGAATTTCAACAGATTTTCCTTTATCTTCAACAATCCTCTTAATTTTTTTTATCAATTTATTAGGAAATTCCTCCTCCTTACAATTTTGATGAAGATGTATTGTTCCTTTATTTTTTAAAACTTCTATTGCAAAAGATAAAAATTTTATAGAATCTAAATAACCCATTATGATTCTATCTGCTGCTTTTTTAGGAGCAACTTTTCTGCAATCTCCTAGCCTTACTTCTACCAATTTTTCAACCTTATTTAATAAAATATTTTCTTTAAGATACTCATATGCAATTGGATTTATCTCACAAGCAATAACTTTCGCTTTTGAATAGACAGCTATTGGTAAAGTAAAATACCCAATGCCTGCAAACATATCAACAACTATTTCGTTTTTATTTGCAATTTTTGACATTCTTATCCTCTCATCAATATTGCCAGAAGAGAACATGATTTTTGCAACATCGAATTTATATTTTATTCCATTCTCTACGTGGATTGTTTCTGTATCTTTTCCATACAGTAATTTAAAGTTTGGCTTTCTTTCTATTCCAGAGATCCCACCAACATCTTCCAATACTGTTTTACAATTTAAAATTTTAGCATATGTTTCTGCAACTATTTTTTTACTTTTTATATTTTTCATTTTTAAAACCAATACATCTCCAAATTTTTCCCATTTTTTTGGTAAGTTTTTATAATCATTTATGGATATTTTTCCATATAATTTCTTCTTAATTTCCTCAAAGGGAACAAATTTTTTTCTAAATATTATATTTTCATTTTCATTTTCATTTTTATTTTTATTTTCATTTTTTTGTTCAATTATTTTATAATTAACACCAATTTTTATATTTGGTTTACATTTTATAGGAAATTCTACATTGCCATTATATCTTCTTATTTTTCTATTATCATCTAACAAATTTGTTTTAAGAAGTAATTTTTTAACTTTTTCTGCATCTTTTTTATTAACAATTATAGCAAGCATCTCACCAATTTCAATATTAATTTTGGATTTTTTATTATAAATTTTTTTACCATTTTTTTTGCTAATATAGAAGGATAATCTATATCCCCATATTTATTAATTAATTCAACTTCATTTTTTATATTTTCATACATTTCATTAAAGTCTCTATTATTAAGCTTTAAAAAAATTTTCCTAACAAGGATACATTTTCTAAGCTCTTTTCCAAATTTTCCCATAAATTTTTTTCTATAATTTTCAAAATTTTCAAAATTTTCTCCAAGCAATTTGCTTGCCAATAAAGAGCCATAAATTCCTCCACCAGATGTTGCTTTAACATGCCCACATGCATCTCCAACTAGTATAACATTTTTTAAATAGAACTTTCTTAATCCAATAGGAATTAGGCTTGCTTTAATATCAAAAATGTTAGCATCTATAATTTTTATGAATTTGTTTAATTTTTTTCTTAATGCTTTTTTATGACTACCCAATCCAATCCTAACTTTATTTCCATCTGGAATTAGCCATGCAAAAAAGCCAGGAGCAATTTCTTGGTTAATATATATCTTTACAAAATCTTCATCAATCTTCATTTTAGCATTGCCTTGTATAGCATTTATAAAGCTTACCTCACCCATACAAAATTTTTTAGCAACAAAACTTCTTGCACCATCTGCACCAATTAACCATTCAAATTCTATTTCCCCATTTATTTTATTTTTAAAAATATGCTTAACTTTAAAATTTAATTTATATTCTGCACCATTTGACATTGCTTTTTCAGCAAGTTCTCTATCAAAAATCTTTCTATCTATAACATAAGCATTCGTTTTATTTCCTCCTATACAAATTTCTTTCCCATTTGGAAATATTACATATGCACCCTTAATTTCATTTACTACAGCATCTGTTTTTGAAAGATTTAATACCCTTTTGCTAACTAGTCCTCCACATAATTTATTTCCTATTTCCTTATTTTTTTCTATTACAACTGTTTTATAACCTTTCTTTGCAATTATATTTGCTAATGAATTTCCTGCTACCCCTGCCCCTATTATTGCAACGTCAAATCGCATCAAATTTAAGTAATTATGACTATTTAATATTGATGCCATTTAAAAAGAAAAATAAGTTAACATTCCTTGCAAAATTTGTTGTTGATTCCCATGGCAAGAGAATTGGAGAAAGCATATCAATTTTTGAAGATTTGCTTATAATAAAAAAAGGAGAAAAGTTTTATGCAATTCCCTTTAAACATGTTGAAATGAAAGGAAATGAGATACATTTAAAAGGAATAATACAATGGGATAAAGCAGAAGATTTGGCGAGGAGATGGTATGCTAAAAATGGTAATAGTAGTAAATAAAATCGAAATGAGTTGTGGAAAATTAGCTGCTCAGGTGGCTCATGCAGCAGTAGAATGCACTTTAAAATCTTTGAGAAAAAAGCCAGATATAATAAAAAAATGGATTGAAGAGGGACAAAAGAAAGTTGTTTTAGTAGCTGATAAAGAAGAAATCTTACAAATAGAGAAAAAAGCTAAAGCAAAAAAAATAATAACTGCTTTGATAAGAAATGCTGGCCTAACAGAATTGGAGCCAGGCACACTCACTGCATTAGGAATTGGGCCAGATGAGGAAAGCAAAATCGACCAAATAACTGGACATTTGCCTTTAAAATGAAAAAGGAAATAAGAATTTTAGGTGTAGATGATATGCCCTTTTCTTTTAAAGATAAAAAAGTGGATATTGTGGGGGTTGTAATGAGGGGAGGAATCTATTTAGAAGGTGTTTTAAAAACAACTATAGAAGTTGATGGTATAGATGCTACTGAAAAATTGATTAAATTGATAAATAGTTCTAAACACAAGAAACAATTAAAATTAATTATGATAGATGGAGTTGCTTTAGGAGGATTTAATGTAGTTGATATAGAAGAAATTCATAAAAAAACAGGATTACCGGCTATTACAATAACCAGAAAAAAACCAAACATGGAAAAAATAAGGGAAGCATTAATGCATTCGAAAAAATGGGAAAAAAAATGGAAAATTATAAGTAAAGGAGAAATAGAAGAAATAAAACTTAGATATCCCCTTTATGTAAAATATATTGGTTTAAAGAGAGAGGAAGTGATAGATGTTATAAAGTTATCAATAATAAGAGGAGCAATACCAGAACCAATAAGAGTGGCTCATTTAATAGCTACTGGAATAAAAAAGGGAGAATCGAGAGGAAGATGTTGATTATGAGGAAGATTATGTAATGAACACTCCAATAATAAATGCAAGTAATGCCAGTAGCATGCCTGCCCTTGTTAATTCTCTGAATCTATAATTAGTTAGTATTGCAAAAATGAAAATCAAATTTGCAAGTATTACCACTAACAAATAATATACACTTAACAATCCAATTAAATAAGGGATTGGACTAATTATTATTGCTAATCCAATAAAAAAATAAGCTATTATCCTTGCTTTTTTTATGCCCCAAATGATAGGTAAAGTTTTTCTGTTTACATCTCCTCCTATATCTTCAATATCCATCAGTATTTCCCTTCCCAATATAAAGAAAAATACAATTATTGAGAGAAAAAGAGGTTTTTCAATTTGATAGATTGCTATGCCACCAAATAAGAAAGTTATTGCAGCTAATGAAGCAATTATTACATTTCCTATTGGAAGCATTTTAAAAAATTTTTCATACGAGGTAATTAAAATAAAAGCTAATATAACTAAAAATAAGCAAAATATATTTAAAAAAATAGAGAAAATTATAGCAGTTAATAGCAAAGATAATCCTATCATGTATGCTTTTTTTGGGGAGATGAAACCAGCAGGAATTGGTCTTTCAGGATGTGCTATTTTATCAATATTTCTATCATAGTAGTCATTTAAGGCAAATCCACCAAAACAAAATATTAAGGTAATGAGAAAAACCATAAATATTTCATATAAATGCATTGAAAAATTTTTGCCACTAGCAATAATTATCCCTATAACGCTTGATAAAGAAGCTATTAAGCTTGTTACTGGTCTAAATATAGATATAATTTTCATATTGCTTATAAAAATATTTTTTGTTTTTTTGTTTTTCCTTTTATTAATAAAAAAGAAAAATAAAAAAGAATTAAAAATAAAAACTCTATAAAAATTATGCTAAAACTACTAACATACCCAAAGATAAAAAACATGTTTGAAAAAGCTTGCAAAAAATTGGGAATTTTTGACAGGATAAATGAAATTAAAGAAATGGTAATATATGAAATGACAGATGGAACAAGAACCTCAACAAGTCAACAAGGCTGGGAAGTATATTTTGATGGAGGTCTTTTTTGTTTGAGATTAATTCATTGCTTAAAAAATTTAGGAGTAAAGCATCTTTATATAAATGTAATTCATGAAAGGCATAAATTCAGAAACAATTATCGCGACATCTATTTAGGCTTAAAAGAATTAGTTAGTGTATATAGAAATTATGCAGAAAAGGAAAAAGATGTTAGATGGCTATTTATTGGTGATTATGAGAAATCTTTAGAACCAAGAGGATTAGAAGAATATAATTTAGGAAGAACATTAAAAGAGCTAGAAAAACTTACAGAAAATTATTCAGGGATAAATGTATATTTTATGTTAAATTATTCTGCTAAAAAAATCATCAATTGGGATATATGGAAAAAATTACCGCAAGCCAATGTTATTGTAAGGCATTGCAAAGGATATGTAAATGGAGACATGTGGTTATACGACAAATTGGATAATAATAGTTTTGTTTATGTTCAAAATGGTTCGGTAAATAAAAATTGGTCAGATGAAGATTTAATATATTTAATTTCAATTGCCTTTAGGAGCATGCTCGTAAATAAAGGCACACACTATTCAAAAGTTTATCATGGAAAAGAAATGGAGGAGATAAGAAAAAAGAGGGAAGAAGAATTATCAATTGTACATAAAAAGTTATCTGAAAAAATATCAAAAAGAATGATAATTTTTAGTCCATATGGTCCAGAAATATATGAATTTTAGTCACATCCATTTATCTAATCCATATTGTCTACATCTTTCTAAGCTGGGCAAACCAAAAGCCCCTTGCACAAAATTTTTTATCATTTCTCTATACCAATCCATATCTATTTGATTTCTATCCTTAAGAAATTCAATTGGATACATGTAGTGTATAGGTTTAACCCCACTTTTTGATGGGTATCTTATGCCTGGTAAAGGTTTTTTTGTTATAACAAATTTAAATTTTCTTCTAAAATTTATTTTACCAACAAGCTTTTCAAGAGCAGCAGCTCTTTCTCCATATACAGAAGGTGTACCATTTGGATTTGGCTTATATCTATTGTGTGGCTGTACAGATTGTACTAGTGTAAAAGCATCTATATCAAATTTTTCTATATCTATTTCCTTTATCTTTTCTAGTGTAATCCTCATTATAGATTCTTTAATTTTTTTCCTTGCCTCTTCTTCATTATCCCATTCAAGATTTTCTTTTAAAACTTCCAGCATAATATCTTTCAATACAATCCTTGCAATATCAGGCTTATCACTTCCCTTAAAATTGTTTCCCTTTGTTACCATTTTAACATTCCCATTTTCAACATCGAATATTAGATAATTTTTATGTTTGACGAATATCATTGCTTCATGCTCTTCAGCTTCAAGTTCAAAATCTTTGTAATTGAGCTTTTCTCTCCATTTTTTATTACAGTAATCTATTATTTCATAAACCTTATATGGCTCGATTATCCATTTTTCTTTGCCCTCTATTTTTCCTAGAGCATTTCTTAATAATTTTGAGGCAGAAGAAGAGCAAGCAACATAAATCCCATCAGTATCACCATATACAACTCTTGCTCCTTCTTTTTCCAAAGTTTTTAGAGTATCATACAGTATTTGTTGTCCTTTTGTTGTAATTAAAGCAGCACCCCATAAATTAAATTGTCTACAAGCTACTGTAGGAGCAGATAATATGCCATGAGTTCCTGCATTTCTAGCTGCTTTTAAAGATTGATACATCATGCTTAATATTTGTTTATCTTTTCCTGTTTTATTTTTCATATCCCTTTTTATTTTATTTATAAAATTCATTATACCTTTCATTGCTAAATTTACTACACCAGGCTCTTCCGATATTTTTACACCAATTAGCACTCCTCTATCAATAAATTCTTCTTTTACCTCTTTATAAATTGGCTTTATTTCATTTAAAAATTTTCTTGAAATTTTCTTTAGCCACACCCAATCATTAGGTTCATCTTTTGCCAGCCTTACAGTATCGGCGCCAGCATTTATTGCTCTTAAAATTGTTGGATACATTGCTCCAACATCTGCAACAATTACTTTATACCATGGAATAAAATGACTATTTGCATCTCTATCTGGCTTTATTGTCATTCCTCCAGGAAAATGATAAGCTATGTCTTTATTTTCCTCATCGTATATTAAAAAGGGATATTCTACCCAATCAGGCATTTCTTCTCCATACTTTACAATTCTTAAAATCTCTTTACTAGCTCCTTCTTTTCTCACTTTTTCAACTATTTCTTTTTTACTTTTTCCATATTTTTTTATTTTTTTTGCAATATCATATACCTTGCACAAAGCTGGCATTATTTTCTTATGATATTTTGCTCTAATCATTGCCATATAATCCCACATTTTTGTTGCACCAGATGGAAAAAGCAATTCAAAAGGCATGCCAGTTATGAAAGCCAATGGTAGGCCCTGTTGCACCAATTTTAAAAAGACCCTTATTTCTTCTATAACATCTTGCCTATTGTATTTTAAAGTTTTTTCATCTATTGCCATTTCTCCTGGAGATAGATGTATTCTATCCTTAATTTCTACTCCAAGAAAATGTGTAATCCCTTCCAAGCTATAATCATCTAAAGAATAAAATTTTCTTGCTGCATGAAATGTATCAAAAGTTGATGGATAAAAAATAGCTACATCATTAGCAATGCCAAAATGAAAGGATTGGTCTTTCCTAACATATTTTTCAAGAAATTCCTTAAATTTTTTTATTTCATCTTTTGAAAGAATTGATGACAATCTCATTAAATCTTTTATTCTTCTATAAATTTCTAGATTATCAAATCCCATTATGTTGTGCCCAGCTATTATATCCGAGTTAGCAACTATTTCAGAAAATTTTAATAAGTTTTTTATTTCTTCGTGCTCATCATAGGAAAAAAATTGTTTAACATCCTCAACATTATCTGGTAAATCCTTTATTTCAAAAAAGAAATCTTCATTTTCGAGATTTTTATTTGATACAAAAGAAATATTTAATTCAGCATATCCTATAATATCAATTGGAGCTTCTCTTCCTATTCCATATTTTGTCATTTCAATATCATATACTATAGCTTTTATTTCCTGGTTTTTTCCGCTTGTATCAAAAATCCATATACCTTGTGATGCTAAATCAGTTAAAACCCTTTCATGATATGGAATATCATGTTCAGCAGTGTATAAGCCAAGCTTAAATACCTTATCACTCATCTCAGGAACATTAGATGGATGCTTAGTATAAACTTTAAAAATTTTTCTTCTTATTGAAG